>NZ_JBFTIM010000004.1:0-458605 GCF_056394765.1 Mycoplana sp. 10N416 | reverse complement strand
CAGACGGTGATGTTCTCGCAGCCGGTGAACATCACCGCCGGCACGACCTATGTCGCCAGCTACCAATCCAACGGCCGCTATGCCGCGACGCCGAACTACTTCACCACGACGCGGACGAACGGCGTGCTCAGCGCRCCTTCMAGTTCCAGCAGCGGCGGCAACGGCGTCTACGCCTACGGCTCCGGCAACGAGTTTCCGACCTCGAGCTGGAGTTCGWCGAACTACTGGGTRGAYGTCCTGTTCGAGCGCTCCACCRCCAACGCGGTTCCGGTGGCCGCCAACGACAGCGGCTTCACCACCACGCCCGGAACGGCTGCGACGATCCAGGCGTCGGCGCTGCTCGCCAACGACAACGATCCGGACGGCGACCCGCTGACGATCACAGAGGTGGACAACGCAGTGAATGGCACCGTTGCCTTCAACGGCCAGACGAATGCCGTCACCTTCACGCCGACGGCCGGCTACAGCGGCCCGGCGAGCTTCCGCTACAGCATTTCCGACGGCCGCGGCGGCACGGCATCGGCGACCGTCAGCCTGACGGTGGTCCCGCCCTCGACGGGCACGCAGAGCGTCTTTGCCGCCACCAGCACGCCGACGACGCTCTCGGTCAACGACAACAACCGCGTCAACCTCGGCATGAAGTTCCAGGCGGACGTGGCCGGTTCCATCACCGGCTTCCGTTTCTACAAGGGCGCCAACAATACCGGCACGCACACCGGCTATCTGTGGAGCGCGACCGGCACGCTGCTGGCAAGCGCGACCTTC
This sequence comes from Mycoplana sp. 10N416, assembly GCF_056394765.1. NCBI lineage: Bacteria > Pseudomonadati > Pseudomonadota > Alphaproteobacteria > Hyphomicrobiales > Rhizobiaceae > Mycoplana > Mycoplana sp. 10N416. The sequence goes on along the minus strand of NZ_JBFTIM010000004.1, from coordinate 457,840 downwards.
ACGAACGAGACCGCCAGCGGCTGGCAGACCGTCAATCTCTCGAACGACGTCTCGATCCAGGCGAACACGACCTACGTCGTGTCCTACAGCAGCAACGGAAATTACTCGGCAACCAGCAACTTCTTCAATTCGGGCGTCGACAACAACAATCTTCATGCCCTGTCATCGGCCTTGAGCGGCGGCAACGGCGTTTACGCATACGGGGCGGCAGGGGTGTTCCCCACGAGCAGCTACAACAACACGAACTACTACGTGGACGTACTCTTCAGGCCGCAGCTGGCGGCATAAGTTTGGGCACAAGGGGCAGGCATGGTCGACGACAATCGACTCCCGGTAACCGTGCTGGCAGGGTTTCTGGGGGCTGGCAAGACGACAATTCTCAATCACGTGCTTCGCAATCGCGAGGACCTGCGGGTGGCGGTCATCGTCAACGACATGAGCGAGATCAGCATCGACGCGGATCTCGTACGTGATGGCGGAGCAGACCTTTCGCGGACGGACGAGGCGCTGGTCGAGCTGACCAACGGCTGCATCTGCTGCACGCTGCGCGACGACCTGCTCGGCGAGGTTCGCCGGCTCGCAGACGAGCGGCGCTTCGACTATCTCCTGATCGAAGGCACCGGAATAGCCGAACCCCTGCCGATCGCAGCGACATTCTCCTTCCGCGACGCGGCTGGGGCGGCGCTCGCCGACATCGCACGGCTGGACACCATGGTATCGGTCGTGGACGCCGCCAATCTGCTGGCGGACTATGCCAGCACTGATTTTCTGAGCGACCGCGGTGCGACGCGCGACGAGAACGACCATCGCAGCCTCGTCGATCTCCTGGTCGAGCAGATCGAATTCGCCGACGTCGTCGTCGTCAACAAGGTCTCCGAGGTGCCGGCCGAAACCAGGCAGGCCGTTCGCCGCGTCATTGCCGCGCTCAATCCGGATGCACGCGTGCTGGAGACGGACTTCGGCGTGCTCCCGTTGCGGGCCATCCTCAACACCGGCCTGTTCTCCGAAGCAAAGTCGGCAAGGCATCCCTTGTGGCACAAGGAATTGTTCGGCTGGGGCGACCACGTTCCGGAGACGGAGGAATACGGCATATCCAGCTTCGTGTACCGGGCGCGCCGCCCCTTCGATCCCTCGAGCTTCCATGCATTTCTTTCCAGGGAGTGGCCCGGCCTGATCCGGGCGAAGGGTCATTTCTGGTTGGCGACGCGGCCGGACTGGATCGGACTGCTGTCGATTGCCGGCGTGCAGCGGCGCACCGAGGCGAAAGGCCTCTGGTGGGCGACGGTGCCGCGCGCCCACTGGCCGCGCCAGCCACAGTTCCATGCGCTTCTCGACCGTCACTGGAGCCCGATCTGGGGCGACCGACGGCAGGAGCTCGTCTTCATCGGCACCCGGCTGGCCGAAGCCACAATCCGCTCAGCGCTTGATGAGTGCCTGGTCGGTGGCGAGGCCGGCTTCGATTCCAGCAGCGCGCGCGATCTGGATGATCCCTTTCCGCCCTGGCAACACGATTCCCCTCCTCCTTCACCTGCGAGCAACATCCTATGGAGACAACAATGACCCAGGAGCTTTATTCCGATGGCATCGGCGAGATCACCGTCACGGGCACGATCGTCCGCATCGACCTGATGTCCCTGTCGGCGACCGAACGCGACGCGAACAACAATCCAAAGCCGGTGTTCCGCCAGCGGGTCGTCATGCCGGTGGATGCCTTCGCCAATGCGGTCGACCTCATGCAGAAGGCGCTCAACGGCCTCGTCGAAGCCGGCGCCGTTCGCCGCATCGGCGACATTGCGGCCCTTCCGGCGGGCGATGCGGGGCAGCAGACACGGGGCTCGTCAAACGAGTCGCCGAATTTCAACTGAGCACGCGCGGCACTTATTGGGAGCGGCGATGGGCGCGTCTCAGCACACCAACCTCCAATGCCTGACGCTGGTCGCGCGTCATCATGGGATCGACCTGGCGCCCGAACGGCTAATGCATGACTATGCCATTGGCGAGCAGCCGGTTCCTACGCGAAAGCTCCTCAGGATGGCGAAGGATGCGGGCCTGAAGGCCCGGCATGTCCGCCTGAGCTGGGATGGCCTGTTCACGTTGGGCCAGGCCTATCCCGTGCTCGCCGAACTCGACAACGGCAACTGGATCGTGATCGCCGCCGCCGCCGGCAGCGGCGAGGACCGGATGATCCGCGTGCTCGATCCGCTCGCGAAGCGTCCGGAGTTCATTCTTCTCGACGAGGAGAAGTTCTCCCGAAGCTGGCATGGCTCCATCGTCCTCCTGAAGCGCAACTATCGCCTCTTCGATGACGATCAGCCCTTTGGCCTGCGCTGGTTCATTCCGGAGATCGTGCGCCAGCGCAGCCTCTTTCGCGACGTGGCGCTGGCGGCCTTCGTTCTCTACGGGCTTGGCCTCACCACGCCGATCTTCTTCCAGCTGGTGATCGACAAGGTTCTGGTGCACCAGAGCTATGCGACGCTCACCGTCCTCACCGTCGGCATTGCCATCGCGCTGATCTTCGATGCGGCCTTCACCTTTCTGCGGCGTTATCTGCTGCTCTACGCAACCAACAAGATCGATATCCGGATCGCCACCCGAACATTCGGCCACTTGCTGGATCTGCCGATCGCCCTGTTCGAGCAATCCTCAGCCGGCGTGATCGTCAAGCACATGCAGCAGACCGGGCGAATTCGCGAATTCCTGACCGGCCGTCTGTTCCTGACGCTTCTGGACAGCCTGTCGCTGCTGGTGTTCGTGCCGATCCTTCTTCTCTACAGCGTCAAGCTGACCTTCGTCGTGCTCGGCTTTGCCTTGCTCGTCGGCCTCGTCGTCATGATGCTCGTTGGGCCATTCCAACGACGGCTGCAGGCGCTCTACCGGGTCGAGGGGGAGCGGCAGGCGCTGCTGGTCGAAACCGTGCACGGCATGCGCACGGTCAAGTCGCTTGCCCTGGAGCCGCGGCAGCGGCAGGTGTGGGACGATCGTTCGGCCGAAACCATTTCCGTGCGCTTTCGCGTCGACAAGATCTCATCGATCGCCCAGGCCATCACCGGGCTGCTGGAAAAGCTGATGAGCGTCGCCATCATCGGGCTCGGCGCGCTCGACGTCTTCAGCGGCGCGATGACAATCGGCGCGCTGGTCGCCTTCAACATGCTGGCCGGGCGCGTTTCCGGGCCGCTCGTCCAGATCGTCACCATGGTGCATGAGTATCAGGAAGTGGCGCTTTCCGTGCGGATGCTCGGCGAGATCATGAACCAGCGCCGCGAACAGGCCGGCCGCGGCCGCGGAATCCGGCCGGAGTTCAGCGGAAAGATCGAGTTCGACAGGGTCACCTTCCGTTACGTGCCGGAAAACGCCCCGGCGCTCGACGACGTGTCGTTCACCGTTCCCGCCGGCTCGGTCTTCGGCATCGTCGGCAAGAGCGGCTCCGGCAAGACGACCGTGACGCGACTGATCCAGGGGCTATACCAGAACCAGCAGGGGCTGGTCAGGATCGACGGCTACGACAACCGGGAAATCGATCTCGTTCATCTGCGCTCGAGCATCGGCGTGGTGCTGCAGGATAATTTCCTGTTCCGCGGCTCGGTGCGCGAGAACATCGCCGCGGCCAAGCCGGACGCGAGCATCGAGGAGATCGTCGACGTCGCCCGCATTGCCGGCGCAGAGGAGTTCATCGAGCGGCTGCCGCGTGGCTTCGAGACCATGCTGGAAGAGAATGCCGCAAACCTTTCAGGCGGCCAGAAGCAGCGTCTTGCGATCGCGCGCGCGCTGCTGACCAACCCGAAACTGCTCATTCTCGACGAGGCCACCAGTGCGCTCGATCCCGACAGTGAAGCGATCATCCGCGAGAACCTGAGCAAGATCGCGAAGGGGCGCACCGTCATCATCGTTTCGCACCGGCTGTCGACGCTGGTCGACGCCGACGCGATCCTCGTCGTGGAGCGCGGCAAGGTTGCCGATATCGGCCGCCACGACCAACTGGTTTCGCGCTGCATGACCTATCGCCACCTATGGTCCCAGCAAACAAGGCAGGTGGCATGAGCGACGACAGCGCGAGAGGGCACGAGAACCTTCCCGTTCCGGCCGGCAAGCCCGGAACCGAACTCGTCGTGCAATACGCCCGCCCGCCGGTGATCGCGGAATTCCAGTCGGACGCCGTGGAACTCGAAGAACGCGCGCCGCCCAGGGTAGCGCGGATGACCCTCTACGGCATCACCGCGCTGATCGGCTCGGCGATCCTTTGGGCATCGCTATCGAAGATCGACGAGGTCGTCATCGCCCCCGGCAAACTCGTCACCACGCAGCCGACCATTGTCGCCCAGCCGCTCGAGACGTCGATCATCCGCTCCATCGAGGTCTCGGCGGGAGACGTGGTTCACGCCGGCCAGACGCTGGCCAGAATGGACGCAACCTTCAGCCAATCGGACGCCGACCAGCAGCGCACGAAATTTTCCGCCCTCGACGCGCAGGTGAAGCGCATCGACGCCGAACTCGCAGGGGTCGACTACACGGCAAACGCAGGCAGTTCACCGGATGAGCTGCTGCAAGCGCAGCTTTTCGCCCAGCGCCGCGCTTACTACCTCGCGCAGGTGCAGAATTTCGACCAGCAGATCGCCGGCCAGCTTGCGGCGATCGCCTCCAGCAAGGATCAGCAGGCGGTGCTGACGAACCGGCGCGACAATCTCAATCGCATCGAAGGGGCGCGCGAGTCGCTCTACCGGAAGGACAGCGGATCGCTGATCAACTTCCTTGGCGCGCGTGACGCGCGGCTTGATGTCGAGACGAGCCTGTCGGCGTTGCGCGGCAAGGCGGCGGAAGCCGATCACACGCTGGCGAAGCTGCGAGCCGACCGGCAGGCTTTTGTCGAGGACTTTCGCAGGGCGTCGATGGAACAACTGGTCGAACTACGCAACCAGCGCGACACCGCCGCCGACGAATTGAAGAAAATGGAACTGAGGCGCGAGATGATCACGCTGACAGCGCCGGCCGACGCCGTCGTCCTCGACCTGGCCCAGCGCTCGGTCGGCTCGGTGGTCCGCGAGGCGGAGCCGATCGTGACGCTCGTCCCCCTCAACGTCCCGCTCGAAGCGGAGGTCTCGGTCAACTCCCGCGACATCGCGCGCGTCGCAGTCGACAGCGAAGCCCGGATCAAGCTCGACGCCTATCCGTTCCAGAAGTACGGAACGGCTTCCGGGACGATCCGCACGATCAGCCGCGACGCCTTCAACCCGACCCAGCAGGAAGCGGCCACGGGACAATCGCCTGCTCCCTACTTCAAGGCCCGGGTGCCGCTGACCGACATGCAACTCCACTCCGACGGTGAGACGATCCGGCTCCTGCCGGGCATGACGGTCTCGGCCGAGATCAAGGTCGGTCGCCGAACCGTCATCTCCTATTTCCTCTATCCGCTGCTGCGCGGGCTCGACAGCGCCATCCGGGAGCCTTGATGGCCTTGCCGAGGCACCGCAGTGATCCCTACGCTAAATGACGAAGAAGTCGCTGTAAGCGATGCCCGCACTTTTCAGGCCGGCTGACAGGTCGGCGAACTGCACGGCCTTGTAGGCGGATCCGGAACCATCGCGATCGAAGAACAGCGCCCCGGTCGCATCGTTGTAGATGATGCGGTCGCTGGCATCGGCAGCGGCAGTTCCGATCCGGAAGGCATCGGCTGACAAAGCACCGGCCTTCAGGCCGCGGAAGATCGCGTCGTCCAGATGGATGATATCGGACTTCGTGTCGAAGTCGCTGATTTTGTCGATATTCTTGCTGCTCAGGGCGGAGTTGAAGACGAAAGTGTCACTGCCACGCCCCCCGGTCAGAGTGTCGGCACCCGCGCCTCCGTTCAGAACGTTCTTTCCGGCGTTGCCGACCAGAACGTTGTCGAGCGCGTTGCCGGTGCCGCCAATGCTTTTGGTACCGGTCAGCGTCAGGTTTTCGAGGTTTGCACCGAGCGTGAGCGTGACGGAACTCTTGACGAGGTCGATGCCTCCATTCGCATCCTCCTTGATCGTGTCGCCGCCATCGGTGATGTAGGTGTCGTTGCCGGCACCGCCAATCAGCGTGTCCTTGCCGGTACCGCCGTTCAGGACGTTCTTGCCGGCATTGCCGGTCAGTGTGTTGGCGAGGGCGTTGCCGGTGCCGTTCAGCGCGCCGGTTCCGCCAAGGATCAGGTTTTCGACGTTCGCCGAAAGCACCAGACTGACGGTGGATTTGACGGTGTCCCTGCCCGCACCCGCTTTTTCGACAACGACATCTCCCGCGTTGGCGACGATATAGGTGTCGTTGCCGGCACCGCCGTCGAGCCGGTCGCCCCCCTTTCCGCCATCGAGCACGTCGTCGCCCTCGTAGCCGAACAGCCGGTTGGAGGCGATGTTGCCGGTCAATGCATTGGCAAGCTCATTGCCGTGCCCCTCGACGCTCGCGTTGCCGGCGAGCACTAGGTTTTCGAAGTTGTCGTCCAGATACCAGGTGGTGCGGGTTTCGACGGTATCGACGCCTTGATTCGCTGTTTCAGTCAAAACGGCGTCTGCGTTGCGGATGACGTAATAGTCATTTCCCTGGCCGCCCGACACGGTGCCGGTGATCGATCCGCCGATCAGGTTGATGCGGTCGTTGCCCTCTCCCATGTCCACATTGCCTTCGATGATGCCGCCGCTATTGAGCGTCAGCGCGTCGTCGCCAGCCAGGAAGAAAATGTTGCCCTGAACGAAACCGGAGTTTGAGAAGGTGTCTGCCCCCCCGCCGAGGTCCAGGTGCCCCCTTATTGTGCCGGTATTGACCACCTGCTCGGCAGCAAGGCCACCGACGACCGCGTCCTGACTACTCCCCAACTTGTCGTGCGCGGCTATCGTACCGGAATTGAAGACCGTGTTGACCTGTGCTGCGTTCGTGAGCACATCGAGCCGACCATTGATGGTGCCGGTGTTGTTGATCGCAGCTTTGCCAGCGGCGTCCCCATAAGCAGCAACGAGACCATTCATCACCCCATTGTTGACGATGTAGGTGAAGTTCGATCTGGCAACTACGGCGCTATAGCCTCCCCCGATCATCCCATTGTTGGTGAGGTCGAGTTTCGTCAGGAGGACATAGATACCTTCGTTCGAGCCGTAGACCTCTCCATCGTTTTCAAGTCTCAGTGTGGCCTCCACCCCTGGTGCCCAGGCCATCATCGCCGTCGACGAGCTTCTGACCGAACCTGTGTCCCCCACGACGATCTTGGTATCGGTTCCCGCACCCAGATAGATGCCGACCTCGCTCCCAAAAACGTTCCCATCCACGATGAACTTGCGGTTATTCGCTGTGACGCTGGCGTCGATCGCGCCGCGGGGCGAGGGCGCGACGGCAAGCGTGACACCCTCACGTATCATCCAGACATCGTTGTCGGTCGAGGCCGTAACGGGTGTGATTGACTCTACTTCTATAACGTGAATCGCCATTTGAGCTTCCCTCCATCACGGTTCAATCCGATGCCGCGACAGCGGCCTGGCTTCGGTTGCTAGCGCGAAGCGAGACAACTGGTTGTCACCGAGGAAACAGCTAACGTGAAAATCGAGAGAGGATGCCGAACGAGCGGCAGCGGCGAAGCTGCGGCCGGCGCGCGTCGGGACTCATTCGAGCGGGTCGCAGTGAACGCCCGGCTCAGCTGGTGCGGAAATGCTTCGACAGCTTCAGGCCCTGCGCCTGGTAGTTGGAGCCCAGTCCGGTGCCGTAGAGGCTTTCGGGAAGCTCGAGCATGCGCTCGTAGACGAGACGCCCGACGATCTGGCCGTGCTCGAGGATGAAGGGCACCTCGTGGCTGCGCACCTCCAGCACCGCACGGCTTCCCGAACCGCCGGCGGCGGCATGGCCAAAGCCGGGATCGAAGAAACCGGCATAGTGGACGCGGAACTCGCCGACGAGCGGATCGAATGGTGTCATTTCGGCGGCATAGAGCGGCGGCACGTGCACCGCCTCGCGCGAGACAAGGATGTAGAATTCATCCGGATCGAGGATCAGTTCGTTGCGGCCGCGGCTGAACAGCGGCTCCCAGAAATCGAACACGTCGTGCTGGTTCTTCTTGTCGACGTCGACGACGGCCGTGTGGTGCTTGCCGCGATAGCCGACGAGGCCGTCCGGCCCGGTGCCCACCAGGTCGATTGACAGCGCGATGCCGCCGCCCGAGACGTTCGGCGTGTCGCTCGCCACCAGCGTGTCGGATGCGTGCAGCGCCAGAAGCTCGGCATCCGTCAGCAGCGCATTGCCGGTACGAAAGCGGATCTGCGACAGGCGCGAGCCGCGCCGCACGACGATCGGAAAAGTGCGGGGCGAGATCTCGAGATAGAGCGGCCCCTTGTAGCCGGCCGGGATCTTGTCGAATTCCTGCGCCCGATCGGTGATGACGCGGGTGAAAATGTCGAGCCGGCCGGTCGAGCTTTTCGGGTTGGTGGAGGCGGACAGATCCTCCGGCAGGTCGAGGCTTTCCATCAGCGGCACGATATAGACGCAGCCCGTCTCCAGCACGGCGCCGTCGGTAAGGTCGATCACATGCAGCTTCAGCCGGTCGAGCTTGTCGGCGACCAGATGGGCAGGCCCGGGCAGGAAACTGGCGCGGACGCGGAAGGCCTTCGAGCCCAGGCGCAGATCGAGGCTCGCCGGCTGAATCTGGTCCGGGTCCAGCGCGGCCTCGCTTATCAGCCTGTTGCTGTCGAACAGCCCCTTGATGGCGCGATCCGCCAGAATTCCCGTTGCACGTACCATAGACCGTTCCTTTAAACTGGCCGACAAAACCAAATGCCGGCAATTGACGCAAGCACCGCCTCGCAGTATGGAGCGGATATCCCGTGGTGATTTGGCCGGTCGGCTTGCAGCCACGTTAAACAAGTAGCTAAAAAGGCCGGGTGTCCAACCGGCCTGCTTTTCGCGGCCGGTTTTTTTGTTTTGGAAGGCAATCATCATGAGCAAGTCCTGGCGCCCGGCAACCCAACTCGTCCATGGCGGCACCACCCGTTCGCAGCACGCCGAAACCTCCGAAGCCATCTTCCTGACCCAGGGTTTCGTCTACGAGACCGCGGAAGCCGCCGAGGCTCGCTTCAAGGGTGAGACGGAGGGCTTCATCTATGCCCGCTACGGCAGCCCGACCAATGACATGTTCGAGCGGCGCATGTGCCTGCTCGAAGGCGCCGCGGAAGGCCGCGCCATGGCATCCGGCATGGCGGCGGTTGCGGCCGCGATCCTCTGCCAGGTGAAGGCCGGCGACCATATCGTCGCCGCCCGCGCCCTGTTCGGCTCCTGCCGCTGGGTGGTCGAGACGCTGGCGCCGAAATACGGCGTCGAGTGTACGCTGGTCGACGGGCGCGATCTCGCCAACTGGGAAAAGGCGATCCGGAAGAACACCAAGGTCTTCTTCCTCGAAAGCCCGACGAACCCGACGCTGGAGGTAGTCGACATCGCCGGCGTGGCCAAGCTCGCAAACCAGATCGGCGCCAAGGTCGTCGTCGACAACGTCTTCGCCACCCCGCTCTTTCAGAAGCCGCTTGAGCTCGGCGCCCATGTGGTCGTCTACTCGGCCACCAAGCACATTGACGGCCAGGGCCGCTGCCTCGGCGGCATCGTGCTGTCCGACAAGGAGTGGATCGAGGAAAGCCTGCAGGACTACTTCCGCCACACCGGTCCCGCCATGTCGCCGTTCAACGCCTGGACGCTGCTGAAGGGGATCGAAACGCTGCCGCTGCGCGTCAAGCAGCAGACCGAAAACGCTTCGCGCATTGCCGACCTTCTCGCCGATCACCCGAAGGTTGCCCGCGTCATCTACCCCGGTCGCAAGGATCACCCGCAGGCCGACATCATCGCCAGGCAGATGTCCGGCGGCTCCACGCTGATCTGCATCGAGCTCAAGGGTGGCAAGGAAGCCGCCTTCGCGCTGCAGAACGCCCTCGAGATCGTCGAGATCTCCAACAATCTCGGCGACGCGAAGAGCCTGATCACCCATCCGGGAACGACGACGCACAAGAACCTGACCGACGAGGCCCGCGCCGAACTCGGCATTTCGCCCGGCACCGTCCGCTTCTCCGCGGGCATCGAGGACAGCGAGGACCTGCTCGCCGACTTCGCCCAGGCGCTGGAGAAGGTGAAATCCTGAACCCGGTGAAGCAGCGCATGCCGGCCGTGCGCTGCTTTTTTTGCGCCCAGGGGCAGCCAACGCCGCTTGACGATCGACAATTGTCTTGATCGGATCGTCGAGAACGTGCCAACCAATGGATGGCGGTGAGCGTGCTGCCGCAAATGCCAAAGCGCAGATGCGATGCACCTGCGCGCATGGTTCGCCGCAACCCGTTCGAGAGCAATCAGCCTAAGGCCTTGGAATGTACAGAGCGCTTACCCGCGATATCGAGGTCACTGTCGAGCCCTATTTTCTGGAGGAGCAATCCGACCCGGACGACAGCCGCTATGTCTGGGGATACCGCATCGTCATCGCCAACCATTCCGATGCGACCGTCAGGCTGATGACGCGCTATTGGCACATCACCGACCAGAACGGGCTCGTTGACGAGGTCAGCGGTCCCGGCGTGGTTGGCGAACAACCGGTGCTGGGACCGGGGGATACTTACGAGTATTCCTCCGGCTGCCCGCTCGACACGCCATCCGGTGTCATGTTCGGCCATTACCAGATGGAAACGACAAGCGGCGAAGCGTTCGATGTCACCATCCCCGCCTTCTCGCTCGATGCGCCGGGCCAGAGCCGCACCCTGAACTGACCCCCGGCGTCTAGAGCCTTTCCGGGTTAGATTGAAGCATTAGATCGCGCCGTCGCTGTTGAAGATGTCGGCCATCACCTTCCAGTCGTCGCCGGCTTTCTTCCAGACGACCACGTACTTTCCCTTTTCGTCAACGGGCTTGTCGGTCGAGTATCCGAGTTCGTACGTTCCGATCTCATAGGCGATGTCGCCCGACTGGGCGACCTCGACAAGGGAGGGCGAAAAGGTGAGGGAAAAGTCCTTCATGCCGACCAGGCCCTTCCAGGCGGCCTCGACTGCGTCGCGTCCCTTGGCAATCGGCATGCCCGGCGCCAGGATCGATCCGTCTTCGGCATAGAACGCGGCGATGGCCTGCGGGTCCTTTGTCGCGACCGCCTTCAGCCAGGCCTCGTCATTCTTCAGAATCTGCTGCTTGTCGGCGTCCGAGTTCGCCACCGGCATATCGGCCGCCATCACGACGCCGATTGTCATCGGCACGAGAAAGGCAAATGCGCGGATCATGGCCTGCTCCTCGACGAGCGCGGCGGCCGGACGAAGCGGTCACCGCGGTCGTACTGTCCAGCGTGCGCGCAATTCTAACACAAAAGCGGACGCCGGGGCGGGCGTCCGCTTTTGCAACAGATCGAGTGCGTCAGGCGGCGGTGACTTCGCCAACCTCGAAGCGGTACGTCGTCGAACAGAATTCGCACGTTGCCGCGATATGGCCGTCGGTCGCCGTATGCTCGACCTCATCCGGCGACAGGCCCGACAGCACCGCCTTGAGCTTGTCGCGCGAACAGGAACAGCGGTCGAACACCGCCTGTGGCGGATAGACCCGCACGCCGCGCTCATGGAAAAGCCGGAACAACAGCCGCTCGGTTCCGACATTCGGATCCGTCAGCTCGTCGGCATCGATCGTCTCGACGAGCGATCGGGCTTCGGACCACTTGTCGTCCTCAGCGATGCTGTGGCCGACTTCCTCGCCGTCTCCGCCCGGCAGATCCGCCTGGCGCATGCGCTCAGGCGACTCCGGCAGAAACTGCGCAACCATGCCGCCCGCACGCCAGCGGTGACGGGCTTTGCCGTTCTCATCGCGGTCGAACAGTTCGGCCACGCCGAGGCGAACCCGCGTCGGAATCTGTTCCGACTGGCGGAAATAGACTCCGGCGATCTCCTCGAGCGTGTGGCCGTCGAGCGCGACGATGCCCTGGTACCGCTGCATGTGAGCGCCCTGATCGATGGTGAAGGCAAGGATACCCTTGCCGAGCAACTCGTGCGGGGCGACCTTGCCGGACTGTACCGCTTCCTCCAGCGCGTCGGCGTCGAACCGGGCATAGGCGCGCACGTTCTCGGGGCTGGAAAAGTCCGCGACGAGCAGATCGACCGGGCCGTCGCTCTTCGTCTGCAGGATCAACTTGCCCTCGAACTTCAGCGACGTGCCGAGCAAGACGGTCAGCACGATCGCCTCGGCCAGAAGGCGCGCGACGGGCTGCGGGTAGTCGTGTCGCTCGAGGATCGCGTCGAGCAACGGCCCAAGCTGGACCGCGCGGCCGCGCACGTCCAGGCCTTCCACCTGGAACGGCACGACGTGGTCGTCGCCGGCAAAATCGAGTTCGCCAAGTATCGGGGCTGGCTGGGCCATATTTCGCTCCTTCAACGCCATCGGCCGTCCGGCGGGATGCTGGCCACACCTGCCTGCGACGGCTGCGTTCTTCAGTGATTCTGCGCTATCGCCGTCGGAATGATCTCACATCCGGCGGATGCGACGCCAGCGGCGCCGCTGCAACATCGGGGTTCGCGCCATAGATCGTGGCGCGTCAAGCCGTTTTCAATAGGGCGTGAACGGCCGGTCAAATGGCGTTCAGGCACCAGGCAAGGATGGACTTCTGCGCATGCAGGCGGTTCTCCGCCTCGTCGAAGACGACCGACCGCGGTCCATCGATCACCTCATCGGTGACTTCCTCGCCGCGGTGCGCAGGCAGGCAGTGCATGAAGAGCGCGTCCTTGTCGGCCTTCTGCATCAGCGCCTCGTTCACCTGGAAGGGCTGGAAGATGTTGTGGCCACGGGCGCGGTGCTCCTGGTTCATGGAAACCCAGCAGTCGGTAACGACGCAGTCAACGCCGGCGACGGCCCGATCGGCGTCGTGGCAGAGCATGATCTCTCCGCCATTGTTGCGCGCCCAGTTGAGGATCTTGTCCTCCGGCTCGGAGCCAAGCGGCACGGCCATGTTCATGCGATAGCCGAAGCGGGCCGCACCCTCGACGAAGGAATGCAGCACGTTGTTGCCGTCCCCGGTCCAGGCGATCGTCCGTCCCTTCACCGGTCCGCGATGCTCCTCGAAGGTCATGATGTCGGCCATGATCTGGCAGGGATGCGTCAGGTCCGTCAGGGCGTTGATCACCGGCACGGTCGCATGCTCGGCCATCTCCAGCAGGCGCGCATGATCGGTCGTACGGATCATGATCGCGTCGACATAGCGCGACAACACCTTCGCCGTATCGCCGATCGTCTCGGCGCGGCCGAGCTGCATCTCGGTGCCCGACAGAAACAGCGTCTCGCCGCCGAGCTGGCGCATGCCGACGTCGAACGAGACCCGGGTGCGGGTGGAGGGCTTTTCGAAGATCATCGCCAGCATCTTGCCGGCAAGCGGCCTGTCGGCCGTGCCCTCCTTGGTCGCCGCCTTTCGCACCTTGGCGTCGTCGATGATCGTGCGAAGATTCTCGGCCGTCATGGCGGAGAGGTCGAGGAAGTGTCTGGCCATGCTGTCAGTCCTGCTGTTTGAGCCTCGGCAACGCCTCAGGCCTGCTTCTTCTCGGCGCTCAGTTTCTCCGCCGCCCGTTCGATCCGTGCCAGCCCCTCGCGCGCCTCTTCGGCCGTCGTGACCAGCGGCGGCAGCAGCCGCAGCACGTTGTCCCCGGCCGGGACGAGCAGCATGTGTTCCGCGCGAACCGCCTTGAGCAGGTCGGCCGAGGGAACCTTGGCCTTGATGCCGAGCATCAGGCCCTCGCCGCGGACATCCTCGATGATATCCGGAAAGCGGTCCGCCAGCGAGGCCAGGCCCTGACGCAGCACGAGCGCCACGTCGCGAACGTGTTCCAGGAACCCCTTTTCCAGCACGACGTCCAGGACCGCGTTGCCGACGGCCATGGCCAGCGGATTGCCGCCATAGGTCGAGCCATGCGTGCCCGCGACCATCCCGGCCGCAGCCTCCGCCGTCGCCAGGCAGGCACCGAGGGGAAAGCCGCCGCCGATGCCTTTCGCGACCGCCATGATGTCCGGCGCGACACCGGCCCATTCATGGGCAAACAGCCTGCCTGTCCGGCCGACGCCGGACTGCACCTCGTCAAGCACGAGCAGCAGCCCATATTCGTCGCAGAGCGCGCGCAGTTCCCGCAGAAACTCCTTCGACACGACGCGGATGCCGCCTTCGCCCTGTACCGGCTCGATCAGGATTGCCGCCGTCTCTTCCGTTATCGCGGCCTTTACGGCGGCGATGTCGCCGAAGGGCACCTGATAGAAGCCGGGCGCCTTGGGCCCGAAGCCTTCGAGATACTTCTCCTGGCCGCCGGCGGCGATCGTCGCCAGCGTCCGGCCATGGAAGGCCCCCTCGAAGGTGATGACGTGAAACTTGCCGGGATGGCCCTTGGCGAAATGATAGCGCCGCGCCGTCTTGATCGCGCACTCCAGCGCCTCTGCGCCGGAATTGGTGAAGAACACCTTGTCGGCGAACGTCGCGTCGATCAGCCGCTTGCCAAGCGTTTCCTGTCCCGGCACCTCGTAGAGGTTCGAAACGTGCCAGACCTTGTCGGCCTGGCTCTTGAGGCTGTCGACCAGATGTGGATGGGCATGGCCGAGCGAATTGACCGCAACGCCGGCGGCAAAGTCGAGATAGCGCGAGCCGTCTTCCGCGATCAGCCAGACGCCTTCGCCACGCTCGAAGCGCAGCGGCGCACGCAGATAGGTCTCGTAAAGCGGCGTGGCATCAGCCATGGCGCGTATCTCCTTCGCAGCGGATGCGGAAATCCATTCCCGTCTTGAGCTTTCCGTGTGGAAAAATGAAAAATGCCGCCCTGCGGCGGCCGCGGCACTATCAGCATTTCGGGGGTCGATGTCAATAAAAGTAGCTTCCATCCGTTCCGCCTCAATTGATCGCGTAGACGGACCCGAATTGCGCGCGGAAAGTGTCGCCGGGCAGTCACACCAAACTAGCAAGTTGGGGAAAACTGGAAAATCGATTCGGCCTGAATCGGGCGACTCTTGTCACAGAGTCCCCCTGTCAGTAGGTTAAAAGTCAATTGCTAGACTGCATGCGGCGGAACTAGTCACCCACAGTATCAAGGCGTTCCGTGCTCCGGAGCCATCCGGGGCATTGGCGACGGATTCCCGGTAGCGAACGCTGGAATGGAGGCGATAGGATGAACTGGACAGACGAGAGGGTCGAGAAGCTCAAGAAGCTCTGGTCCGAAGGACTGAGCGCCAGCCAGATCGCAGCACAACTCGGCGGCGTCAGCCGCAACGCGGTCATCGGCAAGGTGCACCGCCTCGCCCTTCCCGGTCGCGCTAAAGCCGGCGGCACGCCGACGGCGACACGGGCCAAGCGGCCGGCCGCCGCGCCGCGCCCCTCGAACTTCGCCCCGCGGGTCGTGACCCGCACCGTCGCCCGTCCGGCAGGCGCGACCGTCGTCAAGGAGGAAGTCGCGTTTGAGTACGACGACGCGCCGCTCGCGCGGATCAACACGAACGTCGTCTTGCCGATGTCGCGTCGGCTGGAACTGACGGAACTCACCGAGCGCACCTGCAAGTGGCCGAACGGCGACCCGCTGACGGACGATTTTCACTTCTGCGGCAACGAGTCCCCGGACAACTCGCCCTACTGCCTCTTCCATCAGCGCCTGGCTTACCAGCCGTCGGCCGAACGTCGGCGCATGCGGTAACCGGCGACACGCTGGAAAGAGACAGAATTGCAAACGGGCCCCGCGGGGCCCGTTTTTCGTTTCCGATTGTTTCCAGCCGATCAGGCCTCCAGCGAATAGCCGGCCCCGCGCACGGTGCGGATGACGTCCTGCATGTTGGAGAAGTTCAGCGCCTTGCGCAGACGGCCGACATGCACATCGACCGTGCGCTCGTCGACATAGATGTCATGTCCCCAGACGCCGTCGAGCAGCTGCGAGCGCGAAAAGACGCGCCCGGGAGAGGTCATGAAGAACTCGAGCAGGCGGAATTCCGTCGGACCGAGGCGCACCTCGCGCGTCCGGCGATGGACGCGGTGCGTCTCGCGGTCGAGTTCGATATCGCCGCACTTCAGCAGCGTCGAGACCACTTCCGGCCGGGCGCGCCGCAGCATCGCCTTCACCCGCGCCATCAACTCCGGCGTCGAGAAGGGCTTCACCACGTAGTCGTCGGCACCGGTGGCAAGACCCCGCACCCTTTCACTCTCCTCGCCGCGGGCCGTCAGCATGATGATCGGCAGGCGTTCGGTCTCGGAGCGCTGGCGCAGGCGGCGGCACAGCTCGATGCCGGAAACGCCGGGCAGCATCCAGTCGAGGATCAGGAGATCCGGTTGACGCTCCTGCAGGCGGATCTCCGCCTCGTCGCCGCGCAGGATCGTATCGACCTCGAAACCCTCCGCTTCGAGATTGTAGCGCAAGAGGACGCTCAGCGCCTCTTCGTCTTCGACCACGGTAATCTTGGGAACCATGCCTTGCGAACTCCGGCGTTCTAGAATTCAAACAATGCGACGCAGATCATTCCTTCTCCGCGCCGACTGAGGTGGTGTGATCGTCCTTCGGGCGCTCGCCTTCCGGTGGCGCACCCGTCGCCATGTAGAAGATCGTCTCGGCGATGTTGGTGGCATGGTCGCCGATGCGTTCGATGTTCTTGGCGCAGAACAGAAGATGGGTGCAGGGCGTGATGTTGCGCGGGTCTTCCATCATGTAGGTCAGAAGCTCCCGGAACAGCGAGGTGTAGACCGCGTCGATCTCGTCGTCGCGCTCGCGGATCTCCCTGGCCTTCTCGACGTTGCGCGACGCATACACGTCGAGCACTTCCTTCAACTGCATCAGTGCCAGTTCCGCGAGATGCTCCAGGCCGCGGGCAAGCTTGCGCGGCATGCCGGAACTCTGCACGGCGATGACGCGCTTGGCGTTGTTCTTGCCAAGGTCGCCGACGCGCTCGAGTTCCGCAGCGATGCGGATCGCGCCCATGATCTCGCGCAGGTCCGCCGCCATCGGCTGGCGCTTGGCTATCGTCAGGATCGCCTTCTCGTTGATCTGCCGCTCGGCAGTGTCCAGGATGACGTCTTCGGAGATGACCTTCTGCGCCAGCGCGGCATCGGTGTTGACCAGGGCGCGCACGCTGTCGCCCACCATCTGCTCGGCGGTGCCGCCCATCTCGGAGATGCGGCGCGCAAGGTACTTCAATTCTTCGTCGTAGACGGAAGCGATGTGGGGCGATGACATGGTGTTATCCTCAACTGGCGCCATGGCGCCGGGTATTCATTTGCGACGTTGCACCGGGTTCAGCCGAACCGGCCCATGATATAGTCCTGCGTGCGCTGGTCGTCGGGGTTGGTGAACATCTTGTCGGTGTCGTTCTCCTCGACCAGGTTGCCCAGATGGAACATGGCGGTGCGCTGCGAAACGCGCGCGGCCTGCTGCATCGAATGGGTGACGATGACGATCGTGAAGTTTTCGCGCAGCTCGTGGATCAGTTCCTCGACCTTGGCGGTGGCGATCGGATCGAGCGCCGAGCAGGGCTCGTCCATCAGGATCACCTCCGGACTGACGGCGACGGCGCGGGCGATGCAGAGGCGCTGCTGCTGGCCGCCGGAGAGGCCCGTGCCGCCTTCATGCAGGCGGTCCTTCACCTCGTTCCAGAGACCGGCCTTTTGCAGACTGTGCTCGACGACCTGGTCCAGATCCGCCTTGTTCTTGGCGAGACCGTGGATGCGGGGCCCGTAGGCGACGTTCTCATAGATCGACTTCGGAAACGGGTTCGGCTTCTGGAACACCATGCCGACACGGGCGCGAAGCTCGACCACATCGATCGCGGGGTCGTAAATGTCGTCCCCATCGAGCGTGATCGCACCGGTGACGCGGCAATTGTCGATCGTGTCGTTCATGCGGTTGAGCGTGCGCAGGAACGTCGACTTGCCGCAGCCGGACGGGCCGATCAGGGCCGTCACCGTATTCTCGCGGATGTTGAGGTTCACGTCGTAGAGGGCGCGTTTGTCGCCGTAGTAAACGGAGACATCCCTGCCGATCATCTTGTAAGGCACAGAGTTCATCTTCTTTTCCAGCGCTTCTTCAGCCACGGCTTCGGTCATGATGTTCATCTGCTTCTATCTCACTACCAGCGGCGCTCAAACCGGCGCCGCAACAGGATTGCGCCAAAGTTCATAATGATGAGGAAGACGAGCAGGACGATGATCGCCCCCGAAGTCCGCTCGACAAAGGCGCGCTCGGCCTCGTTCGCCCACATGTAGATCTGTACCGGCAGGGCCGTCGACGGATCGAGCGGCGTGGCGGGGACGTTGGCGACGAACGCGACCATACCGATCAGGAGCAGCGGCGCGGTCTCGCCGAGCGCGTGCGCCAGCCCGATGATCGTGCCGGTCAGGATGCCGGGCATGGCAAGCGGCAGGACGTGGTGGAAGATCGTCTGCATCTTCGAGGCGCCCAGCCCAAGGGCGGCCGCACGGATCGACGGCGGAACGGCCCGCAAAGCCGCGCGTGTGGCAATGATGATGGTCGGCAAGGTCATCAGCGTCAGCACCAGACCGCCGACGAGCGGCGCCGAGCGCGGCAGGCCGGCAAAGTTGATGAATACGGCAAGCCCGAGAAGGCCGTAGACGATCGAAGGCACGGCGGCGAGATTGTTGATGTTGACTTCGATCAGATCGGTCAGCCGGTTCTTCGGCGCGAACTCCTCCAGGTAGATGGAAGCGGCGACGCCGATCGGCAGAGACAGCACCAGCACGATGCCCATCAGATAGAGCGAGCCCACGAGCGCCACGCCGAGGCCGGCGGCTTCCGGCCGGCTGGAATTGCCATTGACGAACAGCCCGGTATTGAAACCCTTGGCGAGCACGCCTTCCTCCGCAAGCTGCTTCATCCAGCCGACCTGCTTGTCGGAAACCTTGCGGTTCTTCTCGTCGACGGTCAGGTCGAACTGCCCCTTGAAGGCGGAATCAATGGTGGCGCTGGCGAGAACGGTGACGGGCACAGTCTTGCCGATGATCGAGGGATCGTCGGCCACCATGTCGCGCAGCGTCACGCGCGCGCTATCCGACACCATCGCCGAAACCTGTTTCAGCGCCGCCCGATCGGTCGACTTGACGCCGAGTTTCTCGGCCAGCGCATTGCGCACCAGCAACGGATAGTTGGCGGTAACCAGCACCTTCGGATCGGTGGCGCGCTTGTTGGAGGGGTCGATGACCTTTTCGGAGAATTCGACCGGCAGCGTCATCTCCGTCTGCTGGAAGGCGGTGTAGCCCTTGCCGGCGACCGACCACAGCAGCACGAACAGGAACACGAGGCCGAAGACGATCGCGGCGAGACCATAGAAGCGGAAACGGCGTTCGGCGGCATAGCGGCGGCGAATGCCGATGTCGCGGCGCGGCGGCGCCTTGGAGACCGTATCGCCGGAAACCGCTGAGAGGAGATCGGTCATTCGTACTGCTCCCGGTATTTGCGGACGATATAGAGCGCGTAGATGTTGAGTGCGAGCGTGATGCAGAACAGGGTAATGCCCAGCGCGAAGGCCACCAGCGTCTGTGGCGAGGTGAACTCCAGGTCGCCGGTCAACTGGTTGACGATCTTTACCGTCACAGTCGTCATCGGCTCGAACGGATTGAACTGCATGCGCGCGGCGACGCCGGCGGCCAGAACCACGATCATCGTTTCACCGATCGCGCGGGAGGCGGTCATCAGAAGCGCACCGACGATGCCCGGAAGGGCAGCCGGCAGGATCACCCGCTTGATCGTCTCCGACCGAGTGGCGCCGAGGCCGAGCGAGCCGTCCCGCAGCGCCCGCGGCACCGCGGTGATGATGTCGTCAGACAGCGAGGAGACATAGGGGATCAGCATGATGCCCATGACAATCCCGGCGGTGAGAACGCTCTGCGCCTGGATGAAGCTGGCATAGTTGCCGGTGACCAGACCGTTGAGGTTTGCGGAAAGGTCGCGCAGGAACGGGCCGACGGTGACGAGCGCGAAGAAGCCGTAGACGATCGTCGGGATGCCAGCCAGCACTTCAAGCAGGGGCTTTGCCAGCGAGCGCATGCGAGGGGACGCATATTCGGCCATGTAGATGGCGGCGAACAGGCCGACGGGAACCGCCACGAGCATGGCGACGAAGCCGATATAGAGCGTGCCGGCCAGCAGCGGGATCAGGCCGAACTGCCCCTCCGAACTCGACCCAGCACCGGCGAAACGCGGATCCCAAACGGTACCGAAGAAGAAATCCCACGCTGGGACCGCGTTGAAGAAGCGGATAGACTCGGCCAGCATCGAGGCAACGATGCCGATCGTCGTCAGGATGGCGATCGAGGACGCCAGCACCAGGGCCCACAGCATGACCCGCTCGACCCTATTGCGCGCCCGAAACTGCGGCGCGACGGTGCGCAAGGCGACGAAGGCGCCCGCAAGTGACAGCACGATCGAGACGCCGGCGAGCGCCAATTGGCTCGACTGCGCCATCGCGTTCAGCGTCGCCGCGGACTCCAGCATGTAGGGCTGCGCCTCGGCGGCGACGGCGACACCCTTTGCGGCGAAGACCGACTGCAGCGTCGAGGGATCCTGCTTGACGGAAAGTACTTCGCCCTCCGAGAGCAGCGGAAGACCGCGGGCGATCGTGGTGACCATGCCGAAGGCAAGGCTCTGCTGCGCCGACGACTGCGCCTTGACCGCGTCCGGGAAGCTGTCACGGACGGAAGAGTTGACGACGAGCGGGCTGATCGTCAGCCAGAGGGCGACGAGGATCAGCGGCGGCAGGAACGCCGCGAGCGCCACATAGGCGCCGTAGTAATTCGGCCGGGAATGCAGTGCGGAAGGCTTGCCCCCGGACACCGCGGTTGCCCGCATGCGGCCGAGAACAAAGGCGACCGCGGCAATGGCCGGCAGGATGGCGAGTAGTAGCGTCGTGCTCATGCGGATGTCCTGGCCGCCTCATGCGGGAAAGTGCAAATGAGCGGAACCGGCGCAGCAGGCTGCGCCGGTTCCCTCGGTGTTACATGGTCTTGCCGCCTTCGACCGCCGTGCGGATCTCTTCGCGCTCAGCGTCCGGAGCGGAAACGAGACCGTACTCGGCGAGCGGGCCGTCGGGGCCGATCATCTGGTCGGATACGAAGAACTCGACATATTCCTTCAGGCCCGGGACGACACCGACATGCGCCTTCTTGACGTAGAAGAACAGCGGACGGGACACCGGATATTCGCCGGAGGCGATCGTCTCGACCGACGGCGTCACGCCGTTGACGGTGGCGACCTTCAGCTTGTCGGCGTTGTTTTCATAGAAGGACAGGCCGAAGACGCCGACGCCGGTCTTGTTGGCGGCGATGCGGGCAAGCGTTTCGGAGTAGTCGCCGTCGATGTCGACTGCAAGACCATCCTTGCGGACCGCGATGCACTTCTTGCCGGCTTCCTTCTCGTCGGCAACGACGGCCTTGATCGCGTCGACAGCACCGGTGTCCTTGCAGCCGACAGCGAGAACCTTCTCTTCGAAGACTTCGCGGGTGCCGTGCTTTTCGCCCGGAATGTAGGCGGCGATTTCGGCGTCCGGCAGCGCCGGGTTCACTTCCGACCACTTCTTGTAGGGATTGGCGACGAGCTTGCCATCGACCACGACCTCGGCGGCGAGCGCCTTGTAGATGTCGGCCGGAGCAAAGGCGAGGTCCGGATTGCCGGCGTCGGTCGCAAAGACGATACCGTCATAGCCGATCTTGACTTCCTGGACGTCGGTGACGCCGGCTGCCTTGCAGGCTTCCAGTTCCGAGTCCTTGATCTTGCGCGAGGAATTGGCGATGTCGATCGTGTCCTGACCGACGCCCTTGCAGAATTCCTTCAGGCCGGCGCCGCTGCCGCCGGATTCGACGACGGGCGTCTTGAAGTCGCCAAAGGTCTCGCCGAAGGTCTCGGCGACGATCTTGGCATAGGGCAGCACGGTCGAGGAGCCGGCGATCTGGACCTGGTCGCGGGCGGCGGCAACGCCGGCGAAGGCGACCGAGGCGACCAGTGCGGCTACGGTGAGCTTAAGAGAATTCATCTGTTGTCTCCCATGATGGGCTTGTGTGGGTTCGCCGGCGGCCGGCCTTTGCCTGCCGTCGATCGGCCGCCCTATCTAGCGCTGCGTCACAATCGCTTTTATGTCACTTTGATGAAACATTTGTGACGCACTAAGCATATGATACTACTCTGCTATTTCGGATGCCGCCTGTTTTTCGTCGGTCTTTGTGTCAGAACTTGACGGTGAAGACCGTCCCCTTGCCGACTTCGGACTTCACCACCAGCCGGGCGCGATGGCGCGTCAGGATGTGCTTGGCGATCGCAAGCCCGAGCCCGGTGCCCTTCTTCGAGCGGCTCGCCTCCACGTTCACACGGTAGAAGCGCTCGGTGAGGCGCGGGACGTGCTCGGGCGGTATGCCCGAGCCGAAATCAGTGACGGTCACTTCCGGATGCTCGGCATCCGACGCCGAGAGCAGCACTTCGACGCGCTTTCCCTCCTGGCCATACTTGCACGCGTTCTCGATCAGGTTCTCGAACACCTCGGTCAGTTCGTCCCGGTCACCGGCGACCTCGACCGTCTGTTCCGGCAGATCCAGATGGATCTCAACGCCCAGCTCAGCCGCAAACGGCTGCAGACTGTCGCGCACATGACCGAGCAGCGGCTTCAGATCCACCATCTCGTCGGGGACAATATTCGACTTCAACTCCAGTCGAGAGAGGGACAGCAGATCGTCGACAAGGCGGCTCATTCGCGTCGCCTGCTCATGCATGATGCCTAGGAACCGCTCCTGTGCCTTCTCGTCGGCCTTCGCCGGTCCCTGCAGGGTTTCGATGAAGCCGCGCAAGGAGGCAAGCGGGGTGCGCAGCTCGTGACTGGCATTGGCGACGAAATCGGACCGCATCTGCTCAATCCGCCGCGCCTGCGAGACGTCGCGGAACGAAATCAGGAAGTAGCGTCCACCGCCGAGACGTTGGCCGAGCGACGGCATCGGCGCCGCACGCACGATGTAGACCGTCTCCGCCGGCAGCCGCTCGGAATGCTCGATCTCCTTCGTCTGGCCGATTGCGATCACCTCGCGTGCCATGTCGAGGATTCCCGGCGCGCGGATGCGCCCGGCCAGATCGGCATTGCGCGGGATCGGCCCGAAGAGAGCGGTGGCGGCCCGGTTCTGGAGCTTGACCGTTTCGTCGGCGGTCACCACCAGGACGGGCATGTCGAGCGCATCTATCAGCACGGCGATCGACGCAAGTCCATCACCGGCGTTCGCATCCGATCGCGCCATGGCAACGGGCACGGCGTCAGCTTTGCCCTCGAGGCGATCCGCGCGGGCAAAGCCGGCGAGAACCAGCAGCACGGCCGCAAAGACAACCCAGCCTACCGGCACCCCACCCATCCACATCAGGAAGGCGGTAAAGACAACAGCGGCGAGAAGCACCCGCTCATCCCACAACTGCGCCAGGAGCCACCGAATTGTCGACCCACGCGTCTCCACCAGAACTCCCTTCATCAACTTCATCGGCTTGCTCCGCGATTGCCTTTGCAACAGGCAGCAATAGCGCGATTTGATGACATGTTTTTCACGGTGCGCTTGAAATCGCAACGCGGATATGTCCTCCTCGCCTGACATCGAGCGGAGGACGCGCGGCATGGTGATCTTTCCCGACATCAAACCTGTGGAGATCGAGATCGGCGGCAAGAAGCGCTCGGTCGACATCGACGATCCGAAGCTTCCGAACTGGGTCGATGACAACGCCCTGTCTTCGGGTGGATTTCCCTATGACAAGAAGATCGACAAGGACGAGTACGACGACGAGCTGAAAAGGCTGCAGGTCGAGCTCGTCAAGGCGCAGTACTGGCTGCAGGCGACCGGCCGGCGCGTGATCGCCGTCTACGAAGGGCGCGATGCGGCCGGCAAGGGCGGCACGATCTTCGTCACGCGTGCCTATCTGAACCCGCGGTCTGCACGTGTGGTGGCGCTCGCCAAGCCGACTGAAACCGAGCAGGGTCAGTGGTACTACCAGCGATACGTGACGCAGTTCCCGACCGCGGGCGAATTCGTCCTGTTCGACCGGTCCTGGTACAACCGGGCCGTCGTCGAACCGGTCATGGGTTTCTGCACGCCGGAGCAGTATGAAACCTTCCTCGAAGAGACGCCGCACTTCGAGCGAATGGTGCTCAACGATCACATCTTCTTCTTCAAGTTCTGGCTGGACATCGGTCGCGAGATGCAGATCAAGCGCTTCCATGATCGCCGGCATGATCCGCTGAAGACGTGGAAGCTGTCGCCGATGGACGTTGCCGCCCTCAACAAATGGTACGACTACACCGAGAAGCGCAACCGCATGCTTCACAAGACGCATACCGAGCGTGCGCCCTGGACCGTGGTGCGCGCCAACGACAAGCGGCGCGCCCGTCTCAACGCCATCCGCCACATCCTCGAACGGATCGACTACGACGGCAAGGATCGCAGCGCGATCGGCGAGGTCGACGACAAGATCCTCGGCTCAGGCCCGAAGTTCCTGAAATAGCGAACCGGACGTTCTTCCCCGCGGCTGCGGATTTGTCATTCGCCCGGCAGGACGCGGATGGCAAAGAGGTTGACCCCGGCCCCTCCGCCGCTCACGTCGCTGTTGATGAACAGACGCCCCGTCCCGTTCGGCGAAAGCGTGCGGTCGAAGGTCACCTGGAACAGCAGATCGGTGCGATCCGAAACGGCGAAGCGATGCCGATCGCAGTCGCCGAGCGTGGCGAAGTCGCATTCGACCGAGACCTGAACCGGCTTGCCGCTTTCGGGCTCGACGGTCAGGGCAATGGTCGACGTCTTGCCCGCCATGGCCTGCAATACAGCAGGCTCCACCGAAACCGCGACGGCGCCGGCGCGATCGGGAACCTGCGAGACAAGCCGGACCGCCGGCCCCTCGTCCGTGCTGACAGGCTCGAAGCGCCCCTTGGCGCCGGCCGTCAGCGCACTGGTCAGTGTCGGATCGAAGATTTCCCGCCAGTCGGCTGAAAAGGTGTTCTGCGTGTCGAGCGCCTCCTTGATCGGATCGGCTCCGGAGAAATCCTCTCCCCGCACCGTCTGCGGCGGGTTGGCGACGCTGCCGTCGCGTGCGCCAGGAGGCAGCAGCAAGCCGCTGCTTTGGACCCACCAGGCCGCCGTACCGACCGCGGCAGCAAGCGTCGTCACGACGAGCAGGAAGGAGAACAGCCGGCCGCGTCGCCTGGGCGCCTTGGCCATTCGGGGGGAGGCTGCAACGGTCGCATCCATCTGCCCTGCAGGCTCGCTGGCGGCTGGCCGCGCACCTTTGGCGGCCGCCCCAAATCCATCACCGCGATCAGGACGGATCTCGTCAAGCGTCGGCACCGCTCCGGCTGCGGCGGGTGGCTTTTCCCGCGCCATCGGCTGCTCGGGCTGCACCTGCGCATCCGCCGCCGGTGTAGTGCGCTCGTTCGCCACGCTTGGCGGCGCAACCGGTGCACGCTCCGCAGGCGGCCGCTCCGCCTTGAGGACAGCCCGCTGTTCGCTCTCGATCTGGCGGATGGTCACTTCGAGGCGGTGACGCTGTGCGGCGATCGCCTCCGGATTGTTGATCTCTTGCTTGCGCAGGCCCGCTTCGAGCGCATTGCGTGCCGACTGGTAGATCCGCGCACGGGTCTCGGGGTCGTTGCTTTCGGCGCGCGCGAGCGCGTTCCTGATGGCCTGTTCCAGTCCGCTCACATTGCCTCCTCGGGCGGCTTCGCGCAGATCCATCCGCGCGGGTCAAACGCGATCAAGGCGTCTTCGTTTTCCTTTGTTTAAGGATTCGGTAAACGTTGCGGCAGCGTTCTGCAAGCCTTGCGACGATCCATGCGACCGCAATGGGCGAAAACAACCCGCGGAACCGAGCCCCGGGCCGCTTGCAGCCGCTCCGGTCGATGGCGGCGAGCCGGAGAGAACGATGCGAGGCCTTTTCAACGCGCAGGAAGATTGTTACGCTTTTTACGTTTTCGTAAGCGTCAATTTATGGACCGATCATGCCCCTGCCCGCCATCCTGCGCGACAATCTGCGGCTACCCGCGATCGCTGCGCCGCTCTTCATCATTTCGCATCCGGCGCTGACCCTGGCCCAATGCAAGGCGGGCGTGATCGGCGCGTTCCCCGCACTCAATGCGCGGCCGGAATCGCAGCTCGACGAGTGGCTTGCCGAAATCACCGAAGGCTTGCGCGACCATGACGCCAGGCACCCCGCCCGCCGCGCCGCGCCCTTTGCCGTCAACCAGATCGTCCACAAGTCCAACAGGCGGCTCGAGCACGACCTGATGCTGTGCGTGAAATACAAGGTGCCGATCGTCATTTCGTCCCTGGGCGCGGTGCCCGAGGTCAACGACGCGATCCATTCCTATGGGGGCCTGGTGCTGCACGACGTCATCAACAACCGCCACGCCAACTCCGCGATCCGCAAGGGGGCCGACGGTCTCATCGCGGTGGCCGCCGGCGCCGGCGGGCACGCCGGCACGCTGTCGCCTTTCGCGCTCGTCCAGGAGATCCGCCAGTGGTTCGACGGGCCGCTGCTTCTGTCGGGTGCAATTGCGACCGGCGGCGCCATCCTCGCCGCCCAGGCGATGGGCGCGGACATGGCCTATATCGGCTCCCCCTTCATCGCCACGACCGAGGCCCGCGCCAGCGATGCCTACAAGCAGACCATTGTCGAGGGCAACGCGGCCGATATCGTCTACTCCAACCACTTCACAGGCATCCACGGCAACTACCTGCGGTCGTCGATCCGCGCCGCCGGGCTCGATCCGGACAATCTCCCCGAAGCCGACCCCTCCAAGATGGACTTCGAGAAGTCGGAAAGCGGCGCGAGGGCCTGGAAGGACATCTGGGGCTGCGGCCAGGGGATCGGTGCCGTCACCGAAGTCACCTCTACCGAGGCGCTCGTCGCCCGCCTGGAAGGCGAGTACCGGGCCGCTCGCACCCGCCTTGCCGCCCTTTGAGGCCGGCCACGTCCGC
Source organism: Mycoplana sp. 10N416 (assembly GCF_056394765.1). NCBI lineage: Bacteria > Pseudomonadati > Pseudomonadota > Alphaproteobacteria > Hyphomicrobiales > Rhizobiaceae > Mycoplana > Mycoplana sp. 10N416. The sequence goes on along the minus strand of NZ_JBFTIM010000004.1, from coordinate 430,914 downwards.
AAGTCATCCGAAAAAGCACCAAAGCGCGAACAGATGACTTGAAATCTCCGCGCAATGCGGTTATCAGCCCCACACATTCCGGCCCACGAAACTTCGCGGGCCGATACGGGCCGCTTTAGCTCAGTCGGTAGAGCACATCATTCGTAATGATGGGGTCAGGTGTTCGAGTCACCTAAGCGGCACCATTTTTCCCTCAATTTCAAATAGTTGGACAGTTGTCCTGTGCGCGTCCATTGGCTGGGTCGCCACGAGGCGCCACGTGCTTAGCTCGCACCTGCCTTAGAGGCGGCTTTTTAAGCGAGGGGACACTCGGGGGGAGGAGCTTTGCTCCCCCTCCTATCCTTTCCTCTTCTCATTCTCCTATATGCGGGAAAGTGGAAAGCATCCGCACTGAGCATCTACCCCCAACCATCAAATAGTGAAGGCTCGCTGTGCGGGGCATCCAGGATACCCACGATTGCTTCGATTGCGTCAGGTGTGAGGGGGTCAGCCAGCTTGACTCCATTGAACTCAAGGACACGTAGAACACGGCGGTTTTTTGGTCTGCCTTCGGTGAGCAGATAAGCCCATTGCACTTTGAGGTTATCCAGCACCTCCACGGGCAAGTCTTTTCTATTTACCAATCGCCAAAACTCAGCATCGTCGATCAAAAAATAGCAGTCACGGCGGATTTGGTCTTTGCCCTTCCACTGGCGTGTCCTCTGATCTTCCTCGTCCCAATTAGGGGAAGTGACATAGATGTTTTCGATATCAACTTTCCATTCAAGCGGCTCCTCCTCTTTTTCTTTCCGAGTTGGCTTCTTAGCTCGTTCGGCGAAAGAGTTGCGGGGAATCGGAAAATCGTCGTCGGGTGTGAAGCCGATCCCCTTGACTTCTCCGTCGTTAATGCAAGCGGCGTAAAACTCTGCCCGTGCGTCTAGTGCATGGGAAAGAGTGCCGGCTTCCATGCCTATCTTACTCAACTCCTCACTTTTCCTTTCAAGCACACCTCTCGTCAGAGCGACAACAATCTTCGCGCTTGATCGACAGGCGGCTTGGTCGCTCTCAAGTTTGTTGTAGGTTGTGGGGTCGAGCGCAGCTAGGAGCATCTCGTAAGTCATGGGTTTGTCGAGCGCAGGGAGCATCTCGTAAGTCCCTTGGGCTAGATCTCGGTGGTTCTGTCCAAGTTCCTGCGCCCACTCAGTTGGTGGTTTCCCCGTCAGCCCCTCTACATAAGCTGCGCCCACATCAGTATTGAGAAAAGCGAACACCGCAGCAGCCCCGCCACTGACTGTCATTGCGATTTTTGACAGAAAACTACCATCTTTCGGGGGCAAGACAATCAGTTCATACTTCAATGAACCTTGGAAGAAGGCTTCGTCTAGTGCCGCAATGATATTTCGGGTACTTTCTGCTGTGCGAATAAAAGTATCGAGCTTGAGGAAATGATCTTCCACGTCAAAATGGACGAACAAGCGATCTGATCGCCAATCAAACTCCCGCGGCAAAACTTCTGTCATATAGTTGCTGTCCTCACCTCAACCCCAGATGGCAAAACCTATTCTGCCGACGCCGTGTTGGGCAAGCGAAACCTGCAGATACTTGGTGATTGCGGGTTCCATCGGTCCGCCAGTCAGTGTCGTGTCAGTGAGCCGCGGCGCTATTGCGGTGCGTTTCACCCTTGCGTCACGGCTGCTTTGTTGCCGTGGTCGAGATCACGCCCTCCATCGAGAAGATAACGAACACCGGCAAGATCATCGGCAACCTGGCCCTGAAGACCGGCAACGACGTGTATGACGGCACGGGTGGGCGGCTGACGGGAACGATCTTCGCCGGCGCAGGCCACGGCACGCTACGCTACGCTACGCTACGCTACGCTACGCGGCGGCATCGACAACGACAACGACAACGACAACGACAACGACAACGACAACGACAACGACAACGACAGGTTCAACGGCGACACCGGCAACGACAACGACAGGTTCAACGGCGACACCGGCAACGACAAGCTCTATGGCGGAAAAGGCAACGACACGCTGAAAGGCGGTGCCGGGACATGTTTGTTTTCAAAAGCCTCAGGGACAGTACGATCGACTCCCTGGGCCGTGACGTCATCAAGGATTTCTCCCGTGCGGAAGGCGACAAGATCGACCTGAAAGGGATCGATGCCAACGCCAAGGCAAGCGGCGAGGCGTTCATCTTCATCGACAAGCAGGCGTTTCACAAGACGGCTGGCGAACTGCGCTACGAGATCAAGTCGGGCGACACCTACATCCACGGCGATACGAACGGCGACGGCAAGGCAGACTTCTCGATCCTGCTCGATCTCTCCCTCGCCATGAAGGCGTCCGACTTCATCCTGTGACTGCCGCCAGGGGCTCAGGGGGCGTGCGACATTCCGTGCGCCCAGCCCCTGCTCGCAAATGGTTTTTCGAGCCGCCCTTTGAGGCTGGACGCCCCCGGCGATGCCTGCCCCCGCGCTTGGCAACGGACCTTCCTTGCGGGCATGTCCAAGCGTGTTTCCGCGCGACTACTCCGCCGCCCGCTTCTCGATGACCGAGTCGGCCTCGCTGGTCAGTTCCACCTCGCGCACCCATTCGCGCCAGACCGCGACCAGGAGCGCCATCAGCACGGGGCCGATGAAGAGCCCGAGGAAGCCCATCGTCTTGACGCCGCCGATCAGGCCGAAGAAGGTCGGCAGGAACGGCAGCTTGATCGGGCCGCCGACCAGCCGCGGGCGTAGCGTCTTGTCGACGATGAAGAGCTCGATCGAGCCCCAGAGGAACAGCGCGATGCCGGCAAAGGGCGAGCCGCTGGAGATCAGGTAGACCGAGACGAGCGTGAACGAAAGCGGCGCGCCGCCGGGAAAGAGCGCCATCAGGCCGGTCAGGACGCCGAGCGTGACGGCCGAGGGAACGCCGGCGATCCAGTAGGCGACGCCGAGCACGATGCCCTCGCCGATCGCAATCAGCGTCATGCCGGTGACGGTCGAGCTGATCGTCGCCGGGACGATGCGCGAGATGCGCCCCCAGCGCATCGGCAGGATGCGTTCGCCGATGCTGTCGACCTGCGCCATGAAGGTCTCGCCGTCGCGGTAGATGAAGAACAGGGCGATCAGCATGAACAGCATCGTCAGGAGCAGGTGAAACGCCGCCCCGCCGGCGGCCAGCGCCACCCGATAGATGTTGCCGATGTTCGCACCGCTGATGATCTGGGTCAGCTCGCCAATGGCGCCGGGATGATCCAGGAGATCCGTCCACTGCTTCGCAGTCCACTCGCCGATAACCGGCAGGGCGCGGATCCAGTCGGGCACCGGCGCGCCTGTCTTGTTGGTCGCCACCGCCCAGCCGATCCACTCGCGCACCTCCTGGAAGGCGTAGGTGATCGCATACATCAGCGGCACGACGATGAAGCCGAGGATCAAGAGGATGGCGATTGCCGCGGCCAGCGTGCGGCTGCCGCCGATCGCCTGGCGGAGGCGGCAGAAGAGCGGCCAGCTTGCAGAGGCGATCACCAGAGCGGCGAGCACCGGCACGACGAAGCCATGGAAGAAATAGATACCGGCGACGATGATGAGGAAAAGGAGCCAGCGCGCGGCGGAAATCGGCGAGATCAACGCGACGCTGGAAGGCCGGGCGGCTCCGAGCAGGCGCGGTTCGGATCGGATGTTGCGCACTTCGGGCTGATGCACCGTCTTCCTCCTTGTCGGCGTCGCCCCTCGTACCAGTGTTCTCGGGCCGATCACCTGCCTATCGTGATATCAGCGTCTTATGTCCCGGCAAAGAAAACCTTGCGTGTACGGCGATCTTTTTTGCCGCAGCCGCCGGTACACATCGGGTTCCTTGCAGGCGCGCAACGATGGAACCACCGATTGCGACGACCATTGCCGCACTTGGAAGGGATGATGCTGGCGCTGTTCGGCACAATGGCCCTAATTTAGGTCCTCGTCGGGAGAGCACGATGCACGACAAGGAAAGCAGCAGTGACGATCCGGCATCGGCTGGTGCCGGCGCCCTGACCGGGCTGGCGACGCCCCTCCCGCCGGAAGGCGTTGCCGGATGGCGGAGACAGGAACGGGAGCGGCTGATCGCGCAGCGGCTCGCCCATTCTGCCGAGAGCCGGACGCAGGCCGCGGCGAACATCCTTGATCGGCTGCGTGCGGCGGTGGGGGACGTGCGCGGCCGCCGCATCAGCCTGTACTGGCCCTTCCGTGGCGAGCCGGACCTGCGCCCCTGGATCGAGGAGATCTGGGCGGGCGGAGGCATGGCGCTGCTGCCGATCGTCGTGGAGAAAAGGCATCCGCTGCTGTTTCGCAGCTGGCGCCACGGCGAGCGCCTCGAGCGCGGCGTCTGGAACATCCCCATGCCGGTGGAGGGTGTTGCCGCCGACCCGGATATCGTGATCGCGCCGGTGGTCGGCTACGATCCTGCCCACTATCGGTTGGGCTATGGCGGCGGCTTCTTCGACCGCACGCTCGCAGCACTGCAAAAGAAGCCGATGGCCATCGGCGTCGGCTACCGCTCGCAGGCGATCGCGACGATCCATCCCCAACCGCACGACATCCCCATGGACCAGATCATCGCGGCCGATATCGGCTCAGCCGGTTTGCGTCGCGGCCGGCCGGGTGCTGGCCCCTAGATAGATCAAGGGGGCCCGGCTCGCGGCTTTCCGAACTGGGGGCGGCCAGACTACCCGTTTGGAGTTTAGGCAGCTTTCAAAGATCCGCGACCGGAACATGCTCGTCGATGATATCGACAAATCTCCTCTCGCGCGTAACGCCTTCGCGCCATTGATCATTGAATTCCCCGACCAGCGCTTCAAGTTCGCTCCTGATCGTCTCGGATTCGAATTGTTCCATGTCATCAAAGTAATAGATGGCGATGTGTCGATGGGGAGTGGACCGATCGACCAGACGGAGCGCTTTCCTCGCCCTTAGCCGCTTCACGGCCTCCGGCATATGGATGTCGCTGTACCATCGGTTGAAATCCGCCCAAAGTTCGGGCTTTACCTCGGCCAGCACAAGCATGCATCCGGGCGTGGCCATATCTCTCTCCACTCGGTCATCTCGGAACGCCACGCGTGCGGCGGCCCGCCCAACGCGGACCTATTGGGCCGGGGCTGTCTCTTCGACTCGCTCGCTGCCGCCGAGGACCCAGCGGGTCAGCGGGCGGGCGAGAAGGATGAGCACCAGCCCGAAGGCGGCGCTGGTCATGAAAATGCGCAGGAAGGCGTCCTCCAGGCCGGTCGCATGCTCCGTGTCCATCCCGGCGGCGAGCAGCCCCGCCATCAGGTTGCCGAGCGAGGAGGCGACGAACCAGAACCCCATCATCTGGCTGGTAAACCGTTCCGGCGCCAGGCGGGAGAAGGTCGACAGGCCGACCGGGCTCAGCATCAGTTCGCCGACGGTGTGGAGGAGATAGGTGGCGATCAAGAACAGCGCCGAGACCCTCACGCCGGTTGCCGCGGTTTGCGCCGCGGGCACCAGCACCAGATAGCCCAACCCCATGGCGACCAGCCCCGCGCCGAATTTCACGAAGACCGGAATGGTCCAGCGCTGCTCGGCATAGATCCAGAACGCGGCGAAGGCCGGGGTCAGCAGGATGATGAAGAGCGAGTTGAGGTTCTGGAACCACGAGGCGGGAACGGTGAAGCCGCCGAGTTCGCGCCGGGTGAGGTCGTTGGCGAACAGGTTGAGCGAGGACCCCGCCTGCTCGAAGCCGGACCAGAACAGGGCTGCCGCCACAAAGAGGATGGCGAGCGCAATCATCCGCCTTTTTTCGGGCCCGGTCAGGTCGCCGGCAAGGAAGATGTTGAGGAAGAAGCCGACGGCCACGGTGACGATAATCAGGCCCATGGCCCTGGCGAGACCGGTGGCGCTGGCGAGGTCGATCAGGCCGGTGATCGCGGCGGCAGCGACAAGCACGACGACGACGCCGCCGATCATCCCGGTGAAGAGGTGGTCGCGACGGCCAGTGGCAACGTCGGGGTGGTGGTGGACGGCGGGCACGCCGCCCTTGTCGCGCAGCGACCTGCGGCTGGCGTAGACGAAATTGACGAGGCCGATCAGCATGGCGATGGCGGCGGCGCCAAAGCCCCAGTGCCAACCCCAGTTCTCGCCGAGATAACCGGCGATCAGTCCGCCGAGGATCGCGCCGACATTGATGCCCATGTAGAAGAACGAGAAGCCGGCGTCGCGGCCGCCGATATCGTTCTTGTCGTAGAGCTGGCCAACGAGGGTCGAGATGTTGGGCTTCAGCAGCCCGGTTCCGGCAGCGATTGACACGAGGCCGAGGAAGAAGATCGTGGCGGCGGACCCGGATACGGCGAGCAGGGCGTGACCGAGCATGATGGCGATGCCGCCGACGATGATCGCCCGCTTGCATCCCCAGAACCGGTCGGCGATCCATCCGCCGGGCAAGGCCAGTATGTAGGCCGAAGCCGTGTAGAGACCGTAGATTGCCGCCGCGTCGGCCGTCGTCAGGCCGAGGCCGCCGGTCTGCACCTGGTCGACAAGGAAGAGGATCAGGATCGCCCGCATGCCGTAGTAGCTGAAGCGTTCCCACATCTCGACGAAGAAGAGGGCAATGAGGCCCGACGGATACTTCACGGACGTCGCCATTGACGCCTCCCCGATCGTTACTCGAGGCAACTATAGCGCAGATCGACGGCCTCGACACGCGCGAAGACCACGGACCGCTCGAAAGCATTGCGTGAGCGACCTTTGGTCATGGCCAAGTGCAGGCCTGCCCACACTCGCTGTCGCCGTCAGGGGCGGACCCGTAATGAAGCTCGGCTTGGGCCTGCCTACTGCGGCACGCACGGGACGCGTGGACCGCCAGTCCTCGGCAGGTAGGTGTTGTCGGTGAGACGATAGCTCCGGTAGCGATTGGCGCACCATTGCTCGGCCGTCATGCCGTAGATCGGCGCGCCCGGTCCCACCGTCACGTCGCCGAGCAGTTCGCCGGTGGTGAACGCAGAACGCGGATACCAGTAACCATCCCTGTAGCGAAAGTACCCATCTCGATAGAACCGGCTGCCGAGGAAGCCGCGATAGTAGCGCCCGCCGCCGCGCAATGTGTCGACGGGATCCCCGCCGCGTCCGAGCGCATCCACCGGGTCACCGCCTCCCAGCAGGGTGGCGTCGTTGGATGAGCGCAACGCATCGATCGCCCAGGCCGGCGCTGGCGCGGCGAAGGCAAGACACCCCTCGAGGATGGCTGCGAACAGGATGGCGAACAGTTTTTTCATTGCTCTCTCCCTTCCGCTCTATCTGTCATTCTTTCACCCTCGCGGACACATTTCCAGTCTGCTTGCCAGCGGCACCCATCCTGTCGTCATGGTACGATTGCATCGAAACAAAGTCCCGGATGCGTGTCTCATTGACGCGTACGTCAATGTTATCCGGCGATTGTGCTTGAAGCCATGGATCAAAGGCATCATGCTCGTTGCATCGGAAGGTTGGGGATGCGATTCCGGGCCGTGGATGCAGTCGAGACGAGGGAGGAAGCGCGCTCATGTCAGCAACCGTCAAGGACCAGGCCGCCCCTACCCCAAACAAGGTCTGGCTCGCCTCTTACCCTCCGGGAACCCCTGCCGAGATCCCGCCGCTGGCATACGAATCGATCGGCGCGGCCCTTGTGCACCATTGCGGAGAGTATGCCGACCGCCCGGCCTTCACCAGCATGGGCAAGGCGATGAGCTTTCGCGAGCTTGAGGCGCTGTCGGCCGGGATCGGGGCGTGGCTGCAGTCACGCGGCTTGGCCAAGGGTGATCGCGTCGCCGTCATGATGCCGAACATCCTGCAGAACCCGGTCGTGGTCTACGGCATTCTGCGCGCCGGCTATACGGTGGTGAACGTCAACCCGCTCTACACGCCGCGCGAACTGGAACATCAGCTGAACGACGCCGGCGCCAAGATCCTGTTCACGCTGGAAAACTTTGCCCATACGGTTCAGCAGGTTGTCGCGCGCACCCATGTCAGGGATGTCGTGGTCTGCAGCATCGGCGACATGCTGGGTGTGAAGGGCCTCATCGTCAATCTTGTCGTGCGCAAGGTGAAGAAGCTCGTCCCGGCCTGGTCGCTGCCGGGCCATCATGCCTTCAAGGCAGTCCTTGCCCGCGGCATGGGCCTGAAGCTCACCAACCCGGAGGTGCAACGCAGCGATATCGCCTTCCTGCAGTACACCGGCGGGACCACGGGCGTTTCGAAGGGGGCCATGCTGACCCATGCGAACCTGCTGTCGAACATGGAGCAGATGGGCATCTGGCTGGAAACCGCCTTTCTCGGCAAGCAGCGGCCGGAGCGGCTGGTGTTCCTTTGCGCGCTGCCGCTCTACCATATTTTCGCGCTGACGGTGAATTCGCTGGCCGGGCTGCTGACGGGGGCGAACAACATCCTCATCGCCAACCCGCGCGACATCCCATCCCTGGTAAAGGACATGGGTGCCTACAAACCCAATGTCTTTCCCGGCCTCAACACGCTGTTCAACGCGCTGATGAACAATGCGGAGTTCCGCAAGCTCGACTTTTCCGACCTGGCGCTCACCTTCGGCGGCGGCATGGCCGTGCAGCGGCCGGTCGCCGAGCGCTGGCACAAGATGACCGGCTGCCCGATCGCCGAGGGCTATGGCCTTTCGGAGACCTCCCCGGTCGCCACCGCCAACCGTCTCGACTCCGCCGAGTTCACCGGCACGATCGGCATGCCGATTCCTTCGACCGACGTCGACATTCGCGACGACGCGGGCCACTCACTGCCGCTCGGCGAGCTCGGCGAGATCTGCATCCGTGGTCCGCAGGTGATGGCGGGGTACTGGAACCGGCCGGAGGAGACCGCCAAGGTCATGACGGCGGACGGTTATTTCCGCACCGGCGATATCGGTTTCATGGACGACAAGGGCCTGATCAAGATCGTCGACCGCAAGAAGGACATGATCCTTGTTTCCGGTTTCAACGTCTTCCCCAACGAGGTGGAAGAGGTGGCAATGACACATCCCGGCATCGCCGAATGCGCGGCGATCGGCGTGCCGGACGAGCACTCCGGCGAGGCGGTCAAGCTCTTCGTCGTCAAGCGGGATCCGGAGCTGACGGAAGCGGACGTGAAGGCCTTCTGCAGGGAGAACCTCACCAACTACAAGCGGCCACGCTATGTCGAATTCCGCAACGAACTGCCGAAATCGAACGTCGGCAAGATCCTGCGGAAGGATCTTCGCCAGCAGTAGCCGCCTCAGGATAAATCGATTTAAATTTTTCACGAATTTGGCGCAGTGCCCTTGATTCGCCTCGTTTAAAACGACTAGCTAGCGCCCATCAGCCATGTAGCGATTCAAGGAGCCCGCCATGACCGCGCTTGTCGAGACGCTGAAAACCACTGCTGCGGAGACCAAAGCCACGGACATTCGTGCCGCCTTCGCCGCCGACCCACAGCGCTTCGCCCGCTTCAGCGTCGCGCTCGACGACTTCCTCTTCGACTATTCCAAATGCGCGGTGAACGATCGCGTGCTGGACGGCCTCGAGGCGCTGGCAAGACAGGCCGGCGTCGAGAAGAAGCGCGACGCAATGTTTGCCGGCGAAAAGATCAACATCACAGAGGACCGCGCCGTCCTACACACGGCCCTCCGCAACCGCTCCAACAGCCCGGTTCTCGTCGATGGCCGAAATGTCATGCCGGATGTCAACGCGGTGCTCGAGGCGATGGGCGCCTTTTCCGACGGCATCCGCTCCGGCGCGCTCACCGGCGCGACCGGCAGGAAGATCACCGACGTCGTCAACATCGGTATCGGCGGCTCCGATCTCGGCCCGGCCATGGCGACGCTGGCACTCGCCCCCTATCACGACGGGCCGCGTCTGCATTTCGTCTCGAACGTCGACGGCGCCCACATTGCCGACACGCTGAAGACCCTCGACGCCGAGACGACCCTGTTCATCGTTGCCTCGAAGACCTTCACCACGATCGAGACGATGACCAACGCCGAAACGGCGCGCCGGTTCATCGCCGGCAAGCTCGGCGAAGCTGCCGTCGGCCACCATTTCTGCGCGGTCTCGACGGCGCTCGACAAGGTCGCAGCCTTCGGCATTGCCGAAGATCGTGTGTTCGGCTTCTGGGACTGGGTCGGCGGGCGCTATTCGATCTGGTCAGCCATCGGCCTGCCGCTGATGATCGCCATCGGCAAGGACGACTTCGCCGATTTCCTCGCAGGCGGTCATGCGCTCGACAATCATTTTCGCACCGCGCCGATCCGCCGGAACATTCCAATGCTGCTTGGCCTGATCGGCTTCTATCATCGCGATGTGCTGGGCTACCCGTCGCGCGCGATCCTGCCCTACGACCAGCGCCTGTCGCGCTTTCCGGCCTACCTGCAGCAACTCGACATGGAATCGAACGGCAAATCGGTGACGATGGAGAGCAAACCGGTGGAGGGGGCGACCGGACCCGTCGTCTGGGGCGAGCCGGGCACCAATGGCCAGCACGCCTTCTACCAGCTTATCCACCAGGGCACCGACATCATCCCGGCGGAGTTCATGATCGCCGCCAAGGGCCATGAGCCGGAGCTCCGTCACCAGCACCAGTTGCTGATGGCAAACTGCCTGGCACAGTCCGAAGCCCTGATGAAGGGCCGAACCCTTGCCGAAGCAAAGGCGCAGCTGACCGCCAAGGGCATGGACGAGACGAAGGCGGACAAGATCGCACCGCATCGCGTCTTCTCCGGCAACCGGCCGTCGATCACGATGGTCTATGACACGCTGACGCCGTTTGCGCTTGGCCGCCTGATCGCGCTCTACGAGCACCGCGTCTTCGTCGAGGGCGCGCTGTTTAACATCAACTCGTTCGATCAGTGGGGCGTGGAGCTCGGCAAGGAACTGGCCACCGGTCTGCTGCCAGTGATTGAAGGCAAGGAAAGTGCAGCCGGCCACGATTCGTCCACGGCAGGGTTAGTGGCAGCGCTGCTGAAGGCGGCCAACGTGTAGAGCGCTCGCCCCTCATCCGCCTGCCGGCATCTTCTCCCCGCAAACGGGGCGAAGGACGACTGCCCCGCCCGCCCGACTACCTCCGGCACACCGGTCGCCAACTCATTCCCTCTCCCCGCTCGAGGAGAGAGGGTGAGGGGCAATCTAAAAACAAGCGTTACAGCCCGATTTCCTTCGCCCACGGCGGATTGGCGCCGGCGCGCGACACCGTCACCGCCGCTGCCTTCGCGGCAAGTTCCAGGGCGTCGCGTAGCGCGTCTTCGGGAAGGGACGCCACTGCCGCCTTCGTCAGCAAATTGCTGCGCTTCAACGACGCCAGCACGCCAGCGTCGAACGTGTCGCCGGCCCCGATCGTATCGACCACCGCCACCTTCTCGCCGGGCACCGACACCTTGAAGTCCTTCGTGTAGCCATCGGCGCCCTCGGCACCCTTGGTGATGACCACTACCTTCGGCCCCCGCTTCAGCCACTCGGCGGCAAGCTCATCATGGCTGCCGTGCATGCCGAACCAGGCGAGGTCCTCGTCCGAAAACTTGATGATGTCGGACTGCGCGGCCATCCGGTTGATGCGTGCCATATGGGCTTGGGCGTCCTTGATGAAGCCGGGGCGGATGTTCGGGTCGAGCGAGATCACGCGCCGGTCGTGCTCGCGCGCCAGCAGCGTTTCGTAGGTGGCCCCGCACGGCTCGGGGATCAGGCTGATGGCGCCAAAATGCAGCGCCTCGCAGTCGTCGTCGAGCACCGGCAGATTTTCGAGCGTGATCATGCGGCCGGCAGTGTTCTCGTCATAGAAGGCATAGGTCGCCTGGCCGTTGACGAGCTTGACGAAGGCGACGGTCGTCGGCCGCGAGAGAACCGCGCAGGGACCGTAGTCGACGTTGCTGGCAGCCAGCGTCTTGCGCAGCACGTCGCCCAGAATGTCGTCGGAGAGGCCCGTGAAGAAGGCAGTCGGTACGCCGAGCCGCCCGAGCGCGACCGCCGTGTTGAAGATCGCGCCGCCCGCATAGGGCGCATAGGCGTCCTCGCCGAGCGTCGATGTCCGCGGCAGCATGTCGATCAGCGCCTCGCCACAGCACAGGATCATGAGAGCCCTCCTCCGTTATTTAATCGATTTAATCGAGTGCCGCGGAAAATGCCAGTGGTTTTGCTCAGGTCGTCGGAAGCGCGTTGACGCCGCCGTGGTCGGCCGACCAGAGGAGCGGTGCGTTGAGAAAGGCTTCGACCGAGGCGAGCGTTGCTTCGTCGAAGAGCTTTTCCGACCGGGCGGCGGCAAGCACATGGCGCCAGGTGGCGATGTGGTGCAACTTCACCTTTCCGTTGGCGAACCGCGTCTCGGCCTCCGGGAAGATGCCGTAGTAGAACAGCGCCATACCGTGATCGACGACGCCACCGGCTTGCCGGATTGCATCGATGAAGGTGAACATGGAGCCGCCGGCCGTCGTCAGGTCCTCGATCACCAGCACGCGCGCGCCTTCCGGCATGTGCCCCTCGATCTGCGCGTTGCGGCCGTGCCCCTTGGGCTTCTTGCGCACGTAGATCATCGGCAAGCCGAGGCGATCGGCAAGCAGCGCGGCAAAGGGAATGCCGGCCGTCTCGCCGCCGGCCACCACATCGAACTGCTCGAAACCCGCGCCGCGCAGCACGGTGGCGGCGGCAAAGTCCATGACGGCCGAGCGGATGCGCGGATAGGAGATCAGCTTGCGGCAGTCGATATAGACCGGGCTCGCCATGCCCGACGCTAGCTTGTAGGGCTCCTCGGGCCGGAAGTGGACGGCCTTGATCTCCCACAGCATGCGGGCGAGCAGCTCCGCCATCGTGTCGCGATCCGGAAACGAATTGGAAAACATGACAACCCTCCTGCTGGTGATTGCGAGCGAATACCAGCAAGACGCGGCATTTGCCATACGAACCGGCGATTACAGCGGGCTGCAGAAGCAAAAAAGCCTCCCCGGTGCGCCGGGGAGGCCTGTGTCATTCCGGAAAAGACAAGCGTCTTAGGCGACGGCCGGGGCGGAACCGCGGTGGGCATCGACGGAGAGCGCGCCGGGGCCGAAGGCGGCCAGCACGAGGAAGCCGCCGGCAATCGTCAGGTTCTTCATCATCATCAGGCTGTTGAACATGCTGAGCATCATGTTGGCGCCGTCCGGAAAGTCCGGAACGTTGATCGGGCTGCCATGGAAGACGAGCGCGGTGAAGGCACAGAAGGCGGCGAGCAGGTAGGCGGTGATCTTCGTCTGGAAGCCGACAAGAATGAACAGACCGGCGACGAGTTCAAACAGGCCGGCGAGATAGGCAAGCGCAGTGGCAGCCGGCAAGCCAGCGCCGGCGATCATGCCAGCGGTGCCGGAGGGATCGAGCAGCTTGGGATAGCCGGCGAGGATGAACATGGCCGAAAGCAGGATGCGTCCGACGAGGATGACGACGTTCTGGGGCATGGAATGGCTCCTGAAAGAGTTGCAGCGGATCTTTGCAACCATTTTTACCAGAACGCCACGTCTACACTAGCCTGCCATCAAGCTACACATCGTTCAACATTTGTGCACAATGCCGAGGACAGCTCACGTATTTGCGGCCGCGGCCTCGCAATTTCACCCCCCGACTTTTCTGTTGCAACCGACGTCGGAGTGCGGGAAGAATTCCTGAAAGATCGGGGATGGGGAGCGTCACGGCATGAACGAGATCAGCAGGAGCACCGCGTTCTGGCGGTCGTTTCCGATCTTCGAGGGCTTCAGCAAGGAAACGATCGCCGATGTCGCCGGGATCGCAAGTTACCGCAAATGGAACGCGGGCAACGTACTGTTCCAGCGCGGCGACGAAGGCAGCTATCTCATCGTCGTCGTCTCCGGCCGTATCAAGATCTCGCTGATCACCCCGCAAGGCAAGGAACTGACGCTACGCCACCTGGAGGCCGGTTCGATTTTCGGCGAGATGGCGATCCTCGACGGCCAGCCGCGCTCGGCCGACGCCACGGCCATGACCGTCGCCGAAGGCTACATCATCAGCAAGCGCGATTTCCTCGAGGTGCTGGAGCGCAACCCCAAGGCCTATCAGGCCATCATCCACTATCTCTGCACCAAGCTGCGCGAAACGACGGAGCAGCTCGAAACGATCGCCCTCTACGACCTCGACGCCCGCGTCGCCCGCTTCTTTCTGGCAACGCTTCGCCAGATCCACGGCAACGAGCTGCCGGAAAGCGCAAACCTGCAGCTTTGGCTGAGCCAGACGGAGATCGCCAGTATCGTCGGCGCAAGCCGGCCCAAGATCAACCGCTCGATCCTGACGCTCGAGGAGGCCGGGGCGATCCGCCGCACGGACGGCATCATCTTCTGCCATATCGGCAAGCTGCGCAGCATTGCCGAGCCTGAAGACGAGTAGCGGCCGTGCCCCCCGAATTCCGACAGTTGCGCTCCAAGCCGCTTCTTGTCGGGGTTCTGGCAAGCCTCCTCGGCACCCTGCTGATCTACACCCTTCCCCGCGGCGCGCTCGAAACGCCGCGCGAGCTGTTCTTCGACACGCTGACCCAGTCTGTTCCGGCGCCGGAGAGGGACGGGTTGCTCGTGGTCGATATCGACCACCGCTCCTTCCAGTCGGTGGCCGGCGGCGAGTGGCAACGCGCGCAAACGGCGGAACTGATATCGACGATTGCGGCGGCAAAGCCCGTCGGCTTGGCGCTCGATTTCGTCTTCAGCGGCAATTGCGATGCCACCGATCCGGCGAACCGGGCGTTGGCGGATGCCATCGGCGGCGTCCCGGCCGTGCTGGGCTTCCTGATCGGCGATCGCCCGCTTCCGACGCCGCGACCCGTGCCCGGTCTGGCCGTGCAACGGCCGGTGGAGGTCCCGGCTTCCTGGTTCGTCGACGGGACGGAGACGTCCTGCCCGATGTTCCAGGATCGCGCCGCCGCGGCGGCTTCGGCCTTTCTCGTCGGCGACGCGGACGCACTGGTGCGCCGCGTCCAGGCCTATTCGATCGTCGATAACGCCGCCTATCCGGCCCTGGGCGTCGAGGTGGCGCGCCGCGCTGCCGGCGCGGGGACGCCGGTGCTCGGCGGCACGCCCGCCTGGATCCGGCAAGACACACGCATTCTTCATCCGGACGAGAGCGGCAGCCTGCGCTTCGTCGCTGCGGACGCCGCCCGCATCGCGCGCCGGACGGCATCCGCCGTCGACGTGCTGCGCGGCGTCATAGCACCGGAACGCATCGCCGGCAGGATGGTGCTGATCGGCAGCAGCATGCCGGCGCTCGGGGGCCTGAGGGCCAGCGCCTCGATGCCGCTCGAGCCTTCCGTGCAGATCCACGCCGACCTCGCCACCGCGATCCTGACGGGTTTCGTCCCGACACGGGACCAGCGCCTGATTGTCTGGGAGGCGGCATTTGCGCTGCTTGCGGGGATCGGCATTGCATTTTCCATCACACGGCTGCGGCCCATGCCTGCCGCCGCGCTCGGGCTTGTCCTCCTGGTCGCGACCATAGCTGCGGCGGCACTGATCTACCGGCAGACGGCCCTCCTGGTCGATGCCGTGAGCATCGTGCTGGCGCTGACCTCCGTCCTGCTGGTGACCGGCATCTTGCAGTTCTCGCAGGTTCGCCGCGCCGAGCAGACCGCCCGCCAGCGCTTTGCGCAGTACCTGCCGGAATCCGTCGTCTCACGCTACCTCGACAATCCGGGCCTGGACCGCGTCGCCGGCGAGGAACGGCAGGTCACTGCCCTCTTCACCGATATCGAAGGCTTCTCCGCGCTCTCCCACCGCATCGGTCCGCAGCGCCTCGTCCCCTTGCTCGACATCTACTTTCGCGAGGTCAACGCGCTGGTCGAGCGCCAGGGCGGCATGGTCAACAAGATCGTCGGCGATGCGGTCACCGCTCTGTTCAACGCGCCCGACGACCTCGACCGCCACGTCGACAAGGCTATCGAGTGCGCCGTCGCGATTCACAGCCTGACCGAAGAGATGCGCCAGCGGTCGCCATTTGCCGCCGTCGCCTTCGGCCGGACGCGGATCGGCATTGAAACGGGCCTGGTGGTGCTCGGCGAGGTCGGAACCGGCGGACGGCTGGACTACACCGCCCATGGCGAGGCGATGAATGTTGCCGCGCGGCTGCAGGAGGAAAACAAGATGCTTGGAACCGACATCTGCATCGGACCCGTCGCCGCCGCGCAAACCACCCGCCCGTTGCGCTCCCTTGGCGCTCACGAGATCCGCGGGATCGGCTCGATGGAACTCTTCACCCCGGACGCGCCGCAATAGCGCCGAATGCTACGGCCGGCGACTGCCTTCAACGCACGCCGACGCTGGCATAGGCTTCCCTGATGCGTGCTTGCCCCCAACGCCGCACTGGCCCAGGCGCCGCGCCCGGGGCCGCAATGTCGATGCCCTCTCCCGCGCCGACCCGGCGCGTCACACCGCCGCCGGTGACGTCGACGGACCCGTGCTCGACGAAGACGGCGAAGGCCCCGCGATTCGGCCCGGCAAAGAACTTGGTGCCGCGCACGCCGATCATGCCGAAGGCGGTGCGCAATGCGAGGTCCAGCTTTGGCGCCCCCTGCGGCCGATCGAAGATCAGCCGGCCCGTGCCCAGCTCGATCGTGCCGCCCTGGCCGGCGATGAAACTGTCGACCAGCAGTTGGGTCTGGCTGCCGAGCAGAAGCTTGGTGTCGCTGCCGAGCGTCAGCGCCGCGAAGCTCTCCTCGCCGGTGACGATGAAGTCGCGGTCCATGATATCGGCGCCGGCATGGATCGGAGCGTTTTTGCCGCCGATCTTGCGGCTGACCGTGCCGCGCACCTCATCAGCGGCACCGATGATGGCATTGGCCGCGGCGGCCCTGGAGGCGATCGACGCGATCGCGAGCAGGCTTCCTGCGACGAATTCACGGCGGCCCACCGGCAGCCTGCCCAAAAGGTCTCGTACCTGCATCACCAACCTCTTCCGTTGGGAGATAACCCGGCCAATGGTGGCGTCCATCACCTTGGAAACGGTCCGGCTGGTCCGTTTCTTCATATCGGCCGCAACCTTTCGGACGAAAGGCAGCGGCCGATTAGGTTCGTTTCCCGAGAATGCCTCTCAGTTAACGCCGTCAGATCTCCGTCAGACGATCTCGCCGGCCTGCGGACCCCAGGTGTCGGTCATGGCAAAGCCGTTCGCCAGCGGATCGGTCGGATCGAGCGCGACCTGGTGCAGGCCGAAGGTCCAGCCGCGACCGGTGATGGTCGGGATGATCGCCTTGCGGCCGGCGACTTCCGTCTCCGCCTGCAGGCCGACTTCGAATTCGGAGCCAATGATCGAGCGCGACTTGAAGGTATCGCCGACCTTGACCTTGCCGCGGGCGTGCAGCGTGGCAAGGTTGGCCGAATTGCCCGTGCCGCAGGGCGAGCGGTCGACGCGGCCCGGCCACATGGTGGTGGCGGTCCGGATCGTGCCGTCTTCCTCGCGGTCGCGGAACATCACATAGGCGATGCCGTTGATCTCGGGGATTTCCGGGTGAACGACGGGCATCGCCTTGTTGATCAGGTCCTTCAGCGCCATGCCGGCGTCGACCAGCTTGCGGGCATTGGCCTTTTCGATCTTCGTGCCGATCTGGTCGACATCGACCAGCGCATAGAAGATGCCGCCGTAGCTGATGTCGAAGCGGACGCGGCCCCAGTCGGGCGTGTCGATCTCGGCATCGAGCTCATGGGCGAAGGACGGCACCATTGTCAGCTTCACCTTCTCGCAGCGGCCGTCGCGGCAGGTCGCCGTCGCCCTGACGAGACCGGCAGCCGTATCGAGCGTGACGATCGTTTCCGGTTCCTTCATCTCGATGATGCCGCTTTCCAGCAGCGCCGTCGTGATGCAGATCGAGTTGGAGCCGGAGGAAGCATGCGCCTGGTCGGCCTGCAGGATGATGAAGCCGGCATCGGCTTCCGGGCGCTTGGCCGGCAGCAGCAGGTTGACCGAACCGGTCGCCGCCGCGCGCGGCTCCAGGCAGAGCCACCGCCGCAGGCTGTCATCGACCGTGTTGATGTAGTTCAGCTGCTCGGCGATCGTGTTGCCGGGGATTTTTGGCACGCCGCCGATCGCGACCTTGCCGATCTCACCCTCGCAATGAACGTCCAGCAATTGGATCGTACGTTTCCATCTCATCGTATCATACTCCACTCATGTGATTGGATGTGTGGCGCCACACGCTCTGCCCGTCCTTGCGGGCAAGCGATGCGAGCGCCGCAATGTCGTCGAGCGCCCGGCGCTGGCGAACGAGCGCCGCAACCGCTTCCTCCCTGTCGATCAACGCGAACCTCAGCGTTGCGCCGACCGGGGCCTGCGCGAGCCGCCACAGGTCGGCCTCGATGACATTGGCGATCTTCGGATAGCCCCCGCAGGTGTTGGCCTCGGCGAGCTGGATGATCGGCTGCCCCGACGGCGGCACTTGCACGGTGCCCGGCATGATGCCGTGCGAGAAGAGTTCGAGTTTCCGCGTCAATGCCAGTTCGGGTCCGCTCAGGCGGTAGCCCATGCGGTTGGCCTCGTTGCTGACACTCCACTCGGTCGAAAAGAAGGCTTCCAGCGCGGCGTCGGTGAAGGCCAGGTACTCCGCCGACGGCAGCACGCGCAGGACGACCGGGCTCTCGGTGGGCGCCCCGCCGTCGCGCAAGTTCGTCGGATCAATGCCGATGCCGCCTTCGGGAAGCGCGCCGCCTTCCACGAGCAGCAACTGGTCGCCGCGATTGAGGCCCCGCCCCTGCCAGCCGCCGAAGCCGCTTTTCAGGTCGGTGGCACGCGAACCGAGCACCTCCGGCACGTCGACACCGCCACCGAGCGCCAGATAGGCGCGTGCGCCTGCGCGCGGCAGGCCGAGCGTCAGCGTCTCGCCGGCCCGGGCCGTCTCCGCCCACCAGGACGGCAGCGACCGGTCGCCGAGGGTGATCGGGCAATCGGCACCGGTGACGGCGAAGACGGTGTCGCGCAGAAACCGCAGGCGGAAGGGAAAGAGCGAGACTTCGATGCCGGCCGCATTGGACGCGTTGCCGAGCAGGAGATTGGCGGCCGCGAGCGCCGGGGCATCCATGGCGCCCGACCAGCCGACGCCGACGTCGAGGAAGCCGGGGCGGCCCAGATCCTGCACGCTGTTGACCGCCCCGGTCGAAAGAATCTCGATCACAGCTCGATCCTTTCTGCGCGGAAGCGGATCCGGTCGCCCGGGCGGAAGGCGGCTGGCGGCTCGCGTGACGGGTCGAACAACGTCATCTCCGTCCGCCCGATGATGTGCCAGCCAGATGGCGCCGTCACCGGCATGATGCCGGCCTGCGCGCCGCCGATGATCACCGAACCGATCTCTACCTTCATGCGCGGCACCGCCCGACGCGGCATGGCCAAACTGGGATCTAGCCCCGACAGATACACGAAGCCCGGCATGGCGCCGACGGCGGCGACGGAATAGTGAGCCTCCGAGTGCCGCCGCACGACCTCCGCCGGCGTCAGGCCGCAATGCTGCGCAAGGGCGGCAAGGTCCTCCCCCGTCGCGCCGCCATAGGCAACCGGCACCTCGATCTCGCGGCCGGCGACGGGGTCGGGGACGATGTTGTGCCAGGCCGCGTCGAGCTCTCGCTCCAGCTTATCCGGCGTGATCGCGACCGGATCGAAGACGACCATCAGGTTGTTCATGCCCGGCACGGTCTCGCGAACGCCGTCCACCGCGCGCAACGCCTTGGCCACCGCCCAGATCCGCTCCTGTGTCGCAGGCGAAAAAACCGCATCCGCCGCGTCGAGCAGCACGGCGCCCGCACCCTCCATGCTGATTACCGGATATTCGCTTCTGTTGGTCAAACGGGGGATCCAATCCGGACGGCGTTACAGGATTGACGATGACGGCCCTGATATATCAGAGCGGACCGCAATCCAACTGCTTTCATCATGCGTCGGCGACCGCATCGCATCAACTGCGCTTTGGGCGGGACAGATGGAGAAAATCATCCTAGAACCAAGAGGGAAGCGGGAGGAGACGAGAATGACCGACAAGCCCTTGAGCGTCGATCTCAATTCGGACATGGCGGAAGGTTTTGGCGCCTATCGCATGGGAGATGATGACGCGATCCTGCGCGTCGTGACTTCCGCCAACATCGCCTGCGGCTTCCACGGCGGCGACCCGGAAATCATGGCGACGACCTTCGCACTGGCGCGCGAGCGGGGCGTCGCCGTCGGTGCACATCCCGGCTTTCCCGACCTGTGGGGCTTCGGCCGGCGCAATATTCCCTTCTCTGCCGGCGAGATCGAGCGGCTCGTCGCCTACCAGATCGGCGCCGCCCAGGCGCTCTCCACCTATGCCGGCCATCAGATCACCCATGTGAAGGCCCATGGCGCGCTTGGAAACCTCACCCAGCAGGATGCCGAGGTTGCGATGGCGGTCAACCGGGCGATCAAGGCCGTCGAACCGAAACTCGTCTGCCTCGTCATCGCCCTCGGCCATCAGCAGCGCCAGGCAAACGAGATGGGGCTCGCCACCGCCTCGGAGATCTTCGCCGACCGGGCCTATACCGAGGAAGGCCACCTCGTTCATCGCAGCCAGCCGGGCGCTGTCATCCATGACGCGGTCGAAGCCGCCGCGCGCGTCGTGCGCATGGTGCGCGCCGGTGCGATCGAGACCGTGACCGGCAAGTGGATTGAGACACCGATCGATTCGATCTGCGTCCACAGCGACACACCGGCCGCCGTGACGATCGCGCGGACCGTTCGTGATGCCCTCGAGGCGGACGGCATCACCGTGCGCAATTTCCTGAAGTAGGCGGAGACGAGGATGGATCTCGAAGTCATCGAACGGCTGATGCAGATGCTGTCAAATTCGGATGTCGAGGAACTGGATGTGACGGAGGGCAACCTGCGCATCCGGCTTGCGAAGGGCGCGACTGCGCGTAGAAACGCCGTCCCCGCTGCCTCGGAGGGTCGCCATCAGCAGTCGCCGATCCTGCCGGACGACCCTTCCACCGCCGTCGACAGCAACGTGCACACGATCGTGGCCGGCCTTCCGGGCACCTTCTATCGCGCCCCGGCACCGGGCGCTGCGCCGTTCGTCAATGCGAAAGACGAGATCCGCGACGGCCAGCAGATCGCGATCGTCGAGGCCATGAAGATGATGAACCCGGTGGAGGCGGACTGCGACGGCACCGTGCTGGAGATCCTGCTCGACGATGCCGCAGCGGTGCAGGCCGGAACCCCGCTGTTTCGCATCCGCAGGGTGGCCGGCTGACCATGTCCCGCCAAACCACTCGCCCTGTTCTCGATTGGATCGCGTCATGACCCGGCGTTTCGGCACCGTGCTCATCGCCAATCGCGGCGAGATCGCGCTTCGTATCCTGCGCGCCTGCCGGGAACTCGGCCTTGGCACCGTCGCGGTGCATTCGGAGGCCGACCGGACCCTGCGGCATGTCGAACTTGCCGACCGCTCGATCTGCATCGGCCCCGCACCATCGAGCGCAAGCTATCTCGACATGCACGCGCTTCTGCTCGCCGCCCGCCATTCGGGCGCTGATGCCATCCATCCGGGCTACGGCTTTCTCTCGGAGAACGCGACCTTCGCGAAGGTGGTGGAGGATGCCGGCCTTGTCTTCATCGGCCCGCCGTCGCAGGCGATCGCGCTGATGGGCGACAAGGTTTCGGCGAAAGCGGCGATGCGCGCCGCCGGCGTGCCCTGCGTGCCCGGTTCCGACGGTGCCCTGCCCGACGACCCGGCCGAGATCCGGGCAATCGCTGAGGCCACCGGCTATCCGCTGATCGTCAAGGCCGCAGGCGGTGGCGGCGGCCGCGGCATGCGCGTCGTGCGCCGCCCCGAAGATCTTGCGAACGCCGTCGCCGTGACCCGCGAGGAAGCCGGCCGCGCCTTCGGCAACCCGGCGCTCTATGTCGAGCGCTTCCTGGAACATCCGCGCCACGTCGAGATCCAGGTGCTGGCCGATTCGCACGGCAACGCCGTCTATCTCGGCGAGCGCGACTGCTCGGCGCAGCGCCGCCATCAGAAGGTCGTGGAGGAAGCGCCGGCACCGGGCATCGCGCGAAGCCTGATCGAGACGATTGGCCGGCGCTGCGCCGAAGCCTGCCTCGCCATCGGCTATCGCGGCGCCGGCACCTTCGAGTTCCTCTACCAGGACGGCGAATTCTTCTTCATCGAGATGAACACCCGCGTCCAGGTGGAACACCCGGTCACGGAAATGGTGACCGGCATCGACATCGTCCAGGCACAGTTGCGCATCGCGCAGGGCGAACCGCTCGGCTTCCGTCAGCAGGATATTCGCCTTGAAGGACACGCGATCGAATGCCGCGTCAACGCGGAAGATCCGTTCCGCTTCACGCCGTCGCCGGGCCGGATCGAACGCTTCGTTGCACCGGGCGGCTTCGGCATCCGCGTCGACAGCCACCTCGTTGCCGGCTACGAGGTACCGCCCAACTACGACTCGCTGATTGCCAAGATCATCGCCCATGGCGCAACTCGCGAGGAGGCACTCGTCCGCATGCGGCGCGCGCTTGCGGAAACAACGATCGAGGGCATCCGCACCAACATCCCGCTGCACCTGAAGCTGCTCGACGAACCGGGCGTCGTCGCCGGCGGCTTCGATATCCACCACCTGGAACGGCTGCTCGAAGGTGGCACCCTCGGAGGCGCGGCGCGATGACGGACGAACTCGCCAGCCAGCTGGACGAGCTGATGGTGCGCTACGGCATCGCCGAACTCGACATCGAGGAAGGCGGCCTGCGGCTGAGCCTGCGCCACCGCGCGCACCATCCCCAGGCGCCAAGTGATGCGGCGAGTACTGGCGCGGCAGCCGCCTCGATCTTTCGCTCGACAAGCTTCGGCACGCTGCATCTGTCGCATCCCGCAAGCGCCGTCGCCCCGCCGGTCCTGCCCCGCAGGGTCCGGCGCGGCGAGATCATCGCCTATGTCTCGATCGGCCCGCTCCTG
This sequence comes from Mycoplana sp. 10N416, assembly GCF_056394765.1. Classification (NCBI taxonomy): domain Bacteria; kingdom Pseudomonadati; phylum Pseudomonadota; class Alphaproteobacteria; order Hyphomicrobiales; family Rhizobiaceae; genus Mycoplana; species Mycoplana sp. 10N416. The sequence continues at coordinate 408,044 of NZ_JBFTIM010000004.1, read as the reverse complement.
CGTCCCATCCTTGCCGAGCGGGATGCCGTGCTCGTCGCGCAATTGCCGGCGGACGGGTCTGAGATCGGCTATGGCGATCCTCTGTTCGAGGTGGTGGCGGCTGCCGTTCTGCCATCCCCATGAAACGCCCCGGCTTCGCTACAAGACTTTCGCAATCCGGCTCTTGACCGACACATCCCCGCCGGAGAGATTTCACCGGCCAATTCCTGATGCGGAACCTTTTCCATGACCAAGCTCATCGTCTTCACCGACCTGCACATGACGCCCGAGGGCACCACCATCATCGGCCTCGATCCCTACGAGCGCCTGCGCAAGGGCATCGAGCACGTCAACCTTCACCATCCGGATGCCGACCGCGTCATCTTCACCGGCGATCTGACGCACCGCGCCGACCATGCCTCCTACCTGCGGCTGAAGGGTCTCCTCGCCACCCTGGTGCCGCCGGCGGCGATCACCATCGGCAACCACGACAACCGCGAACGCTTCCTCGACGCCTTCGACCATGTCGCACCGGACGAGGGCGGCTTCGTCCAGCAGGCAATCGACTTTCCCGACTGCCGGGTGCTGTTGCTCGATACGCTGTTCGCCCCGCCCTACGACTATCCCGCCAGCCATTCCGGCCTTCTCTGCGAGCGACGCCTCTCCTGGCTTGACCGGAAGCTGGCGAAGGCGGAAAGGCCCGTGCTGCTCTTCATGCACCACCCGCCGCATCCCACCGGGTTCACCGGAATGGATTCGATCCGCTTGACCAACGAAGCCGCTTTCTACGACCTGGTTCTGCGTCATGGAAACGTGCGCCACATTTTTGCAGGCCACGTCCACCGCACGATCGGTGGCTCGCACCACGGCATCCCCTTTTCGATCTTCAAGAGCCCGGTGCACCAGCAGCCAATGCCATTCGACGCCCCGAACGCCTCGCTGTCGGTCGATGAACCCGGCGCCTATGGGATCGTGGTGCTGACGCCGGAGGGCCTGCAGGTGCACAACGAGGACTACGAAATCGCCCGACGCGACAGCGCGATCGCGTGACGGTTCGTGACGCCCCCTTTCGGATGTCGGAACCCAATCCACCGGCAGGCGTTTTGCCTTGGTGAAGGGACCGACAGACCCAATTCGAAAGGAAAAGGTTATGTACAGGATTCTCATGGCTGGCGTTGCGCTTGCATTGGCAGGTGCGATGACCGTCCACGCTGAAGAAAAGAAGAACAACCCCGGGCTCGGCGCCGCCACGGGCGGGGCGGCAGGTGCTTTGACCGGCGCACTCGTTGGCGGGCCCGTCGGTGCTGCGATCGGCGGTGTGGCCGGTGCGACGCTTGGTGCGGCCGCCTCCGTTCCGCCGGCGGCACGAACCTACGTGATAGAGCATCCCGTCGAACCGGTCGTGCTCGAAGGGCCGGTCACGGCCGAAACGCGCCTGAGGCAAGACGTCGTGCTGACACCCATTCCCGATCATCCCGATCTGGCCTACATCTATGTCGATGGCAACCCGGTGATCGTGCGAACCCACGACCGGCGGGTGATCTATGCGCAGGACGTGCAGACGACCGGAAGCATCGCTCGCGAAGTGCCGCCAACAACGATCACCTATATCGAGCGCCACCCGGTAGGCCCGGTCGTGCTTGAGGGACCCGTCGCGGCCGGAACCGTCATTCCCGACAACGTCGACCTCGTCGCCGTGCCAGACAGTCCCGCCTACGGCTACATCTACGTGGACGAGCGCCCGGTCCTCATCGAGCGCAACACCCGGAAAGTCGTCTGGGTGCGCTGACCTTCCCGCTCCATGAATTGGCGGCCCGCTCCTCGTGGCGGGCCGCTTCTGCATGTGTCGCTGAAGGGGGCCGGCTCAAGGGCATTTTACGCCGCGACGCGCCTCAGGGGTGCCCCGCCTCACCGCCTCCACGCTTCAGCGCCTCGATGACCTCGCCGTCGGAAACCTGCGCAAAATCGAGATAGTGCAGCCCCACGGCGCGGAAGTCGCGCGGCTCACGAAGGCAGACGACACGGTCGGCGGACGGCGTCAGGAGTTCGATCGCCTCCGGCGGGGCAACCGGGATGGCAAGCGTGACCGAGCGTACGCCTTGCAGACGGAGCGCTTTCAAGCCGGCGGCAAGCGTGGCACCGGTTGCCACCCCGTCATCCGCGACGATCACGTCGCGCCCCTCCAACGCCACGGCCGTTTTGCCGCCGAGATAGGCCGTCCGCTGGCGATCGATCTCGGCGATCTGCCGAGCGACCTCGGCCTCGATATAGGCCCGGGTGGCACCGCTGGAGACGACGAGATCACTGTTAATAACCGTCTGGGGCGTGTCACTGCCGGCAACCGCGCCGATCGCCACTTCCCGGTTCCAGGGAGCACCGATCTTTCGAACAAAAAGGAGGTCAAGTTCGGCCCCGAGCCGGGCGGCGATCTCCGCTCCGACGGCAACGCCGCCACGCGGGATGGCAAGGACCACCGGCCGCTCGAAGGGTTCGCGCGACAGCACTTCCGCCAGGCTTCGGCCTGCATCGGCTCGATCGACAAACTGATGGAATCCGGACATCCCGGCACCCGCTGACAGCAAGAGGAAGATGCTGGAGTTCGCACCCCATCATATCAAATTCGTTAATGTCTTGCCGATACTGAAATAGGACAGACGAGCAGACTCCGCAGGGTCTGGAGCTGCTCCCCGGATGCCGGTCGGCATTTCCACCTCTCCATGACGGAGCCACTCCCATTTCGATTGCGTCTGATCGCCGTGAAACACCGGCGAAGGTCTCAGCTCGTGAGGATCACATGTTCAACATACAGCCCAAGTCGCTGGCGACGAAGCTGATCGCAGTAACCGGAAGCACGATCGCCCTCGTTCTCCTGGCATCGAATTTCATCCTGATTTCCCAGTCCGAGGACCGGGTGCAGTCGCTGATCCTGAACGAGGCCAACAGCGAGGCCCGTGCGATCGCCGCAGACATCGCCGGAGCGGTCGGTGAGCTGGCCAGTGCCGCTCGCTCGACAATGGGCATCATTGGCACGGGCCACGAAACCGGACAGCTTGACCGCAAGAGCGTCATCGATCTCCTGAAGGTCAACGTCGAGAAGAACGACTTTGCCTTTGGCAGCTGGTTCGCAGCGGACAAGGATGCTTTCGACGGCAAGGCAGCCGAGTTTGCCGAGAACGCCGAGTTCGGTGGTGCCAAGGACGGCACCTTCAATCCCTACTGGACCAAGCGCGCGGACGGCATCACCTTCTCTACGTTCGAGTCCGAGTACGACGCGGAGTTCTATCAGCTCGCGGCAAAGAGCGGCAAAGGCGCGATGACTGCACCCTACCTGGAGACGGGAACGGGCCAGGCCATTTCCATCTCGTCGATCGCCTATCCGGTCATGTCGAAGGGCAAGCTGATCGGCGTCGGTGGTGTCGACGTCAGGCTCACCACGCTTGCCGAACGTGTCTCCCAGCTCAAGCCCTTCGGCTCTGGTCGCGTTCTGGTTCTGACCCAATCCGGCAAGTGGTTGGTCGCCCCGCAACCGGATCTGCTGATGAAAGACTACGAGGGAACCGGCAGCGAGGTCATCAAGGAGGCACTCGCCTCGCAGAAGGCCGGCTTCGTCCCGAACCTCGAGTTCGAGGATGGCGCGTCCTTCGACCGTGTCGTCTATCCAGTCGCGCTGCCAGACGTGAATGCGACCTGGGTCGTGCTGGTCGACATTCCGCGCGCGGTGATCAACGCTCCGGTGGAGGAGCAGACCTTCATGATGGTCATCGGTGGCCTCATCGTGCTTGGCGCCGTGCTGGCCGGCCTCTGGATCGCCGTCCGTCGGTATGTGCAGAAGCCGCTCGCAGGCCTCGTCAGCGACGTCGAGAAGCTGAGCCACGGCAACTACGCCGATCCGGTTTCCGGTCAGGAGCGTGGCGACGAGACCGGTACGGTCGCGAAATCGCTTGAAGGGTTCCGCCACCAGCTCGCCGACGCCAAGCGCCTCGAGGCCGAGGCCGAGAGCCATCGCCAGATGAGCGAGACGGAACGCAATCGCTCGGAGGCCGAGCGGCAGGCCGCAAGCACCGTGCAGCGCGACATCGTTTCGCGTCTTGCCGATGGTCTAGCCCGCCTTTCGGCCGGCGAGCTTTCCTATCGCCTGGGTGGCGAGTTCCCCGGCGAATACGCCAAGATCAAGACCGACTTCAACTCGGCCATGGCAAGTCTCGAAGAGACGATCCAGACGGTGAATGCATCGGTCGCCAACATCGGCAACGGCACCAACGAGATCTCCAACGGCGCTGCCGACCTGTCGCACCGCACCGAACAGCAGGCCGCAAGCCTGGAGGAGACCGCAGCCGCCCTCGACGAACTGACCTCGCAGGTCAACTCGAGCGCCGACAATGCCCGCACCGCCGCCCAGTCGGTCGCCACTGCGAGCGACGACGCCGGCAAGTCGGGAGAGGTCGTGCAGAAGGCAATCGCCGCCATGAAGGGCATCGAGAAGTCGTCCGCCGAAATCTCCAACATCATCGGTGTGATCGACGAGATCGCCTTCCAGACCAATCTTCTGGCGCTCAATGCGGGTGTCGAGGCGGCGCGCGCCGGCGAGGCCGGCAAGGGCTTTGCCGTCGTCGCCCAAGAGGTGCGCGAACTTGCCCAGCGCTCCGCCAACGCCGCCAAGGAGATCAAGAACCTCATCAACGCCTCGGAAACGCAGGTACGCGAGGGCGTCAACCTCGTCGGCAATGCTGGCAGCGCGCTGGAGAAGATCGCCGAGCAGGTCATGCACATCAACGAGCTGATCCGTCAGATCTCCTCCTCGGCATCCGAACAGGCCGTCGGCCTGAAGGAGATCAACTCGGCAGTGAACCAGATGGACCAGGTGACGCAGCAGAACGCCGCGATGGTGGAGGAAACCACCGCCGCCAGCGTTGCGCTGAACGAGGAGGCGAAGACGCTGCAGTCGCTCGTTGCCCGCTTCCGCACCGAGCGCGGCCAGCCGGTCGTGGCGCGGCAGCCGCAGCGTCCGGTCCAGGCCGCGGTGCAAACGCCGGTCCGCCGCCCTGCTCCGGCTCGCGCAATCCCGCAGGTCTCCGGAAATGCGGCACTTGCCCGGGACGACTGGGAAGAATTCTGATCCGAACGGCATGGCAGAAAACGGCAACGGCGCCCTCGTGGCGCCGTTCGCATTTCAGTTTGGTGCTGGCGCCGCTCAGCGGCACCAGCGGACGGCACGCCGCCTCACAGCCGTGCGACGCGCTCCGTCAGCAGCTCGAAGAACCCGTGCGAGTCGACGTCGCGCATGACCCGGGCGTTCGGCTTGCGGTCGGTGACCTGCCACCAGTCGACGACGGTCATGCCGGCGGTCAGTTCAGAAGCGGTCTCGATCGCGACGTTGCAGACGCGGCCGTCGAACAACTCAGGGCGCAGCAGATAGGCGATGACGGTCGGGTCGTGTAGCGGTCCGCCGTCGGAACCGTACTTCTCGACGTCGAAGCGCTCGAAGAATTCCAGCATCTCCACCAGCGCGATCGCCGGGCGTGAGCCGATGGCGCGGAGCTTCTCGACCCGGGTCTTCAGCGTCAGCACCTTGTGCGTGACGTCGAGCGGCATCATCACGATCGGGACGCCGGCGCGAAAGACGATATCGGCGGCCTCCGGATCGACATAGATGTTGAATTCCGCAGCCGGCGTGATGTTGCCGCCCTCGAAGAAGCCGCCACCCATCATGACGATCTCCTCCACCCGCTCGGCAATGTCCGGTGCCTTCTGCAGCGCCAGCGCGACGTTCGTCAGCGGCCCGAGCGTGCACAGGGTCACCGTGCCTGCAGGCTCGCTCCGCAGCGTATCGACGATGTAGTCGACCGCATGCATGGCCTGCAAGGGCATGGTGGGCTCGTCGAGGTCCGGACCATCGAGCCCGGTCTTGCCGTGCACGTGCTCGGCGGTGACGAGCGGGCGGACCAACGGTGCGTCGGCACCGGCGAAGACCTTTACGTCGGGGCGTCCACACAGCTCGCAGAGGATGCGGGCATTGCGCGCGGTGAGCGTCAGGGGCACGTTTCCGGCGACCGTGGTGATGCCGAGAACGTCAAGTTCATCGGGGCTGCCGAGTGCCAGCATGATGGCCGCCGCATCGTCCTGACCCGGATCTGTGTCTATGATTATTTTTCTTCGTTGCGACATAGGTCTTCACCTTCCCGAATCATCTGCAGTGCCGTCCTTCCGGCAAAGGGCCGACTATATTTGCCGGAGGCCGCGAGGCAAGCGTCTTGCGCCTCTGCCGGACAGTCCCCATATTGCGCTCTGCAGGATGCTGAAAATTCGGGTCCTGCAACGGTCGCTTGAACGCAAGGACTAATGAAATGAGCCGCATCACGCCCTTTGCCAGCCCGCTCCTTCTCGGTTTCGACGCGATGGAAAAAACGCTCGAACGGATCGCCAAGGGCAACGACGGTTACCCACCGTACAACATCGAACGGATTCGCTCCGACATCGCTTCCGGCGATCCGGAACGGCTGCGCATCACGCTCGCCGTGGCCGGTTTTGCCGAGGACGATCTCGAGGTGACGACGGAGGAAAACCAGCTGGTCGTCCGCGGCCGGCAGAGCGACACCAGCGAGCGCGACTTCCTCTATCGGGGCATTGCCGCCCGGCAGTTCCAACGCATGTTCGTCCTTGCCGACGGAATGCGGGTGCTCGGTGCCGAACTGCGCAACGGCCTTCTTTCGATCGACCTCGTACGCCCCGAACCGGAGCGTTTGGTAAAGAAAATTAACATTTCCGTACCAGACTAGGCCAAGCGATCATTGCGGCGGGAGCGCCGCGGAAATGCTCACGGATAGTCTGATCTAAACCGGACGCACCGACGGGTCATGACGACAGCGGGCATCCGGGCAGGCCGGTAACCAATCCGGCGAATTGCCAGGAGGCAAACATGGGACTGAAGACAATCACGCCTCAATTCACCAAAGCCGACCTTGCGCATCTGGGCGCGGGCGAAGTCGGGTATATCCGCAAGATGCGGGCCGACGAAGTTTCGCGCTGCTTCCCGGAAGCGCCGGACATCGATCCGAACCTCGACCTGTGGGCGCTGTTTGGCGCCGACGGCACGCCGATCCTTTTGACCGACAATCGCTCCAGCACCTTCTACAAGGCCGCGGAAGACGAACTGCGCACGGTCAGCCTGCACTGATCTCGCGGCCATCTTCCAGGCTCGCTTGCTGAGCTTTCCTTCCGCTTTTCGCACGTCTCCGTCCCGAAGCCGGTCACCGATTTCGGGAGAAATACGCCACAAGCGCCGGCGGGATCAGACCCGCCGGAAGGTCAGGTAGGCGGAGCTTCGCCCTTCCCGCCGCGCCTTGGCCTCGTAGCGCGTTCCGGGCCAGCCGGCAAACGGCGTCAACCAGTCGGCGGCATTGCCTGCCGTCCATTCGAAGGCCGGGTGCGCGCCGCAGTGCAGCAGCGTCCAGTTGACATAGGTGTCGATGTCGGAGGCAAAGCAGAAGTGCCCGCCGGGCTTGAGCACCCGGGCGAACCGGTCGAGATTGACCTTCGAGACAAACCTACGCTTCCAGTGCTTCCGCTTCGGCCACGGGTCGGGATAGAGCAAATCGATCTGGTCGATCGAGGCCGCCGGCAGCCAATCCAGAACCTCGGTCGCGTCGTCGTCGTACAGGCGAATGTTGCGCGCGCCGGTCTCCTCGATCCGGCCGACCAGCTTGGCCATGGAATTCACGAACGGTTCCACGCCGATGAAGCCCGTATCCGGCTGCTCCAGCGCTCTGTGTATCAGGTGCTCGCCGCCGCCGAAGCCGATTTCCAGGCGCAGGCGGGCCGGCGTGAAGGCGAACAGGTCCTCGATCCGATCCGGGGCCGGCTGCGACAGGTCGAGCGCCAGCGTCGGCAACACCTCATCCAGCTGCCGCGCCTGCCGTTCACGCAGCGGCTTGCCCTTGCGGCGTCCGAAGAAGGCTTCCGTGGCGCGGCTCGGGCGCTGCTGTTCTGTCATGGGCTGGTCTCTCACGATAAAAGCGAAAAGCGGGTGCCTTCCTGAAGCCGGCCCCACGGGGGAACCGGTTTTTCAGGAAGACGCCCGCTTTACAATCTTACGACGCCTCGGAAAAGGCCGATCAGGCCGCCTTAAGCGTCTCCGCCGTCCTCACCGCCTCTTTCAGCGGCTTGACCAGGTCCAGCTTCTCCCAGGAGAACGACCCGTCGCGGCCAGCCTTGCGGCCGAAGTGGCCGTAGGCGGCGGTCTTGGCGTAGATCGGCCTGTTCAGGTCGAGATGCCGGCGGATACCGGAGGGCGACAGATCCATCACCTGGCGGATCGCGGCCTCAACCTGATCCTCGCTCACCTTGCCGGTTCCGTGCAGGTCGACATAAACCGATAGCGGCTGGGCGACGCCGATCGCGTAGGACAGCTGGATGGTGCAGCGATCGGCGAGGCCGGCCGCAACGACGTTCTTGGCCAGATAGCGCGCCGCATAGGCCGCCGAGCGGTCGACCTTGGTCGTATCCTTCCCGGAGAACGCGCCGCCGCCGTGTGGCGCGGCACCGCCATAGGTGTCGACGATGATCTTGCGGCCAGTCAGGCCGGCGTCGCCGTCCGGTCCGCCGATGACGAACTTGCCGGTGGGGTTGATGTACCAGTTGCAGTCGTCGGCGATCTTGATGTCGTGCAGCGCCTCGCGGATATAGGGCTCGACCACCTTGCGGACCTTGGCCGAATCCCAGCTGTCGTCGAGGTGCTGGGTGGACAGGACGATCGAGGTGACTTCCGACGGCTTGCCGTCGACATACTTCACCGTCACCTGGCTCTTGGCGTCGGGGCCGAGCTTGGCGACGTCGCCATCGCCCTTCTTGCGGGCTTCGGCCAGAAGCTGGAGAACCCGGTGCGAATAGTAGATCGGCGCCGGCATCAGTTCCTCGGTCTCGCGGCAGGCATAGCCGAACATGATGCCCTGGTCGCCGGCGCCCTCGTCACCCTGCTGGTCGGCGGCATTGTCGACGCCCTGGGCGATATCGGCGGACTGCCCGTGAAGCAGCACATCGATCTTGGCATTCTTCCAATGGAAGCCGTCCTGCTCATAGCCGATGTCGCGGATCGCCTTGCGCGCAGCCGCCTTGAACTTCGCAGGGTTGATGACGTCGTTGCCGTGCTTGTCCTTCTTCATCAGGCTCGGCGGCAGCCGCATCTCGCCCGCAATGACCACCCGATTGGTGGTCGCAAGCGTCTCGCAGGCAATGCGAACGATCCAGGGATCGAATTTCGTCTTGTTCGCCTCGCGGTAGACCAGGTCTACGATTTCATCGGAGATCCGGTCACAGACCTTGTCGGGATGTCCCTCGGCCACGGACTCGCTGGTGAAAAGATAGTTGCTGCGCATACGGGAGTTCCCTCAATGAAGACGCTTCCGTCTTAGTCAGTTCGGCCCCGAAAAACAAGCGCAGAACGACATAAACATATCTTTATGTCCAACTATTTCACCTGAGCCGCCGCAAAAGAAAACGGCCCCAAAAGGAGCCGTTTTCTTGCGCACGATTTGTCAAGCGACGCGAGAGGCTACTCCACTTCCGCCTCGGCCGCGAGCGCCTTCACGAGGTCCACGAGTTTGCGACGCACCTTGGGATCGGCGATCTTCACGAAGGCGCGGTTCAGCTGCAGCCCCTCCGAGGAGGAGAGGAAATCCACCACATAGTTCGAACTGGAGGCCTCGGCCATGCCGGGTTGATTGCCCGAGCCATCGCCCGGGGCATCCTCGAAGAAGAAGGAAACCGGCACGTTCAGTATGCTGGAAATGTTCTGCAGACGGCTCGCGCCGACGCGATTCGTGCCTTTCTCGTATTTCTGGATCTGCTGGAAAGTGATTCCCAGGTTTTCGCCCAGTTTTTCCTGACTCATGCCAAGCATGGTGCGGCGAAGGCGGATCCGGCTACCGACATGAATGTCGATCGGGTTCGGCTTCTTCTTGTTTTCCATCTTTGCTGTTTCCTAACGCGCGAATTGGCCTGTCATCCGGCATCGACCTTTAGACCTAACGTCACGTTGTACCCGAAAATTTTCCGGACTTGATATACGACTATGATGCCGGTGAAGGTCACTATGCAATTTTAGGGGTTTTTGGTCAATTCGCTCGCCTGATAAAACCATGGCGAGAAATCACCGCAGATCCGAAAAAGATTGCAACTAGACACCAAAACCAGAGGTTTTGTGACACAATATCATGAAAGGGGGCGACTTTTCCCGGTATGGCTGCATCGACAAATCCACTCCTATCATAAGGAAGCCCTAATGCAACCTCGCCCCTGGAATTCACAACCGCCGAGACCCCATTATTGGCGGCCCGCACGAGCGGCAGACCGGTTTCGACCGCGCGCACCCGCGCCTGATGGAAGTGCTGGTAGGGTCCGGGCGTGTCGCCGAACCAGGCATCATTGGTGATGTTGAGCAGTGCGTCGGTCGCATAGGCGGTCGGGTCGATCTCGCCCGGAAATATCGCCTCGTAACAGATGAGCGGGTAGAACGAGCGTCCCTTCGGCAGGGTCAGCACCTGATGGACGCGCGCGCCCGAAAAGCCGCCCGGGAAGGCGGCGACGGCATTGATCCCCCATGAATTGAGTACCTCCTCGAACGGCATGTATTCGCCGAAGGGGACGAGATGGACCTTGTCGGCCGCACCGAGGATCTGCCCCGTGCCGTCGATCGCATAGATCGAGTTGTAGTAGCGCGGCGGCTTGCCGGTGCCCCCCTCCTCCGCGCGCACCGCGCCGGCAATCAGCACCTGATCATCATCGAGGACGTCGGCGATCCTTGCGAGCGCATCCGGATTGTCGGTCAGGATGAAGGGGATCGACGTCTCCGGCCACACGACGATGTCGGGGCGATTTTTGCCGGAAGGAGGTGCGGCGGTCAGCGCCAGGTGCTTCTCGAACACCGCGGCCCGCTGCCCGTCGTCGAGCTTGACGGACTGGTCGATCATCGGCTGCACCAGCCGGATGGTCACATCCGTATCGGCCGGATCGGGCTGCAGGTGCAGCACGTAGAAGCCATATCCGGTCTGCAGCGCCAGGAGCAGGACCGCCAGCGAAAGACCCAGCCGCTTGCCGCGGCCGGTCCAGAGAAGCGCAGGCGCAGCGAAGACGAAAACAGCCAAAACGTTCATGCCGGCAATGCCGAAGATGCGTACCGGCTGCATCATCAGCGCCACCGGCATTGCGCCGTAACCGATCGCATTCCAGGGAAAGCCGGTGAACAACCAGGAGCGGAGCCACTCGGCGAGCCCGAAGGCGGCGGCAAGTGCAAACATGCGTCCCACGCCGTCGGACCAGAAGAGCCGCGCCAGCGCCGCCGCAAAGCCATAGAAGAAGGCAAGGACCGCCGGCAGTCCAAGCACCGCCAGCGGCAGCGCCCAGGCAAATTCGTCCGCCTCGACCAGCAGCGCATTGCCGAGCCACCAAAGCCCACCGAGGAAATAGCCGAACCCGAAACACCAGCCGATGCGGAAGGCCGGGGCCAGCCGGTGCAGGAGGCCGGCGTCGGGATCACCGCTCGCCCCGTCGATCAACCAGACCAGGACCGAAAACGAGACAAACAGGGCGGCAAAGAAGCCAAACGGCTGCAGCGCCAGCACCCCGACCAGGCCCGCCAGGAATGCTGCCAATGCCCGAGTCCAACCGGACATCAGCATGACCTTGCCTGCCAGTCGCTCCATACCGCTCCCTCGAACCTCGCGCGAATCAGCGCGCCAAGTCTTTCAAAAAACGGCGCACTTGTCGCGCACCGCTAGATGTCGGGAAGATGGCAAAAGATCGACGGCGAAAGGCGTGAGAGCGCCACTGACGGCATCAATTCAGCAATACGCTACCAACCAAGCAACCGACGATCAGGAAATAAAACAGAATAATAAAGTGAATATATTTTCTGCGCTCGATGAAGAAGAACGACATGTAGTTGGGATGGTATATCCGTCGTCGATCCTTGATAATCACGGACACGACTGTTGCTCCAAACAAGAACACAAAAACATAGACCAGATAAAATAATGCGATACCCATACCCCAAAACCTTGCCACCCACGCGACCGAAATTGACACTTTTCGCTCACGTAGGCAAGCAACGCCGGGTCAGGCGTTGCCTTGGGTCTTGTCACCTTCAACAGGGGCGTGCTCGGGTACGGCGACAACATTCTCGCTCTCCGGCTTCGCCTGTCGGCGGCGCTGGGCGGGCGGGCGCTTGCGGGTGATCCGCACGCGCTTGACGCGACGGGGATCGGCGTCGAGCACATGGAACTCGAAGCCGGGCAAGGCCTGCACGACCTGGCCGCGAACCGGGATGCGGCCAAGCGAGTTGAAGATGAGGCCGCCCAGCGTATCGGCATCCTCGAGCTGCTCGCGAATGTCGAAATCGCCGCCGATCGTCTCGGCCAACTCCTCGAGTTCGGCCCGCGCGTCGGCGATGAAGACGTCGTCGGAGACCGGTGTGATCATCGCCTCGTCGTCGTCGTGCTCGTCTTCGATGTTGCCGACGACCATCTCGACGATGTCCTCCAGCGACGCAAGACCGTCGGTTCCGCCGTATTCATCGATGACGAGTGCCATCTGCGTGCGGGCGGCCTGCATGCGTCCCATCAGGTCCGATGCGAGCATCGAGGGTGGCACGAACAGCACTGGTCGGATGATGCCCGCCTCCAGCACCGTCTTGCTCAGGTCGGCTCGGGCGAGATCGAACTGCGGCTTCGGCGCCTTGGCCGGTTTTTCACCGACCGCAGCCGGGACCGCCGTGGCGGCGCCGTTCTTCGCTCCGTTGCGCCGCTTGTTGCGCGCCTGCTTCGTCACATAGGCGAGAAGGTCGCGGATGTGCACCATGCCGCGCGGGTCGTCGAGGCTGTCGCAATAGACGGGCATGCGGGAATGGCCCGATTCCTCGAAGATCACCATCAACTCACCGATGGTGACGTCCTGCTCCACCGCCTCGATGTCGGCGCGCGGGACCATCACGTCCTCGACGCGGATCTCGCGGAAGCGCAGGATGTTGTGCAGCATTGCCCGCTCTTCGGGCGAAAAGGCCGCGTCGTCGGACAGGTCCGAGGTCTTCAGCGCCTCGGCCAGGTCATGGCGCAGCGTCGAAGCGTCCTGGTTGCGGAAGAAGCGCGTGGCGCGCGCCCAGAAGGATCGTGCCGGTCTCGACTGAGGTTCCGGCTTGGGCGTACTGCCCCCGTCGTCCTGCTCTGAGGCGCCGGCCTCGTTCGTGTCAGCCGTCAGCGGCTGTGTTCTCAAATCGCTCATTGTTCCAAACTATTGAACCGGGTCGTCCCCGTAGGGGTCAGATAGGCCAAGCTCGCCCAAAATGCGAGTCTCCAGCCCCTCCATTTCTTCGGCCTCGTCGGTTTCCATATGATCATAACCGAAGAGGTGCAGAAATCCATGCACCAGAAGATGCGTCAGATGCTCGTCGAACGGCTTGCCCAGTTCGCCGGCCTCCCGTTGCAACGTCTCGTATGCCAGGATGATGTCGCCCAGCATCGGACCGGGCATGTCGCCGGGCGCCAGAGGATAGGCCGGAAAAGACAGGACGTTCGTCGGCTTGTCCTGCTCCCGCCATTCGGCATTGATCGTGCGGATCGACGCGTCGTCGGTGAAAAGCAGCGACAGTTCCGGCGGCTGTTTTGGGAAGGGCTGCCCTTCCGCCCTGGCCAGATGGCCGGCCGCCGCGCCGATCACCCGCGCGCTCTGGGCAAGGAGCGCCGTCTCGTCGGGCCAGGAGCCCCCTTCGACGCTGATCTGGATGTCGATTTCAGTCATGGTACAAGGGACCGCCTCAGCGGTCCATCAGCTCGCTTTCGTCCTGGACGGCGCTCTGGGATTCGTAGGCACGGACGATGCGCGCCACCATCGGATGGCGAACGACGTCGGCATCCTTGAAGCGCACCACCGACACGCCTTCGACCCCTTGCAGGATGTGCAGCGCCTCCACCAGGCCGGACTTCATCCCGCGCGGCAGATCGATCTGGCTGGGATCGCCGGTGACGATCATGCGCCCGTTCTCGCCGAGGCGGGTGAGGAACATCTTCATCTGCATGGAGGTGGTGTTCTGCGCCTCGTCCAGGATCACCGCCGCGTTGGCGAGCGTGCGCCCGCGCATGAACGCCAGCGGCGCGATCTCGATGACACCGGCCGCGATCGCCCGCTCGACCTTGTCGCCGGGCATCATGTCGTAAAGCGCGTCGTAGAGCGGGCGAAGATAGGGATCGACCTTCTCCTTCATATCGCCCGGCAAAAAGCCGAGCCGTTCGCCAGCTTCCACGGCCGGTCGCGACAGGACGATCCGGTCGACGGCGCCGCGCTCGAGAAGCTGGGCGGCATAGGCGACCGCCAGATAGGTCTTGCCGGTGCCGGCCGGCCCGACACCGAAGACGAGCTCGGAACGCTCCAGCGCACGGATATAGGCATCCTGCATCGGCGTGCGCGCCGCGATCGTCTTCTTGCGGGTGGAAATCTGCGTCATGGTCAGCTTGGCCTTGCGCTCCATCGTCGGCAAGGAAAGCTGGTCGTCGGCAGCGACGGCCATGCGGATCGCGCCCTCGACGTCGGACAGCTCCACCGACCCGCCGCTCTGCAGCCGGCCGTAGAGATAGTCGAGCGCTCGGCGGGCCTGGTTGGTCGCCACCACGTCGCCGGAAATGACGACCGAGTTGCCGCGGGCACGCGCGTCGATCTGCAGCCGCTGTTCCAGCAGCTTCAGATTCTGGTCGAACTGGCCGAACAGCTCGCTGGCGTATCGATTGTTCTCGAAGGTTAGCACGAAGTGATTTGCGTCTGTCGCAGGCGGCTTCGACTGGCGCGGCGATGTCGTCATCAATTCGTGTCCGTTCAAGCGGCAAGGCTCCCTAGTTGTCCGCCCATCAACCGATCGCCTCAGCGAAGAGGCTGTTGGGGCCGGCACCGGTGATTCGCACCCTTATAATGTCACCGATTTCGGAACCTTTTGCATCAATATTAACAGGCTGCAACCAGGGCGAACGTCCGACGAGTTGGCCGGGCATGCGCCCCGGTTTTTCAAGCAGAAGGTCGATATTCTTGCCGACGCAACCTGCGGCGAAGGCCGTCTGCTGTTCGAACAGCAGGGCCTGCAATCTTTCAAGGCGTTCGGACTTTACACCTTCCGGGACCTGCCCGTCCATCTCCGCGCCCGGCGTGCCCGGCCGGGTCGAATACTTGAACGAGAACGCCTGCGCGTAGCCGACCTTGCGCACGAGCGCCATCGTGTCCTCGAAGTCCGCCTCGCTCTCGCCGGGGAAGCCGACGATGAAGTCACCGGAAATGGCGAGATCGGGCTGGACGGCACGGATGCGCTCGATCAGCGCGACGTACTCGGCCGCCGTGTGGCGCCGGTTCATCGCCTTGAGGATGCGGTCCGAGCCCGACTGCACCGGCAGGTGCAGATAGGGCATCAGCTTCGGCAGGTCGCGGTGGGCGGCAATCAAAGCGTCGTCCATGTCGCGCGGATGGCTGGTCGTGTAGCGGATGCGCGCCAGCCCGTCGATCTCGGACAAGCGGCCAAGCAGGGCGCCGAGCCCCAGTTCGACGCCGTCGGGACCGATCCCGTGCCAGGCATTGACGTTCTGACCGAGCAGGGTGATCTCGCGCACGCCGGCCTCGACCAGTCTCTCCGCTTCGGCAACGATCTTGGCCATCGGGCGGGAGACTTCGGAGCCGCGCGTATAGGGCACGACGCAGAAGGTGCAGAACTTGTCGCAGCCCTCCTGCACCGTCAGGAACGCCGTGACGCCGCGGGCGCGGGTCTGCGCCTTCTGTGGCGCGGGCAGATGGTCGAACTTGTCCTCGATCGCGTAGTCGGTCTCGACGACGCGCTCGCCCTGCTTGGCGCGCCTGAGCGCCTCCGGCAGGCGATGGTAGGTCTGCGGGCCGATGACGAGGTCGACCGCCGGCGCGCGGCGCAGGATCTCGTCGCCTTCGGCCTGGGCGACGCAGCCGGTGACGCCGATCATGAATTCGCGGCCTTCCTTGGCGCGCGCCTTCTTCATGTCGCGCAGGCGGCCGAGTTGCGAGTAGACCTTTTCCGCCGCCTTCTCCCGGATGTGGCAGGTGTTGAGGAGGACGAGATCGGCGTCCTCGAGCGTGGTAGTCGCCTCGTAGCCGTCCTTCGACAGCGCATCCGTCATGCGCTCGCTGTCGTAGACGTTCATCTGGCAGCCATAGGTCTTCACGAACACCTTGCGGGTGTTGGCGATCGCTGGCTGCTTCTGCTCGGCCATCTCGGTGGCGGAAATCTGGTCGGTCATGGCGGCTCTTTAGTCGAAATGGCCCGGAAATTGAAGCCCTTTCACCGCCCACGCAGCCGATCGCCGAGCATCTTGCGGATTCGTGCCTCCACCTCGCGGCTGACGACCTTGCGGTTGCTCGACGGGTCGTAGACGATCATCTCGCCAAAATCGACATCCACGTCGAGCGCACCCTCCTTCAGGATGCCGAGCAGATGCGGGATCATCGCGATGTCGCCTGGCCAGGCGGCGATCGGGCGATGATAGCGCCCCATCGCCATGCCGTGAACACCGGTATAGGCAATCGAAACCGGCTGGATGAAAACCGTGCCGCCCGGTGCCGCGGAGGCGGCGGTGGCGGCGGCACCGAACAGCGAGGTCTTGATCTCCAAGAGCCGGTTGCCGTCCGAGGTCGTGCCCTCCGGAAACAGAACGACGACCTCGCCGCCGGCGAGACGCCCGGCGATGTCGTTGACCTGCTCGCCGGTCTTGCGCTTCTCCTCGCGCACGACGAAGATCGACGCCTGGAGACGGGCGAGAAGGCCGAAGACCGGCCAGCCCCGCACCTCGGCCTTGGCGATATAGACGACATCGGCAATCGAGCCGAGCACGAGAATGTCCTTCCAGGACGCGTGGTTGGCCGCCAGCATCAGCGGCCGGCGCCGCTCCAACGTTCCATGCACCCGCACCTTCAACCCGATCAGCCGGCAGGCCGCGCGATGCCATAGCCGTGGAATGCGCCGGCGAAGCCTCAGGTCGAGGTGGAGGGCAACGAGTTGGACCGGCAGCAGCGCCAACGTCACGAGCGCCAGGCAGGAAAGGGCAAGGACGATGCGGAGCCAGGCGATCAAGCGGGTCTTGCGAGCAGACGGCGCCTCGTCAGACCGCCTTACTCGCCCTCCTTCTTCAAGGGCACGCCATAGAGCTCCAGCCGGTGATCGACGAGCTTGAAGCCATGCTCGCGCGCGATCCGTTCCTGCAGCGCCTCGATTTCCGGCGAGTGGAACTCGATCACCCGGCCGCTCTTCAGGTCGATCAGATGATCGTGGTGCTCCTCGGGAACCGTCTCGTAGCGCGACCGTCCGTCGCGGAAATCATGACGCTCGATGATGCCGGCATCCTCGAACAGCTTCACCGTGCGGTAGACCGTCGAGATCGAGATGCGCGGATCGACCTCCGCCGAGCGGCGATAGAGTTCCTCCACGTCGGGATGATCGGCAGAACTCTCCAGCACGCGGGCGATGACGCGGCGCTGCTCGGTCATGCGCATGCCGCGCTCGACGCAAAGCTCTTCCAGCGTTTTCTCCGGTTCTGTCATTTCGCATTATTCCCGTCGCAAGCATGCCGGTGTGCATCGAAATGCGACACCGCTCACAAGGGGACTAGCGAAGATCGCGCCTCATGACAAGCGCCGTGGACCGTCCACCGGCACCCTCGTAGTAGGCTTTCCGTTCGCCGACCTTGATGAAGCCGAGCTTGTCGTAGAGCCTCAGCGCGGCGATGTTGCCCTCATCCACCTCGAGGAAGATCTCGTCGGCGCCGCGCATGCGCGCCTCGCGCAATGCCGCCAGCATCAGCCGCCAGCCGAGGCCGGCGCGCTCGAAGCGCGCATCGACGCTAATCGTCAGGATCTCCGCCTCGCCTGCCGTGGCCCGCGCCAGCACGAAGCCGCCGGCCGACCGACCGGATTTGTTCACCTGCCAGGCGACGAAGCCGAAGACGGTGTCCTGGGCGAGCAGCGAATGAAACTCG
Source organism: Mycoplana sp. 10N416 (assembly GCF_056394765.1). Taxonomy (NCBI): domain Bacteria; kingdom Pseudomonadati; phylum Pseudomonadota; class Alphaproteobacteria; order Hyphomicrobiales; family Rhizobiaceae; genus Mycoplana; species Mycoplana sp. 10N416. The sequence goes on along the minus strand of NZ_JBFTIM010000004.1, from coordinate 390,048 downwards.
CCGTCACTCCAGGCGCGGGCGAAGCGCGCCTTGTGCAGGCTTGCTGCCACGCCGCGATCGCCCGCCGCTATCGGAAAGATTTCGAACTCCGGCTTGCGAATGAAAAAGTCGGTCAGCGCCACGGCAATCAGGCCCTCGCAATGGCAAAGCCGGCCTGGGGCTTGGCGTCCGGGCCGCGAAGATAGAGTGGTTTCGGCCGATCGGCCGCGGGATCGGCAAGCGCGCCGAGCCGCGCGACCATGTCGATGGAGAGGCTGTCCGGCAAGCCGACCGTCTCGCCATCGCCGAGCAGCGGCGCAGCCGAACCGATGACGGCGCCTCCTGCCTTGGCCGCAGCGATCCGTGCTTCATCGAGGGAGAGCACGGCCGCTTGGCCGCCGGGCTGGCCGTCGGCCGAAAAGGGCTGGCAATAGGCTTCGCCGCGCTTGGCGTCGATCGCGACGAACACCGGCATCCCTGGCTGGTCACGCAGATGCTGCGCAGCCAGACAGGCGAGCGTCGTGACGCCGACGGAGGGAATGCCGAGCGCCAGCGACAGGCCGCGCGCGGCCGCGACCCCCACACGGATGCCGGTGAAGGAACCCGGGCCGATCGTAACGGCGATCCGCTCGATCTGCGGCAGGTCGACACCGGCATTGCCCAGCGCCAGGTCGATGAACTCCATCAGGCGCTCGGCATGGCCGCGGCCGATGTCCTCGCCGGCAGCGCCAAGCGTCTTGTCCGCATCACTGTCGTAGATGGCCGCGTTGCAGCCGCTGCCGGAGGTGTCGATCGCCAGCAGGATCATCGGAGGCACCCGGTCGGCGGGTGCCGGAATTTACATGACAGCTTCAACTTCCTGCACTTCCGGTATGAAATGGTGCAACAGCTTCTGCACACCGTGTTTCAGCGTGGCGGTGGACGACGGGCACCCGGAGCAGGCGCCTTTCATGTTGAGATAGACGCGGCCGTCGCGATAACCCTTGAAGGTGATGTCGCCGCCGTCCTGCGCGACCGCGGGACGGACGCGAGTGGCCAGCAGCTCCTTGATGGTGGCAACGATCGCCTCGTCGCCCTCGTCGTAGAATTCGCCTTCCTCGTTCTCCTCGGCACCCAACGCCCCATCGGCAAGAATGGGCTGCCCGGACATGAAATGCTCCATGATCGTGCCGAGGATCGCCGGCTTCAGATGCTGCCAGTCCGCGTCCTCCTTGGTGACCGTGATGAAGTCGTAGCCGAAGAACACACCGGTGACGCCCGGTACGGCAAACAGGCGCGCGGCGAGCGGCGAAGCGGCGGCGGCTTCCGTCTCGCTGCGAAACTCGGCCGTGCCCTGCTCCAGCACGATCTTGCCGGGCAAGAACTTCAAGGTCGCCGGGTTCGGCGTGGTTTCGGTCTGGATGAACATCGTTTCGTCTCCATGCTGCTGGGCCGTGCCCGCGGCGAACTGTTTAGAATTATTCAAAAGAAAGATAGACTTTTCCCTGCGCCGCATCAAGGGACCGGCGGCAAATTCACGCGCTCGCCAGCCGCAAGCCGATCAACTCAGCGCGTCGAGCTCCTCGTCTGTCAGGTCTTGCGGAATGACCGTCACGGGGATCGCAAAGGTCGCGCTGCGACCGGCGAGCGAGGAGACCAGCGGCCCCGGCCCCTCCTTCGTCGCGCCGGCTGCCAGCACCAGGATCGCGATGTCCCGGTCGTCTTCGATCTGGGCGTTGATCTGCTCGGTTGCGTTTCCCTCGCGGATCACCGTTTCCGGTTCGATGCCGAGCGTTTCGCGCAGCGACTGGGCGACCTTTGCAAGGATTGCTTCGGCTTCCTCGCGCGCTTCCGCCCGCATGATCTCTTCAACCCCGAGCCACTCGCGAAAATCGCCGGCGGGAATGACGTAGAGCAGCACCACGGCACCGTTGGAATTCTTCGCCCGTGAGGCGGCATAGTGGGTCGCACGCCGGCACTCGGGCGTTTCGTCGACGATCGCCAGGAACTTCCGGCGATGGCCGTCCAGGCGTGAAAGTCGTTGCGATACCATTGTGCATTCACCTTCCGGCCGATTCCATTGCAGCTTATACCAAATCGCGACAATGGGAATTGGCAAGCGTCAACGTCAGGCGACCAGCCACGTACCGCTTGCCTTCGATGCCCAGCCTCGCCCTCTCCCGGCACGCCGGAAAAGGGCGCAGGCACTGCAACCTCAGCGCAAGAAGCCGATGATGTCGGAGACTTCGCCCATTGTCTTCTCCGCCCGCTCGCGCGCTCGCTCGCCGCCGCTACGCAGGATGGCGTCGATGTGGCTGGTGTCGTCCATCAACCGGCGCATCTCCTCCGTGATAGGCGAAAGTACGCTGACGGCGAGGTCGACCAGCGCCGGCTTAAAGGCGGAAAACTGTTGGCCGCCGAACTCAGCCAGAATGTCCGCCTTCGATCGGTCGGAAAGGGCAGCATAGATGCCGACGAGGTTCTCCGCCTCGGGTCGGCCCTTCAGTCCTTCGACCTCGCTCGGCAGCGCGTCCGGATCGGTTTTGGCCTTGCGGATCTTCTTCGAGATCGTATCGGCATCATCCATCAGGTTGATGCGCGACAGGTCGGAGGGATCGGATTTCGACATCTTCTTGGTGCCGTCGCGCAGGCTCATGACGCGTGGCGCCGGCCCGCCGATCAGCGGCTCGACCATCGGAAAATAGGCATGCACCGGCTCGTCGCCGACCGTGATGTCGATGCCGGTTCCGGTGCGGCGGATCTTCTCCTGGAAGTCCAGGTTGAACTTCATGGCGATGTCGCGGGCCAGCTCCAGATGCTGCTTCTGGTCGTCGCCGACCGGCACGTGGGTGGCGCGATAGACGAGAATGTCGGCCGCCATCAGGCTCGGATAGGCCAGCAGGCCGAGCGAGGCGTTCTCGCGGTCCTTGCCGGCCTTGTCCTTGAATTGGGTCATCCGGTTCATCCAGCCGATGCGGGCGACGCAATTGAAGACCCATGCCAGTTCGGCATGGTGCGGCACCGCTGACTGATTGAAAACAATATGCTTTTCCGGGTCGATGCCGGAGGCAATGAAGGCGGCGGCGATCGAGCGGATCTGGCCGGGCAGGTCGTCGTGGACCAGTTGCGCGGTGATCGAATGCAGGTCGACGACGCAGTAGATGCAGTCGTTGCTTTCCTGCAGGGCGACGAACTTGCGAATCGCGCCGAGGTAGTTGCCGAGATGGAGATTGCCCGTCGGCTGGACGCCGGAAAAGACGAGCGGTTTGAAAGTGGTCATGTTGTCCTCGTGAGGCTGGTGGAGGGCCCAAGCAGCGATCGCTGCAACAGGTTCACGCCGGCGCTTATGCACGGCGACAAAGCCACAATCAAGGGGCGACCCTTGGGAGAGAACACCGGCCGCGCGCGTAATCGCGCCAAGCGGACACCGCGTTTACCCTACTTCTTAAGTATTATCTAATATTAGCAATTTTATCCGCAGAAAAGCCTTTTTCTGGATTTTAGTTCTCGCTTGGGCAGAAGGGGGACTCCGATCAGCACGCCTGACGGGCAAAGGGAGAGGTATCATGCGAAATGCCTGTTCCATCCTGCTGGCCGGCCTGTTCACGCTTTCGTCGCTCGTCATGGGCGAGGCGCAGGCCGGTGATCACACGAAAGTACCGTTGCGAACGCCGAAGGCCCGCATCACGCTGGCCTATGCGACACAGACGCCCCGCGTTCGGCACAGTTGCTTCCCGGGCAAACTGCATGCGGTCCTGGCGTATATCGCCGCCAAGACCGGCCGGCGCCCGCTCGTTACCTCCGGTCATCGCACCGGCGGCCGCCGCGGCTCCTATCACCGCAAATGCATGGCGGCCGACATCCGGGTTCCCGGCGTTTCGGTGAGCAAGATCGTCGCCGCGGCCAAGGCGGCGCCGGGCATCGGCGGCATCGGCACCTATTGCAACGGCATCGTCCATGTCGACGTCGGACCGAGCCGGCGCTGGAACTATTGCGGGGGCGGTCGGGCGCGCTCGAAGAAGCAGAAGGCGACGACGGTGGCCATGCGTTGAGCGTCGGGCTCCGCGGTGACGGGCGATCGGCCTCAGTCGCCGCCTGCCGGCGCGTCCGGCTTTGCGGTCTTGCGCCCGATGTTGCGTCGGATCATGCGGAGATCGGCGCCGCCGATGAGGAAGGCCACGCCGAAATAGACCGCCATGGCAAGCGCGACCAGCGCACCGAGCGCTGTGACCTGGTCGAGCAGCGGCGACGTCGGCGCCAGCCAGCCGGCGAGCGCCTCGGAGGCGTAGTCGAGGCAGACCGCCATGATCACCGTCGCGATCACAAGCCGCGCCACGCGCCAGGCCAGCGCCTTCTCCAGCGGCCAGTGGCCACGCCGGACGAGCGTTGCGAACAGGAAGATCGCCGTCAGCCAGCCGGAGGTCGCCTCGGCCGTGGCGATGCCGCGCTCGTAGAAGAAGGGAAAGAGCGACACGGCGAGCACGCAATTGATGATGACCGAGAGCATGGTGATGCGCATCGGCGTCTTGGTGTCCTCGCGGGCGAAGAAGCCCGGATTGAGCGCCTTGATCATCACGAAGCCGGGAAGTCCCAAACCGTAGATCGCCAGCGTCCCGGCAACGACGGAGGTCGTCTCCGGCGAGAACGCACCGCGCTCGTAGAGAACCCGCACGATCTCGTCCGAGATCACCCAGAGCGCGCCGGCCGCCGGCAGCGTCAGAAACAGCACGAACTCCATCGAGCGGTTCTGCAGATTGCCGGCTTCCTTTTCATGGCCCGCCTTCAGCGCCCGCGCCAGCTCGGGCAACAGCACGACGCCGACGGCGATGCCGACGACGCCGAGCGGCAGTTGGTAGACGCGGTCGGCATACTGCAGCACCGAGATCGCCCCGTCCTTGGTGGAGGCGATCATCTGGCCGATGATCTGATTGATCTGGGTGATGCCACCGGTCACCGCCGCCGGCAGCGCCAGCCACAGGAGCCTTTTGACGTTGGGCGTCATCCGCGGCCGGCGGAAGCCGATGCGCATCCCGGCGTGCCGCACCCCGGCATAGAGCACCGCCATCTGCAGCACGCCGGCCGCAAGCACGCCCCAGGACAGATACCAGGCGGTTTCGAGCGGCGCGGCACCGGTGTAGAGCGCAAGGCCGAGCGCGCCGATCAGCACGACGTTGAGGAACACCGGCGCCACGGCCGCGGCGAAATAGTGATGCAGGGAGTTCAGCATGCCCGACAGCATCGCCGTCAGCGACATGCACATCAGGTAGGGGAACATGACGATCGCCAGTTCCACCGCCACGTCGAACTTTTCCGGTTCGCCGACGAAGCCCGGCGCGATGACCCAGGCCACCAGCCATGGCATCGCCAGCTCCATGGCGATGGTGATGATCATCAGCACCGTGAACAGAACGCCGAACACCTCCTCGGAAAAGCGCTTGGCCCCGTCGATGCCGCCCGCCTCGATCTCCTTGGCAAACAGCGGCACGAAGGCGGCATTGAAGGCCCCTTCGGCAAAAAGCCGGCGGAAGAGGTTGGGGAAGCGGAACGCCGCATAGAAGGCGTCGGCCATCGGGCCGGTGCCGAGGGCGGCGGCCATCAGCGTCTCACGGGCGAAACCGAGGATGCGGCTGCCGAGCGTCGCTCCGCCGACGGTCGCGAATTTCCTGACCAGACTCATTCTTTGGTTCTTGTCCCTGCCTGCGTGCCGACCGGCGCGAGAATGCCGGAGGGCATCCGGTCGCGCGCCTCGTCCGCCTCCTCGGCCATGACGGCCTTGAGGCGGGCGGCGATGTTGTTCTGCCGGTTCTCGTTGGTGATCTTGTGGCCGAGCAGATCGGTCACGTAGAAGGTGTCGATCACCTTCTCGCCGAAGGTGGTGATGTGCGCGGAGGCGATGTCGAGCGACAGGTCGGAGAGCACCGCCGTCACCTCCGAGAGCAGGCCCGGACGGTCGAGGCACTCGATCTCGATGACGGTGAACTTGTTCGACAGCGTGTTCGAGATCGTCACCGCCGGCGGAACAACGAAGGTCTTTGCGCGCTTGCGGCCGCGCGTTCGCGTCGCGATCACTTCCGGCAGCCGCTTGCGGCCGGAGAGCACATCCTCGATCATCTTGCCGATGCTGGCCGCACGGCGCATTTCGTCGGAATCGTTTGGAAACTCGCGGTTGACCAGGATCGTGTCGAGCGCGCGCCCGTCCGAGGTGGTGAAGATCTGCGCATCGACGATGTTTGCCCCGGCTGCGGCACAGGCGCCGGCGATCACCGTCAAGAGCCGCGGATGGTCCGGCGACAGCACCGTGATTTCCGTGATGGCGTGGAAGGAATCGGTGCGCACCATTGTGGCGAGCGCCTGGCCCACCTTATCGGCGCCGCGGATGAACGCGGCGTGGCGCGCCTGGTCCTCCAGCGGCACAGTCAAAAGGTAGGGATCGTAGTGCAGCTGGGTATAGGCATCGCGATCCTTCTGGCTCCAGTCGACCAGCGCCTCGTGCAGCCTCTCGCGCGCGAACCTGGCGCGCTCCTTGCGGGAGACTTCGGAAAAGCCGCCCGAAAGCAACAGTTCGGTCTCGTAGTAGAGCGTGCGCAGCAACTGGCCCTTCCAGCCGTTCCAGACGCCGGGCCCCACCGCGCGGATATCGCAGACGGTCAGGATGAGCAGCATCTTCAGCCGCTCCATCGAGCGCACCTTGTCGGCGAAGTCGACGATGGTCTTGCGGTCGTTGAGGTCGCGCGTCTGCGCCACCATCGACATGACCAGATGCTCTTCGATCAGCCAGACGACCGTCTCGGTCTGCTTCGGTGAAAGCCCGAAGCGCTGGCAAAGCTTGCGCGCCACCCGGGCGCCGGCAACGGAATGGTCCTCCGGCCGGCCCTTGGCGATGTCGTGCAGCAGCACCGCCACATAGAGCGAGACGCGGTCCTCGATCGCCGGCATGATCTGCGCGGTGAGCGGATGCGCCTCGGCCTCGCGGCCCTGGTCGATCGCAGACAGCACGCCGACGGAGCGGATCAGGTGCTCGTCGACCGTATAGTGGTGATACATGTTGAACTGCATCATCGCGACGATCTTGCCGAAATCGGGGATGAAGCGGCCCAACACGCCCGACTCGTTCATGCGCCTGAGGCTCAGCGTCGGATCGCGCGGCGAGGTCAGGATCGACAGGAACAGCCGGTTCGCCTCGTCGTTCTCGCGCAGCGCGTTGTTCACCAGCTTCAGCGACCGGGTGACGAGCTTCAGCGCGTCGGGATGAAACTCGAGCCCATTGATATCGGCGATGTGGAACAGCCGGATCAAGTTGACCGGATCACGCTTGAACACCTCCGGGTCGGCGATGGTGATGCGCCCGCGATCGTCGACGAAATCGAGCGTGCCCGGGATCTTGCGGTTGCGGCGGGCAAAGCGGTTGATCGCCGCCGAAATCCCCGGCGCTTCCTTGGCCTGCTGGTCCTCCAGCGTGGCGCAGAAGATCCGCGTCAGGTCGCCGACGTCCTTGGCCACCAGGAAATAATGCTTCATGAAGCGCTCCACCGCCGACAGGCCGGGGTGCGGCTGATAGCCGAGGGAGGCGGCGATTTCCGGCTGGACGTCGAAGGAAAGCCGTTCCTCGGCCTTGCCCGTCAGGAAGTGCAGTTGGCAGCGCACGGCCCAGAGAAAGTCTTCCGCCTTCTGGAACAGCTTGAACTCGTGACGGGAGAGCACGCCGAGCTTCACCAGTTCCTCGGTGTCGCGGACGTGATAATGGTACTTGGCGATCCAGAAGAGCGTGTGCAGGTCGCGTAGCCCCCCCTTGCCCTCCTTGATGTTCGGCTCCACCAGGTAGCGCGTATCGCCCGCCTTGCGATGCCGCTCGTCGCGTTCGCTGAGCTTGGCGGCGATGAATTCCGGGCCGGTGCCGCGCATGATCTCGCGCGTAAAGCGCGTCCACAGCTCGTCAAACAGCGGGCGCGAGCCGCAGAGATAGCGGGCCTCGAGGATCGCGGTGCGAATCGTCATGTCCCCCTTGGAGAGCTGCACGCTCTCCTCGATATTGCGGGTCGCGTGGCCGACCTTGAACCCCATGTCCCACAGGATGTAGAGCATGAACTCGATTGCCGGCGCGCTCCACGACGCCGGCTTGGCCGGCAGCAGGAAGAGAAGATCGATGTCCGAGCCGGGCGCCAGTGTGCCGCGTCCGTAACCGCCGACGGCGGTCACGGTGATGCGCGCGGCCTCGGGCGCCATCGCGGCGTTGAAGATGTGGTTCAAGGCAAAATCGTGCAGCACCGTGATGATCTGGTCCTGCAGCCAGGAGAGCCGCGCGGCACACGCAAGGCCGCTTCCGTCGACGGACAGCAGTTCGCGCGCCTGCTCGCGCCCTTCCGTATAGGCCTTCTTCAGTTCGCCGAGGAGCGCCTTGCGCATCTGGTCGCGGTAGTCGGCATGCGCGCTTGCGATGAATTCGCAACGCCCCTTGAGAGCGGCGATATCGAGCAGGCCCGAATGGCCCGGAGCAGTAACCTTGCTGTCCATCGAATGCCGGTCGCCCGCTTTCTGTTGCTCCATCGTCACCCTTCAGTGCCAGGTCATCGCCCTTGGGTGCTAGGCGTATAGCCTTTTTCGGCGCGCCGCGACAGTCGTTCCCGGCGCTGGGGTCAACCGGGCTCGACACCTACCCTTTGCCGACCTCCCGCTTCAGGGCATAGAGCGCCTCCAGAGCCTCGCGCGGCGACATGTCGTCCGGGCTGAGCCCTTTCAGCATCTCGTCCACCTTCGACACGCCGGCGCTCTTCGCCTCTTCGCGGCGCACCGCCACCTGGAACAGCGGCAGGTCGTCGATCAGCTGGCTTGCCGGGTTCTTGCGGTCAGCGTCCTCCAGCTTGGCGAGCACGTCCTTGGCGCGCGCGACCACCGACGCCGGCAGGCCGGCAAGCCGGGCCACCTGAATGCCGTAGGAGCGGTCGGCCGCACCCGGTCCGACCTCGTGCAGGAAGATCACTTCGCCGTCCCACTCCTTCACCCGCATCGTGGCATTGGAAAGGCGGGCGAGCTTTTCCGACAGCACCGTCAGCTCGTGGAAATGGGTGGCGAACAGGCCGCGGCAGCGGTTGGCCTCGTGCAGGTGCTCGACTGCCGCCCAGGCGATCGAAAGCCCGTCGAAGGTCGCCGTGCCACGTCCGATCTCGTCGAGGATGACGAGCGAATGCTCGGTCGCCTGGTTGAGGATCGCCGCCGTCTCGACCATCTCGACCATGAAGGTCGAGCGCCCGCGTGCCAGGTCGTCCGAGGCGCCGACGCGGGAAAACAGCCGGTCGACAATGCCGATATGCGCGCTTTCGGCGGGCACGTAGCAGCCCATCTGCGCCAGGATGGCGATCAGCGCATTCTGGCGCAGGAAGGTCGACTTACCGCCCATGTTCGGACCGGTCAGGAGCCAGATCGCACCATCCCCCTTGGTACCCGTGCCGCCCTTCGGCGACAGGTCGCAGGAATTGGCGACGAAGGGATTACCGGCCTGCTTGCGCAGCGCCTGCTCGACCACCGGATGGCGGCCACCGACGATGGCAAACATCTTCGAGCGGTCGACGACTGGCCGGCAATAGGCCTGCTCCTCGGCGAGCACCGCCAAACCTTGCGAGACATCGACCACCGAAAGGGCACGCGCTGCTGCCTTGATCGCATCGGCCTCGGCGACGACGGCCGCGGTGAGAGCATCGAAGGCGGCAAGCTCGATCGCCAGCGCCCGGTCGGCCGCATTGGCGATCTTCGTCTCCAGTTCGGAGAGCACCGTCGTCGTGAAGCGCATCGCGCCGGCCATCGTCTGGCGATGGATGAAGCGGGCCTTCGCCTCGTCGCCATCCGTCAGCGCCGAAGCGTTGCCCGCCGAAACCTCGATGAAATAGCCGAGCACGTTGTTGTGCTTGATCTTCAGCGACTTGACGCCGGTCTCCTCGGCATATTGCAGCTGCAGTCCGGCGATCACCCGGCGCGACTGGTCGCGCAAGGCCCGCATCTCGTCGAGTTCTGCATCCGCGCCCTCGCGGATGAAGCCGCCGTCTCGCTTCAGGAGCGGCAGTTCTTCGCCGAGCATGCCTTCAAGCTGCTGCGTGAGGGCAGAGGGTAGTGCGGCGATCGCGGCAAGGGCTGCGTCCAGTTCCCCTTCCAGCCCCTGCCCGGCCATCATCCGCGCCACGGCATCCGAGGCCCGCAGACCGTGCAGCAGGGCGCCGAGGTCGCGCGGTCCGCCGCGGCCGAGTGCCAGCCGCGACAGTGCCCGCGGCATGTCCGGCAAGAGCTTGAGCATATCGCGAAGGTCGGAGGCAAACGACGGCCGCTCCAGGAGCGCGGCGATCGAATCGAGCCGTTCGTTGACCGGCTCCGGGTCGGTCAGCGGTGACATCAGCCGCTCGGCCAGCAGCCGGGCGCCGCCGCTCGTCACGGTGCGGTCGAGCGCCTTCAGCAGCGTGCCGCTCTTTTCGCCCGACAGCGTGCGCACCAGTTCCAGATTGGTTCGCGTCGCCGGGTCGATGAAGAGCGTCGAGGCCGAGCTTTCGCGCTCCGGCGGCCCCAGAGGCGGGCGCTCGGCAATCTGCGTCTTCTCGACATAGGCGACCGCCGCGGACGCCGCCGAAAGCTCGGCGCGCGAGAACGAGCCGAAGCCATCGAGCGTGCCGACGTCGAAGTAACGGGCGATCCGCGCTTCCGCCGTGGCACTGTCGAACAGCACCGCCGGCTGGGGCACGGCGACCCGGCCGAGCACGTCGATCACGGGGCGGAATTCCGGATCGTGGAACAGCGTGTCAGGCACGATCAGTTCGCGCGGTTCGATGCGCAGGATGTCGGCGAGCAATCGCTGCTGCGTGGTCTCGGCCAGCCGGAAAACACCGGTCGAGATGTCGATCCAGGCCAGCGCAAGCGCCGGTACCGCGCCGCCGCGGATGCGCGACAGCGTCATCAGGTAGTTGGCGTCCCACGGCGAGAGCAGCTTCTCCTCCGTCAGCGTGCCGGGCGTGACGAGCCGAACCACGTCGCGGCGGACCACCGATTTCGAACCGCGCTTCTTCGCCTCGGCCGGATCCTCGACCTGCTCGCAGACGGCAACGCGAAAGCCGAGCGCGATCAGCTTCTGCAGGTAATCGTCGGCCGCATGCATCGGCACGCCGCACATCGGGATATCCTGCCCCATGTGCTGGCCGCGCTTTGTCAGGGTGATCCCCAGCGCCCGCGCCGCATCCACGGCGTCCTGGAAGAACAGCTCGTAGAAATCGCCCATGCGGTAGAAGAGCAGACTGTCGGGATTGTTCGCTTTGATTTCGATATACTGCTCCATCATCGGCGTCGCCGATGCGCGGCTTGCCTGGCTGGCGAGCTCGGCGGTCGTCAGTATGTCGCTGTTACGCAGGATTTGGTCGTTCACGGAAAGACTGTTCAACGAAAAAAAGAAGTGTCACCCTAGCCGCGGGTCGCTATAGAACACAACACCTGAGGGGTGTCGCACGCACGCTTCCCACAGGAGCTTACTTCAAGACATGGGGAGACCGATGGCGGACACCAGCAAGACGAAACGGGCAGTTGCGAGCGTAACCGATCAGGAAGCACTGGATTTTCACGTCCATGGCCGGCCCGGCAAGCTGGAAATCACGCCGACCAAACCGATGGCGACGCAGCGCGACCTGTCGCTCGCCTATTCGCCGGGCGTCGCCGCTCCGGTCAAGGCGATCGCCGAGGATCCCTCGCGCGCCTATGACTACACGACGCGCGGCAACATGGTCGCCGTCATCTCCAACGGCACGGCGATCCTCGGCCTCGGCAATCTCGGCGCACTCGCCTCCAAGCCGGTGATGGAAGGCAAGTCCGTCCTCTTCAAGCGCTTCGCCGACGTCGATTCGATCGATCTCGAGGTCGACACCGAAAACGTCGACGAGTTCATCAACTGCGTCCGCTATCTCGGCCCCTCCTTCGGCGGCATCAACCTCGAGGACATCAAGGCGCCGGACTGCTTCATCATCGAGCAGCGGCTGCGCGAACTGATGGACATCCCGGTGTTCCACGACGACCAGCACGGCACCGCCATCATCGCCGCCGCCGGCCTGATCAACGCGCTGGCGCTGACGGGGCGCGACTTCAAGACGACGAAGCTCGTCTGCAACGGCGCCGGAGCGGCGGCGATCGCCTGCGTCGAACTGATCAAGGCGATGGGCTTCGCGCCTGATAACGTCATCCTCTGCGACACCAAGGGCGTCATCTACCAGGGCCGCGAAGACGGCATGAACCAGTGGAAGTCGGCGCATGCGGTCAAGACCGACCGCCGCAGCCTGAAAGAGGCGCTGGTGGGCGCCGACGTGTTCTTCGGGCTGTCGGCCAAGGGGGCGCTGACGGCGGAGATGGTGAAGTCGATGGCGCCGCAGCCGATCATCTTCGCCATGGCCAACCCCGATCCGGAGATCACCCCGGAAGAGGTCGCCCGCATCCGCAACGACGCCATCGTCGCAACGGGACGGTCGGACTATCCGAACCAGGTCAACAACGTCCTCGGCTTCCCCTATATCTTCCGCGGCGCACTCGATGTCCGCGCCACGACGATCAACGACGCGATGAAGATCGCCGCCGCCGAGGCGCTGGCGAGCCTCGCCAAGCAGGACGTGCCCGACGACGTCGCCGCCGCCTATCAGGGCAACCGCCCCCGCTTCGGCGCGCAGTACATCATCCCGGTTCCGTTCGACCCGCGCCTGATCTCGGCCATTCCCGTCGCCGTGGCGAAGGCTGCGATGGACACCGGCGTCGCCCGCCGACCGCTGCTCGACCTCGACGCCTATGCGCGCGAGTTGAAGGCACGGCGCGATCCGATCGCCTCGACCCTGCAGAACATCTATGCGCGCGTGCGCCGGCATCCGAAGCGCGTCGTCTTCGCCGAGGGCGAGGAAGAGCAGATGATGCGGGCGGCCGTCTCCTACGCCAACCAGCAGCTCGGCACCGCCATCCTGCTCGGCCGCGAGGATCGCATGCGCAGCGTCGCCGAAAAGGCCGGCATCGTTCTCGACCGGCCGGGGATCGAACTGCTCAACGCCCGCATCTCCAAGCGCAACGACGCCTATACCGACTATCTCTACGCCCGCCTGCAGCGGAAGGGCTACCTCTTCCGCGATGCCCAGCGGCTGATCAACAACGACCGCAACCATTTCGCCGCCTGCATGGTGGCGCTCGGCGATGCGGACGGGATGGTCACCGGGCTGACGCGCAACTACTCCACCGCGCTCGAGGACGTGCGCCGCTGCATCGACCCCAAGCCCGGCCACCGCGTCATCGGCGCCTCGCTGGCGCTCTGCCGCGGCCGCACCGTGCTGGTCGCCGACACCGCCGTGCACGACATGCCCTCGGCGGAGGAACTGGCCGACATCGCCGAGGAGGCCGCCGGCCTTGCCCGCAAGCTCGGCTACGAGCCGCGCGTCGCCATGCTCGCCTATTCGACCTTCGGCCACCCGACGGGCGAGCGTTCCGAGCGTGTGCGCGAAGCGGTGAAGATCCTCGACAAGCGCCGCGTCGACTTCGAATTCGACGGCGAAATGGCCGCCGACGTGGCCCTGAACCCGAAGATCATGGAGCAGTATCCGTTCTGCCGCCTCTCCGGGCCCGGCAACGTGCTGGTCATGCCGGCGTTCCACTCCGCATCGATCTCGACGAAGATGCTGCAGGAACTCGGCGGCTCGACCGTGATCGGCCCGCTGCTGGTCGGCCTCGACAAGCCGGTCCAGATCGTCTCGATGGGCGCAAAGGATAGCGACATCGTCAACATGGCGGCGCTGGCCGCCTATAACGCAGGCGTTTGACCGTTGGCAGCCGCCCCGTCTGGTGAGACGAGGGCGTAACGGTTCCCACTAGCCCGGGCGCAAGCGATTGCTGCGCCCGGCGCTGCGACCCGCGGCCGTCGACAGGCGACAGCAAACAACAGCCGGATTCGCACGCAGACCTCCGGTGCCAAGGCATGCTGCCGAAAGTGCAGCCGGTTTGGGACGAGACGTGCGACAAGCCAAAGAAATCGAAAACGCGGCGAGCAGCCCAGAAAGGCTCCGCTCGCCGCGCTTTTAGCCGGCTATGCAAGCAATAGGCAAAAAGAAGCCCGGGGCCTCGTACTCCCCGGGCTCAAGGGCCGCACCCCCAGGCGGGCTCCGGCTTATTCGTTGATCAGGCGCTTCAGCAGCTCGATCTCGTGGCTGAGCTTGGTGTCGCCGGCGATCAGATCCTCGATCTTGCGCACGGCGTGCAGCACCGTCGTGTGGTCACGACCGCCGAAACGCCGGCCGATCTCCGGGAAGGAACGCGGCGTCAAGGTCTTCGACAGATACATGGCGATCTGGCGCGGCATCACGACGACACGCGTGCGCCGGCTCGACACCAGTTCCTGGCGCGAGACGTTGTAGTGCTTGGCGACGACACGCTGGATGTCCTCGATGCGCACCCGGCGGGGCTCGCCGGCGGCAACCAGGTGCGCCAGCAGCTCGTCGACGCGCTCGACCGTCAGCTGCGGCTCGAAGGTGCGGCGGAACAGGAGCTGGTTGAAGGCTCCCTCAAGCTCGCGGCCGCTCGCGGTGATGTTGCGGGCGACATGGCTGAGGATGTCGGCCGGGATGTCGAGCGATGCGTCCTCCTGGCGGGCGACTTCGAGGCGACGCTTTAGGATATCAAGGCGCATCTCGTAGTCCGGCGCCTCCATTTCGATCGCCACGCCGCCCTGCAGGCGGGAGCGCACGCGCGGATCGAGCGATTCCAGCTCCCAGGGTGCCCGATCGGCCGCGACGACGACCTGCTTGGCAGAATCGAGCAGCATGTTGAGGAGGTGACAGAACTCGTTCTGGATCGAATTGCCCTGCAGGAACTGCATGTCGTCGATGACCAGCAGGTCGATGTTGCGCAGCGTCTCCTTCAGCGACAGCGCGTCGTTGTCGCGGATCGCGGTGGCAAAGCGCCACATGAAGTATTCGGCGGTCAGGTAGACGACGCGCGGGCTGCGGGCGCTCGAAAGGGCCGCATTGGCGATCGCCTGCAGGAGATGGGTCTTGCCGAGGCCGACGCTGGAATGGATGAACAGCGGATTGAACCGCACAGCACCGGCGCCGGCTTCCGCGATCGTCTTGGCAGCGGCGAGCGCCACCCGGTTGGACGAACCCTCGACGAAGCCATCGAACGTGTAGCGCGGGTCGAGCGGCGACCCGAAGAGCGTGCCGGCTTGCGTCGGCTGACGCTGCGGCGCGGCCGGCGGCGTGATACCGGCGGCGACCTGGGCGATCGGCTGCGGACCGGCGGCGCGGCGCGGCTGGACGGCCGGCGCGACTTCGGTTGCCGTCGCAACCTCCTCCGCGCCGGGGCGGGTGCCACGCATCGCGGTACGGACCAGGATTTCAACCTTCAGGATTTCCGCGTCTTCCTGCTGGAAGAGCGAGGTGATGAGGTCGAGATAGCGGTTGTTGATCCAGGATTTGAGGAAGGTCGTCGGCACGGACAGCCGCACGACGCTCTTGGACTGGGAGTGAAGCTTCAGCCGGCCGAACCAGCTGGCATAGACATCCTGGCCGACCTGCGCCTTGAGGCGCGCGCTGACCCGCTCAAAGAGGGCGTCATGCTTGGTCTCGGACTTGTCCCCTGGCTTATCGCTTCCTTCCGCGATTGCATTAAGTGCGTGATCCCCGTTTCCGAATGCACCTACAGACGTAGCCGTGTTCGTTTGCATTTTGCCGCCTTTCAAGTTCAGTCGATGCGCCGGCAAGTCATGCCGGCACCCTTTTATATGTCCATCCTCCACCGCCTCTGCCGGAGCCATCGGCAGGCGGTCTCGGTTATTGCCGGTCGCGTCGCCCCCACTGCCGGACGCGGCCAACATTTTTTGGGCAGATCCAGCGGTCGCGGCCATCGGCCGCGCCGTCCAAACTGCCCTTCCACGACGCGAACTCCTCGTACCGATCGCGCGCGGCATTCCCTCATCCGGCCTCCTCGTGGCTGCCGTCCTCGCGGCTCCACCGGACACGGCTGTTGGACGGCAAAAAATTACCGTTCCGGCCCCCTTCGCGCGGCGGCCGGTCAGCTGCTTCCGGTGTCAGATGAGACGGAGCTATGCACTCCGCTACAGGGTCGAACCGTCTCCCACCACCCGAACGAGCAGTGTTTGGCGTTTCTATATGCTTGCGTGTGCGCCCCCTGTGGAAGGCATTTAGGCAGGATCAAACGGTAGAATCAATGCCCTATTTTACGCAATATTAAGCCGTGGCCGTTGACTCTGGTGACGCAATTTGACTCAGGAAACCGGGCGTTTCGAAGAATCTGTTATGAATCAATGGCTTTGATTTTTCCGGGGTTTCAACGGGTGCGCGAATCAAAAAAAATAATTATTCGCTTGACTCATAAGCCGCCGCAATTGCCCCCACCCTAGGTGGCATCCCAGCCAGCATCCTCGCGCAAGCCTTTGTTTTTAAAGCATTTCTTCTGTCATCACGCTGACATGGAGCAGCTTTGCACGTTAACCATAGCGGCGACAAAAAGGCAAAGAAAAAGCCCGGCGAATCCGCCGGGCTCCTCCAAATTTGCATAGCTCGCGCTGTGATATCAGGCCGAGAGGGCCTTCACGCGGTTGGCGAGTCGCGAAACCTTGCGCGAAGCGGTGTTGGAATGCAGCACGCCCTTCGTGGCGGCGCGCATCAATTCCGGCTGGGCTGCCTTCAGCGCCGCAGCGGCCGCGGCAGCATCGCCGGAGGCGATTGCCTCCTCGACCTGACGGACGAAAGTGCGGACGCGCGAACGGCGAGCCTTGTTGACTGCGGTGCGGCGAGCGATCTTGCGGGTCGCCTTCTTCGCCGAAGTGGTATTGGCCATGGATGCCTCTCTTCAGATACCAGACACAAACTCCGCCTTCGCCGTGCCGGGTCACTGCGACCTGTCATTCAAGCAATTCGGGAGCAATATCGGAAAACCTTGGAAGGGGCTTTCCAAAACTGTGGCCGGCGTATAGCGGGAATTGGCAGGCACGTCAACGCGCAAATTGAAGAAATGCCACACCGGCATATGCGCTGGACCGATTCAGAATTCGGGCTTTTCTGCACTTTTGGCCGGGCGGCACGACTGCCGCCCAACCGAGCCGCCTTTGTCCGTACCAAGACGCTATTTCTGGCAGGCCGCACACTGGAATGTCGAGCGCCCGCTCTGGACGATGCGGCCGATGGTGCCCTTGCAGCCGGGCGTGCGGCAGGCTTGCCCCTCCCGATCGTAGACCGAAAACGAATGCTGGAAGTAGCCGAGCGAGCCGTCGGCGCGGATGTGGTCGCGGAGCGTCGAACCGCCCGCTTCGATCGCCTCGGCGATCACCGCGCGGATCGCCTCCGTCAGAAGCGAGAGTTCCTTTCTCGGCTTGCCCGCCGCCGTCACCAGCGTGCCCGCGGCCCGCTCCGGCGACAGATGCGCCCGCCACAGCGCCTCGCACACATAGATATTGCCGAGGCCGGCGATCGTCTTCTGGTCGAGCAGCGCCGCCTTCAACGGCAGGCTCCTGCCGCGGAAGCGCGCGGCGAGATAGAGCGCGTCGAGCGCGTTGCCGGTTGGCTCCTCGCCGAGATCGCGCAGATAGGGATGTTCGGTGAGCGCCTCGCGCCGGGCGAGATCCATGAATCCGAAACGGCGTGGGTCATTATAGATGACACGGCGCGGGCCACCCTCGGCCTGAAGATGCAGCACCACATGGTCGTGCCGCTCGTCCTTGCCGCGCGGCACATGGAAATCGCCGGGCACCGCCTCGCCCGTCCCCTCCGCCACGCGGAAGGAGCCCGACATGCCGAGATGGGCGATGATGACATCGCCACCCTCGAGATCGATCAGCAGATACTTCGCCCGTCGCCCGAGCGCGAGCACCCTTCGCCCGGTGACGACCTCGGCGAAACGATCGGGAAACGGAAAGCGCAGGTCCGGTCGCCTAAGCTCGGCGCGCGCGATCACCGCCCCCTCCATCACCGGCGCCAGCCCGCGCCTGACCGTCTCCACCTCCGGCAATTCCGGCATCGTCA
The DNA here is from genome assembly GCF_056394765.1 of Mycoplana sp. 10N416. NCBI lineage: Bacteria > Pseudomonadati > Pseudomonadota > Alphaproteobacteria > Hyphomicrobiales > Rhizobiaceae > Mycoplana > Mycoplana sp. 10N416. The sequence goes on along the minus strand of NZ_JBFTIM010000004.1, from coordinate 372,070 downwards.
GCTCCTTGAAGGGATTTAACCGTGCGGCGCATTTGCCGCAGCCCGGCAATTCCCTATCGCCCATCTTTATTCTATATACCAGCGCGACGATGCCGCAGGCCGAAATCGCGCCGGCGCGCAACCGCGGCGCGAGCGGCACACCGCCGGCGGCGCATCAGGTGGAGACAGGCATGAGCGATCGGGAACGCACGTCGGCGAATGGCGGCATGGAAACCTCCTACGGTTTCCGCCAGGTGGGTGCGGGCGAGAAGCAGGCGCTCGTCAACGACGTCTTCCACAAGGTCGCCAAGCGCTACGACATCATGAACGACATCATGTCCGCCGGCCTGCACCGGGCCTGGAAGGACGCGATGATCGCCGCCCTCAACCCGCGCAAGGACCCGGCCTACCGCACGCTCGACGTCGCCGGCGGCACCGGCGACATCGCGTTTCGCATCATCGAGGCCTCGGATCGGCTGGCGCACGCCACCGTGCTCGACATCAACGGCTCGATGCTCGCCGTCGGCGCCGATCGCGCGGCGAAGAAGGGGCTTTCCGCCAATCTCGATTTCGTCGAGGCCAATGCCGAGGAACTGCCCTTCGAGGCCAATTCCTTCGACGCCTACACGATCGCCTTCGGCATCCGCAACGTGCCGCGCATCGACGTCGCCCTCTCGGAGGCTTACCGCGTGCTCAAGCGCGGCGGCCGGCTGCTCGTGCTGGAATTCTCCGAAGTCGAGGTGCCGCTGCTCGACCGCTTCTACGACGCCTGGTCGTTCAAGGCGATCCCGCAGTTCGGCAAGATGATCACCGGAGAGGCCGAACCCTACCAGTACCTGGTCGAATCCATCCGCAAGTTTCCGAACCAGCAGGACTTTGCCGAGATGATCCGCAAGGCCGGGTTCTCGCGGGTCTCCTTCACCAACTATACCGGCGGCATCGCCGCCCTTCATTCCGGCTGGAAGCTCTGATGCGGTCAGATTTCGTCACGTCGACCGCCTCGCTCCTCTCGCGCCGCGCGCCACGCATCCGCGCCTCCGACGCCCGCGGTGGCCGCGCATGACCACGCCTGCCGCCTATTTCCGCCTGGCCCGCGTCGGCTGGGTATTATTGCGCGAAGGCGTTGTCTCGGAGCTGCCGGTGCAGGAAATGCCGCCCTCGGCGCGGTTCCTCTCGAAGGTCGCCGGCCTGTTCGCCCGCCGCCGCTCGGCCAAGGAAGGCCGCAGCGCCCGGCTCGCGCACGCGATCGAACGGCTCGGCCCCTCCTACGTCAAGATGGGTCAGTTTCTCGCCACCCGGCCGGACGTGGTCGGCGTCGCCATCGCCGACGACCTTTCGGCGCTGCAGGACCGCATGGCGACCTTCCCGATGGCGGACGCCGTCGCCACCGTCGAGGGCTCGCTCGGCCGTCCGGTTTCCGACCTCTATGTCAGCTTCGGCGAACCGATCGCCGCCGCCTCGATCGCCCAGGTGCATCCGGCGACCGTGCGCGACGCGACGGGCGAGCGCCGCGTCGCCGTCAAGGTCATCCGTCCCGGCGTGCGCCAGCGCTTCACCCACGACCTCCAGGCGATGTACGCCGCCTCGCACCTGCAGGAGCGCTTCCTGCCGCAGACGCGACGGCTGAAGCCGGTCGAGGTGACACGCACGCTCGAGCAGACGACGCGCGTCGAGATGGATCTGCGGCTGGAGGCCGCCGCCATCTCGGAGCTTGGCGAAAACACGAAGGACGATCCCGGCTTCCGCGTGCCTGTTGTCGACTGGGAGCGCACAGGGCGCGACGTCGTCACCATGGAATGGATCGACGGCGTGAAGATGTCGGACATCGAGGGCCTGCGCGCCGCCGGCCACAACCTCGACGCGCTCGCCGACACGCTGATCCAGTCCTTCCTGCGCCACACGCTGCGCGACGGCTTCTTCCATGCCGACATGCACCAGGGCAATCTGTTCGTCGATGCGCAAGGCCATATCGTCGCCGTCGACATGGGCATTGTCGGCCGGCTCGGGCACAAGGAGCGCCGCTTCCTCGCCGAAATCCTCTTCGGCTTCATCACCCGCGACTATGTGCGGGTGGCGAACGTGCATTTCGAGGCCGGCTACGTGCCCGCGCGCCACGACGTGTCGAGCTTTGCGCAGGCGATCCGCGCGATCGGCGAGCCGATCCATGGCCAGCCGGCCGAAACGATCTCGATGGCGAAGCTGCTGACGCTGCTCTTCGAGGTGACGGAACTGTTCGACATGGAGACGCGCACCGAGCTCGTCATGCTGCAGAAGACGATGGTCGTCGTCGAGGGCGTGGCGCGCACGCTGAACCCACGCTTCAACATGTGGAAGGCGTCCGAGCCCGTCGTCGGCGGCTGGATCCGCGACAATCTCGGCCCGAAGCGCATCCTCGCCGACCTGCGCGAAGCCGCGCATGCCGCTCTGCGGCTGGCCGAGGCCGCACCCGAGATCGCCGCCAAGACCGAAAAATTCTCCCGCGACCTCACCGCCATGGCCGAGAACGGCCTGCGCTTCGACGCAGCCACGGCGGAGGCGATCGGCAAGTCCGAGGCTCGCCACGGCCGCTCGGGTCGGATCGCCCTCTGGGTGATCGCGGCGGCCCTCATCTATATTGCCTGGGTGGTCGGGTAGCGATTGCCGTCGCGCTACCATAGAATCAGCATCGCCCCCGTCAGCAGCAGCACCGCGCTCCAGACGGCATCGACATTGACCCAGGCGCTGCGCAGGATGCCGAGCCCGACGAAGCGGTAGACGGCAAGCGCGGCCAGGCCCATGGCACAAAGCATCGCGCCGGTGTGCACGGCGACTGCCGCCAGCATCGCCGCCGTGCTTCCGCCGCCCGCCGCCGCCAGCGGCGAGGCCGCAAGGCAGATCGGTGTCAGCGCCGGCAGCACCATCAGCCCGGCGCCGTGCGCGGTCGCCATCAGGAAGGACCAGAGCGCCAGCCCCGCCAGCCCCGTCGTCATGCCGACACGCACGCGCTGGCGATGCCCGAACAGATAGTGCCAGGCGGCCCAGGCGACGAGGACCGCGCCCGTCGCCGTCCGCACCAACGTCGGATCGACGAACAGGCCCGCCATGACGACGGCTCCGACGACCAGTCCGACCGAAGCCGCATGGCCAAGGGCGATGACCGGCAACGCCCCCACCACCGCGGCCGCGCTCTGCCGGTGCAGGCCGAGCGCGACGGCGAAGAGCCAGCCCATCGCCGGGTTGAGGCCGTGAAAGGCCCCGAGCCCCGCAAGCAGCAGCCATGGCCACAGAGCGTTCATCGCCAGCTTCTCGCTTTAAAGCGTGACGCGCAGATACGCTTGTCACGCTTTAGGTTCTTTCGCATGTCCTTGTCCCGAAACCGGTTCCCACTTTCGGAAGACATGCTCTAGGGGTAGCAATAGGAGTCCGACGAGCAGTCGCCGCCCTGCAGGCGAACCTGGTGCGGCCGGTGCGACTTCGGCCATTCGACGAAGAACTTTTCGTCGAAGGCGATGCCGCCGTCCGGCCCCGCGTCGAGCTTGACCATCCAGCCGGTCAGGCCCTCGGGATAGAACTGCTCGTCGATCGCGCCATAGAGCGAATTGGTGAAATAGACGCGCCGGCCGTCGCGACTGATTTCCACCATCTGCGGCCCGCCGTTCAGGCCACCGTTCTTCGCACCCGGATGGGACGCGCGCGAGACGATGCCGCCGATCCGCACCTTGCCCGTCTGCTTCGGCTTGAACGGATCGGAGACGTCAAATTGCAGCAGGTCGCCGGTGCCCCAGCAGGAGACGTAGAGAAACCGGTCGTCCATCGACAGGTCGATGTCGGTGACGAGCGGCGGTACCGCCTTGAAGCCCTGCAGCATCGGCGGCAGCTGTTCCGGATCGGCCGGCTCGGCGGGAATGTCGATCACCTTGGTGACCGCCCACTTGTCGCCGTCGCGATGCCAGACCCAGATTGAGGAGGACAGATCCTCCAGGCACACCACGGAATTGACGAAGCCATAGGCCTTGGTCGGGTCGTGCGCCGGGCGCAGCTCGAACACCAGCTGGTACTTGTCACCGAGATCGATCGTCTGCAGGTGCTTTCGCTTGTGCAGGTCCCAGAAATGCAGCCGGCGCCCGTATTTCGCACCGAGCAGGATTTCCGGGACGAGGCCGTTTTCGAAGGTGTCGGGCGTCCCCCATTCGCTGGTGACGAGGGTGTCGTGGCCGAGGTGCCACCAGACATCATAGGAAAGCTCCTGCGGCCCGCGGTCCATTTCCCACTGCCCGCGGACCTCGAACGTCTCGTGATCCATCAGGAAGACGCCGCCCGGCGCCTTTCCCTCGCGATTGCCGAGCGCTGCGACATAGATGCCCTCCGGGCCGCAGTGAATGGTGTGGGGTCGCGTGTAGCCGGCCCGCTCGGCCACCTCCCCCGGCTCAATCACCTTGACGATCGCCGGCCTGCGGCCGTCCGGCTTGGTGTCGAGGATGTGGATGCGCGACGATTTCAGCCCCGGCACGACCAGGTAGCGCCGTTCGGCGTGCGGATGCGGCGCGTTGGGGCAGAGGCAGGAGGAGCAGGCGTTCCAGCCGAAATGGTGCAGTTCGTCGCCGACATTGGGCATCGGAACCGTGTGAACAATCTGCCCGTAGGTCGCCGAGGCGGGATCGACGTCGACGACGTCAAGTTCGTCCGGAACGGCCCGCGTCGGGTCGAACGCAGCTACATAGGCCAGCGTCTCGGGTGCGGCTTTCATCGCCATGCGCGGCGAGGGATAGAAGCTTGGATCGGGTTTCCACGTGACCATGTGAGGGCCTCCTGGCTTCGCGTTTGCAAAACAACTGGAATGCCGACTGTCCGCCGCTCCGGCATTGCGGGACGGCAGGATCAGCGATGCTTCAACAGGATACCGGGATGCGTCCTGAAGGCGCGCCTGGGCGCCGGGATCTCCCACTTGCGATTGTCTCAGATTAGCGCGGCCTTCGGCAACCTTTTTCCGCGTTCTGGCGGAAGCCTCGCAGCGCCGGTGTCGTCGCGACCGCCAACTGTCCGACTGCTTTCTTCCTTGCAGACCCGCTATCTTCAAACTCGCTAAAATTAACAGCTTCATATTATCGAATTGATCGCGGTTTAAGGAGCAGGCTTCGGCTCGTCGCGATCGGCCCGGCACATCGCCCGGCCTGCCACAAATTTGGCAATAAATGCAGCTCCAATGCCACCGGGGCGTGTAACAAAAGTGATTCGGAGGAATGCGCCATGCGCAGAATCAGTAACCTCGCCCTCGCGGCTTGCGTGTCCGCAACGCTTGCCGCCGTGCCGGTCGGTCTCGACCTGAAGGATCCATCCAAGCTCACCACCGCGTCCGCCTTCGCCAAGGAAGGCAACAATGGTGGCGGTAACAGCGGCGGCAATCGCGGCGGCAGCGACAAGAGCGGCGGTAAAAGCGGCGGCAGTGACAAGAGCGGCGGTAGCGACAAGGGCCGCGGGGGCGACAAGAGCGGCGGCAAGAACACTTCCGCACGGGGCAAGTCCGAAACCGCACACGCGCGGGTCGACACCAAGGAAAAGAAGGATCCGATCGCCAGGGCGTTCGGCAAGCTCTTCGGCAAAGATGACGCCAAGGGAAAGACCAAGCTGGCGTCGGTGGAAAAATCCAAACCGTCCAAGTCGGTCGGGAAGGCGACAAGCCCCACCACGACGACCGCCAAGCTGAAACAGGCGCAGGCGGAAAAGCCGCTGTCGGCCAAGCTTGGCAGCCTGAATTCGCTGAAGCGCAACTACCACGCCTACATGAATTCGCAGGATCCGCGCATGGCCGCAATCCGCGCCTATGTGACGGCCTATGCACAATTCGAGCTGGAAAACGGCGTCGACGCCGTGCCGGTCGATCCGGCGCTGAGCGACGAGGCCCTGAGCGCCGCCCTGCTTTCGGCCGCCAACAAGAACATCAATACGGCGCTGCCGGGCGAACCGGCGGTTGTCGATCCGCAAGTGATGGACTGGGCGAAGGGCGTTCTCGGCGTCGGCCCCTCGGTCGGCAAGATCGATCAGGTGCGCGAGGAACTGGCATCCCGACAGCCAACGGATGTGGTCACCGAGCCGGACACCGAGCAACCGACAGACGTCGTCGAGCAGCCGACCGAACCCGACGTCGAACAGCCGGCAGACGTTGTCGAGCAACCGACCGAGCCCGACGTCGAACAACCGACGGATGTCGTCGAGCAACCGACCGAGCCGGGCACCGACCTGCCCACGGAAACCGAACAGGCGGCCGTCGAATAGCACCGGCCTATGCCGGTCATCCGGCTGTAGGCGGGAACCACGGACCACCAAGGCAGGGGCGCAAGCGCGCCCCTGTCGTTTTTTGCCGGACGCGCGAACTGCAAAGCCAAATCTCGCCGCGATCACCTTGATTATCGCCTGACCGGCTTGGGATCAGGCATTTGGTTGCCCGACGATCTCAGCGCCCCGGTGCTGCCGGAGCCGTTCGGCAAGCAGATGCGCCGTATGCCGCCTCCTTGTAGGCGACGATACTTGCTGACACGTGCCAACCAGTTCGATCGTCTGGGCCTCGTCAATTTGATTGTCGACCACACTTCATTTCAATTTAAAGTAAAGTCGCGAATCTGGCGTGGCTCTGACGGGCTGTTCGCGTGATCGCTACGTTGGACGTCAGGAACCCAAGAGCGCAACACGCTTCTGCGGAGGGGAGAAGATTTGAGAGATGTGAAAGGACGGACAGATGAACTGGTTGCGACGATCTACGCGGCGCTGCTGGGGGAAACAAGCTGGCAGAGCTTTCTGGACGAACTGAACGGCGCCTCTCCCGGGGCGCTTTCCACCCTGTTTTTTCATGACATGCGCGCGAACGCCGGGGCCATGGCCTACGTATCCGGATCGGAGGGTCGCGAGAAGGCTCTGGGCGACTATGAAAGCTACTACAGCAATCTCAATCCGTGGATGAGAAAGGTCGCTGTAACTCCAATCGGCAGGGGTATCATCGGTGAAGCGATTGTGTCCCGCGACGAATTCAATCGAAGCGAATATTATAATGACTACATTCGCCGCAACGGACTTGAGACCGGCCTCGGCCTGACCCTGCACAGGGACAACGCCTGCTACTTCCTGTTGAGCACGCTGACAGACGACAAGGATGTTGACCGCAACCTTGCCCGCGCCGACACGCTCACGCAGATCGCGCCACATTTGAAGCGGGCGTTTCGTTATTATCGCTCCGGTGAGTTCCACGCCGCAGCACTGGATCTCGGCGAAGGCGTCGGCGATGCCAGCGGTCTGGGACTGATCGTCGTCAATGACGATCTGAGGGTGGTGAGGGTATCGGCTGCAGGCCAACAGGTGCTTGCTGCCGGTGAGCCGGTTGGCCTCGATGTGATGGGTCGGATACGATTCCAGGATCGTGACCTGCAGATGTCATTGCAGGCCATGTTTAATCACGGCCGCTCCGGGCAGACGACAGAGGTCACTTACGCGCCGCAACCCGGTATGCGCTTCATACGGTTTGGCGGAAGCCGGGTGCTGCAGTTTTTCGCGGGACCGATGGTCGCTATTCTGATCGGCGACACGCGCGGCAATCTGAAACCGACCCTTCTGGAGATCGCCGCTTCATACGGGCTTTCGCTTGCCGAAACGCGGGTGTTCTCCGAGATCGTGGCCGGCCTGAGCATCACAGAAATAGCCCGAAATGCCGGCGTCAAACGCGAGACGATCCGTTCGCAGCTGAAATCCATCTTCACCAAGACGGGAACGACGAGTCAAAAGGACATCATACGGCTGGCCGCGGGGATCTCTCGATAAGCAGAGCCACGCATCCCCCGATCGGGGGATGTGTCGTCGACCGTTATGCAATCTAACGCAGCGATCGACGCGGCTTTGCTCTGAGAGGATTGCAGATGGGGCAGATTTCATCGAACGTGGAAATAGAACTGAATGGCTCTTCGAGTTTTTCGATCGGGGCCGATGCCTATTCCTGGAGTGCTGATCGCCATCTCCTGATCGCCGACGTCTGGATTCCGCTCAACGCGACGGCACGCACCGCAACCTTTGCCCTTGCCGGCTCCGATTGGGGCATCGCGCTCCTGCGCGTTTCCGGCAACGCGAACGCCGTCATCAACGACGCCACCACCGGTGGAGACAGGTACATCGAGCACATCGCCCTGAGCAACGCGGGCGGCAACACGGTCAATCTCAACAAGGCGCAGGTAGGCGTCATCACCGGCAGTTCCGGGATCGACAAGATCACCGTCGGCGCGACATTCGTCGGAGCCCTGCATCTTGCAGGGGGCAATGACACCGTGGTCACCAAAAGTGGCTTTGTCGAAACCATCAACGTTGGTGACGGCAACAATTTCGTCACCGTTGGCGCTGGTGGTGCGGGCGTCGTCTTCGCCGGGAAAGGCCAAGACAATATCGTGGTCGCCGGAGACGTGGACAGCCTCCTTGCCGGTCACGGAAACGACACCATCAAAACGGGCGCGGGTTGGGTCGGCACGATCGACGCAGACCGGGGTAATGATACGGTCGTGCTGGGCAGCGGCGGCGCCAACTATGTCAGCCTCGGACGCGATGCTGACACGATCAAGCTCAGCCGCCTTGCCGACAAGACCATGACTGTGGTGATCGACGGCGGCTCCCAGGTTTCCAGTTCGTCGTACAAGGATTTCGACACGGTCGACTTCTCCGCTTTCGCCTCGAAGGTAACGGTCGGCCTCAACGGTGCCTATACCGTCAAGTCCGGCTACGGTAACTTCCTGATCCGGAACTTCGAAAACGCCACCGGCGGCCAGGGCAGCGACACACTTACGGGCAACAGCGGCAACAATGTTCTCAAGGGCGGCGCTGGAGACGACCGGATCGAAGGAGGCCTCGGCGCCGACAAGCTCTACGGGGGCACCGGTGCAGACACATTCGTCTTCAGATCCGTCAAGGATTCGACGGTATCGTCTCCCGGTCGGGACACGATCTACGACTTCAGCAGGTCCCAGAAGGACAAGATCGATCTTTCCGTGATCGACGCCAGCAGCAAGGGCGCCGGCAACCAGGCTTTCGATTTCATCGGGACCAAGAAATTCACGAAGACCGCCGGTGAGCTGCGCTACGAAAATAAGAACGGCGACACCTTTGTCTATGGCGACGTCAACGGCGATGGAAAGGCCGATTTCTCCATCATGCTCGACTTGAGCCTGGCGATGCGCAAGTCGGACTTCATCCTCTGAGGTCAAGACGCATTGCGCTCAGGCCCTCGATGCCCGGGAGCGCCGGGGGCCGCACGCCCGGGTAATCGGATCCAACGACATCCGGAGCGAGGTAACCGAGACCCGCGCATCCCGGCGGGCCCGCTTGACCGGGATACGGCGACGGCTAGATTGGCTGCATGGCTGAGCGACGGAACATTGACGAGGCGGCCGTGCCGCTGATGGCAGCACTTCGCCGTCATCTGCGCAGTCTCTACTATGGCAGCCATCCGCGCGCGCTGGCGTTTCAGTTCGCCATGATGATGGTGGACCTCGCCATCATCGTCTTCTTCCTGATGGGACCGTACCTGCGCGCCGGCAACGCCTATCTGCTGGTCGACTACGCCGTCACCGTCATCATCGCGCTCGAGCTGGTCGCGCGCATGCTGGTGGCGCCGAGCCTGCGCTACTGGCTCGGCCGGCCGATGACCTGGGTCGACCTCTTTATCCTCGCCACCCTGCTCTTTCCCAACCAGCTCGCCAACTTCGCCTTCCTGCGGGCACTGCGCATCTGGGCGATCAGCCAGAGCCGGCTGTTCTCGCTGATCCTGAAACGGCGGGGCTACAGCGAGTACGAGGACACGATCCAGGCCTGCATCAACTTCCTGATCTTCCTGTTTATCGTCACCGGCTTCGTCTACTCGACCTTCTTCTATGGCGAGCACGTCAGCGGCTTCATCGATGCGCTGTATTTCACCGTCGCCACCGTGACGACCACGGGTTTCGGCGACATCACGCTGCCGGGCCCGCTTGGCAAGCTGACCTCGATCGTGACGATGATCATCGGCATCTCGCTGTTCGTGCGACTGGCGCAGACGATCGTGCGCCCGCCCAAGGTTATCTTCCCGTGCCCGCAATGCGGGCTGCGTCGCCATGATGCCGATGCGGTTCATTGCAAGGCCTGCGGCTACCTGCTGAACATTCCCGACGAGGGCAACTGATGGCGAAGCGCATCGCCCCTCCCGGCCTGCCTTACGAGGCAATGCTTCACGATCGGCCAATCCGCGACCTTGTGGAAATCCGTTCCCGTTTGTGCGGTTATGCGCTAGGAACCTCGCTGCCCCTGCCCCGACGGCGGGGCCAGATCGCCATGGATGGAACCGGCTCATGACCTTGAAGGACAAGCGCATTCTTCTGATCATCTCGGGCGGCATCGCCGCCTACAAGAGCCTCGACCTGATCCGCAGGCTGCGCGAGCGTGGCGCGACGGTGGTGCCGGTCATGACGGCCGGCGCGCAGCAGTTCGTCACCCCGCTCGCCGTCGGCGCGCTGTCATCCGGCCATGTGTTCACCGAGCTGTTTTCCCGCGAGGACGAGCAGGACGTCGGCCATATCCGCCTGGCGCGCGACTGCGACCTCGTCGTCGTGGCGCCGGCCACCGCCGACCTGATGGCGAAGATGGCGAACGGCCTGGCCGACGACCTCGCCTCGACCGTGCTTCTGGCGACCGACCGCCCGGTGCTGATCGCGCCGGCGATGAACCCGAAGATGTGGACGCATCCCGCCACATTGCGCAACGCCGAGACGCTTGCCGGCGACGGCATCCGCTTCGTCGGGCCGAATGCGGGCGAGATGGCCGAGGGTGGCGAGGCGGGGCTCGGACGCATGGCCGAACCGCTGGAGATCGTTGCCGCCATCGAGGCGCATCTGGACGGCGGCCCGAAGCCGCTTGCCGGCAAGAAGGCGGTCGTCACCTCCGGCCCCACGCACGAGCCGATCGACCCGGTGCGCTACATCGCCAACCGCTCCTCCGGCCGGCAGGGCCACGCGATCGCCGCCGCGCTCGCGAAGCTCGGTGCGGATGTCACCCTCGTTTCCGGTCCGGTCGAGATTGCGGACCCCGCCGGTGTCACGACGGTGCATGTCGAGCGGGCCGAGGAGATGCTGGAGGCGGTCGTCGCAGCGCTTCCCGCCGACATCGCCGTGATGGTCGCGGCCGTCGCCGACTGGCGCGCCGCTGCGGCCGGCGCGCAGAAGATCAAGAAGAAGCCGGGCGAGGCCCCGCCGCCGCTGCAGCTTGCCGAGAACCCGGACATCCTGAAGACGGTCGGCCATCATGCCCAACGCCCGAAGCTTGTCGTCGGCTTTGCCGCCGAGACGCAGGACGTGGAGGCGAACGCGCGCGAAAAACTGAAGCGCAAGGGCGCCGACCTGATCGTCGCCAATGATGTTTCACCGGAAACCGGCATCATGGGCGGCAGCCGTAACAGCGTCAGGATCGTTTCCAAGGACGGCATCGACGCCTGGCCGGACCTCTCCAAGACCGATGTCGCCACGCGCCTGGCGGCGCTGATCGCCGAAAGGCTCGCCTCCCTGCCGTGACGCACCGCCCCATCGGCTACGATCCGCCGCGTCTCCCGGCGCGACGCGTCAGCCGACGACGGCGAGTTCCTGGTCTTTGGCCTGCGCGGCGCGGCTGTCAGGCGCGAAGAGCTGCACGTCGATCCCGTCCTCGCCGAGCACGACGGCGCTGCCGTCGGGGATTTCAACCCAGGCATCGGTGTCGTCGTTGAGCGGCTCGGAGACGAGGCAGTAGCCGCCCGTCCGGTCCATCGGCGCGGCATACAGCGTCGGGGCGCGGAAATCGGTGGCGTATCGCACGGCATAAAGGGTGCGTCCGTCGGAGAAGGCGGCGGTGAAGCGGACGAGGACCTTGCGATCAAGCTGCGCCGCCAGCCGCTCGACCAGACCGATCGTCTCGGCCATGGCGGCGAGCGGGTCGCGTTCGAGGCCGAACTGCATGGCGAGCAAAAACAGCAACTCCGAGTCGGTCGCACCGGTGCGGGCGGCATAGAGGTCATTGTCGAGCATCGACTCCATCGGCCGGCGCAGGTGCTCGAAATCGGCTATCTGGCCGTTGTGCATGAACGACCAGGCGCCGTGGACGAAGGGATGGCAGTTGTCGCGCCGCGTGCCGCCGCCGGTTGCCGCGCGTACATGGGCGAGAAACAGCGGCGAGCGAATCTGCCGGGCGATGCTCTTCAGGTTGCAGTCCGACCAGGCCGGCAGGATGTCGCGGTAGCGCCCCGGCTCCGGCCGCTCGCCATACCAGGCAATCCCGAAACCGTCGCCGTTCGTCGCCGTCTTCGCCCGGGTCGCGCAATGGGACTGCTCGATCAGCGAATGGGCGGGCGAGGAGACGAGTTCCTCGAGATAAAGCGGTTTACCGCGATAGGCTGCCCATCGGCACATTGGCTTCACTCGCTTTCTGCCGGCCTTCCGGCCGAAAGGTGGACGAACGCATTGACCCGGTGCTCGGAGCAGAATCATCGAAAAAAGGTAAAAATGCGTTAACGAAAGTAAACGGGCCGGAAACCATATGCGCCATTCTGGACCGGTTCCGTCGCCATTTCCGCACCCTGCGAGAGGGCGTTTGGTGAACACTGCGTTTCAGTCGTCCACAATTTCTTACCCGTCCGAGCCGCACTATATTCGCCTGCAAGTGATGAACCATTGAAAGGACCCCTTGCATGTCCATACGCCCCGTCAAGCACGAGAGCATCGCCCGCCCCGCCATGGAAGGCGCCGGCGTCAAGCTCCATCGCGTCTTCGGCTTCGGTGACCCGTCGATGACCGACCCCTTCCTGATGATGGATGACTTCCGCAACGACGATCCCAACGACTACATCCGCGGCTTCCCCTGGCATCCCCATCGCGGCATCGAGACGATCACCTATGTGCTCGCCGGCACCGTCGAGCACGGCGACAGCCTCGGCAACCAAGGCACCATGGGCGCCGGCGACGTGCAGTGGATGACCGCCGGAAGCGGCATCCTGCACCAGGAGATGCCGAAGGGCGATTTCGCCGGGCGCATGCACGGCTTCCAGCTCTGGGCCAACCTGCCGTCGTCGCTGAAGATGACCGCGCCGCGCTACCAGGACATCAAGTCCGCCGACATTCCGGTGGTCGTCGACGATGACGGCACGGCAGTGCGCATCATCAGCGGCGACTTCTGGGGCAGGAAGGGTCCCGTCGACGGCATCGCGGCCGAGCCGGTCTATCTCGACATCTCGGTTGCGCCGGGCCAGAAGAAGACGATTCCGATCGACACCTATCGGTCAGCCTTCGCTTACATCTTCGCCGGCTCCGGCACTTTCCGCGACGCCTCGAAGCCGTTCGGCGTCAAGGTCGAGAAGGAGTACCAGGGCGAGGAGCTGAACATCCGCGATCTCTCCGGAAACCGCACGCTGGTGGTCTTCGACACCGGCGACCACGTGACGGTGCAGGCAGGCGAAAAGGGCATCCGCTTCCTGCTCGTCACCGGCAAGCCGATCCAGGAACCGGTCGCCTGGCATGGACCGATCGTGATGAACACGCGGGAGGAATTGCAGCAGGCGATGCGCGAGCTGCAAAACGGCTCCTTCATCAAGCCCGCACATTGACTGGCCTTATTCGTTCCTGCCTTGACATGTCTTGAGCGGCAAGGCCGGCCATAAGCCCGAAACCAACGAAAAGGGTCGCACGCGGCCCTTTTCTCTTTGGTGGGCAATTGACCGATCCGCGCAGCATCTCTATTCATCGAGTCATCTGATGACTTGATGAATGTGCTATGGAATCGGTGCACCGAAGCAACCTCGCAGAAACCGCAGCTGCGGCGATCCGCAAGGAGATCGTCGCCAAGCAATGGCGCGTTGGCGACCGGCTGCCGAACGAGGCCTCGTTGTCGGCCATGCTGGCGGTAAGCCGCGGAACGGTGCGCGAGGCTGTGCGCGCCCTTGCCGCACAGGGCTACCTCGAAACGCGCCAGGGCTCTGGCACCTATGTGCTCACGACGGTCGATCCCGCACCCCGTATGAGCGTGGCGCGGAGCGCAAGCCTCCGCGACCAGTTCGAAGCACGTCTGGCCCTCGAGGTGGAAGCAGCCCGCCTTGTGGCTCTCCGCCAGACGCCCGAGATTATCGCGAGGCTTCGTACGCTTCTCGCCCGCCGCGGCAACTTCGACGGCACGGATCGCGCGGGATTCATCGAACGTGATCTTGCTTTCCACAAGGCGGTAATCGCTGCTTCGGGCAACCGGGCGATGGTCGAGATCTACGAGTTCTTCTCGCAATCGATCGCGGAAACGATCGAGGCCACGCTGGGCGACGACCTGCCCGAGCCCGACATGCAGGCCCACGCCGACATCGTCGACGCCATAGAAACCGGCGAGCCCGAAAAGGCAGATGCCGCCGTGCGACGCTTCATGCACCCCATAACTGCCGCTCTCGATCAAATGGCGAAATCATGAACCTACATCTCAAGGACGCGGACACCACCGTGGAGGATATCGACCGCCAACTGATCGACGCGGAAGCGGACAGCGTTCCGCCGCCTGCGCCGCCAGCAACGGGCAACGGCCTTTCCCGCGTCATTCTCGGGGCCAGTCTCGTGCTGATCGCATTCAACCTGCGGCCAGTCTTTTCCAGCGCCTCGGCACTTCTGCCGGAGATCCGCAGCACGCTGCAGCTTTCCCCACTCGGCGTGAGCCTGCTGACCACCTTGCCGGTTGTCTGCCTCGGCCTGTTCTCGCCGATCGCAGCACGCCTCGCGCAGAGGATCGGCAGCGAGCGCACGCTGCTCGCGGTTCTCTTGCTGCTGGCGCTGGGCACCGCCCTGCGCGGACTATCCTCGATCCCCCTCCTCTTCCTTGGAACGGCGCTCGCCGGCGCCTGCATTGCCGTTGGCAACGTCCTCCTCCCCGGACTGGTAAAGCGCGATTTTGCCGACCGCACGGCTTCGATGACCGGCTTGTACACAATGGCCCTGTGTGGCGGCGCTGCCGCCGCCGCCGGACTTTCCATCCCCGCCGCGCAGGCGTTCGGAGGCTCGCTGAATGCTGCGCTGGCGATCTGGGCCGTCCCCGCCGTCATCGTCGGCCTGATCTGGCTTCCCCAGGCGATGTCCGTCGACCGGGCCGGACGGCGCACCGGTTTCCGGGTCGAAGGTCTGTGGCGCGACCGCCTGGCGTGGCAGGTCACGCTTTTCATGGGCTTGCAGTCCGCCCTCGCCTACTGCGTTTTTGGCTGGCTGGTGCCAATCTTGCGGGAGCGCGGGCTCGATGGCGTCACCGCGGGCGCCATCGTCTCGATGTCCGTCATGGTCCAGTCGGCGGCCTGCATCGTCGCACCGCAGATCGCTGTCCGAGGCAAGGACCAGCGGCTGATCCACGTGGCGCTTTGCGCCATTGCCGTGATCGCCCTGCTGGGCCTCCTTTTTGCCCCGCTGTCGACCGCATGGTTCTGGGCTGCGCTGCAAGGCGTCGGCCAGGGTGGATTGATCGCCGTCGCAATGACCGCAATCGTGCTTCGCTCGCCCGATGCGCATGTCGCCGCGCATCTCTCCGGCATGGCGCAGTGCGTGGGCTACCTGCTTGCTGCCGTCGGCCCGCTGATCGTCGGCCTCATCCACAGCTGGACGGGAAGCTTCCAAGCCAGCGCGGTTCTCTTCGTGCTTCTCGGCGTCGGCGCTGCCATCCACGGCTGGGGCGCCGGACGAAAGCTTCATGTCGGCGCCAGAACCGTGAGGATCGACGATTGACGGCACGCCGAGCCAATGGCTTGGCGCAGGGCAGCGTCGGAGGCGCGGGCAATGCCGATAAGCAATCGCAAGGCGCGAACGGCGTACCTCCTCAGGCCGACGCATTGAACTGATGGTCCCTCGACCTATCCTCCTCCCCATGCTTGACGGGAGGATGGGATGGAAATCGACGGCCAATGCCACTGCGGATACATCACCTACGAGGCGGAGATCGAGCCCGAAGTGGTGTCGATCTGCCATTGCAGCGATTGCCAGCGACTTACCGGCTCTGCCTATCGCGTCAGCACCGTTGCCGCACACGAGGATTTCCGCCTGACGAGCGGCGAGCCCTCGGTCTACGTGAAGATCGGCGAAAGCGGCAACAGGAGCCTGCAGTATTTCTGCCCCCGCTGCGGCTCGCCGTGTTATCGGACCGGAGAAGGCGATCCTCCGGATGAGGTGACAATCCGCCTCGGCACGATCAACCAGCGTCGGGCATTGGTGCCGACGATGCAGATCTGGTGCAGCTCGGCATTGCCGTGGGTCGAGGAGCTGAGACATTTCCCCAAGCGGCAAAAGGATTAGCGCCTGGACGCAAGCGTATCGACGCTTCGACGCGGCGTGATCATTGCGTCGCCACGCCGTTTGGTAACGCGCTCAAGCCGCAGTCTGTGCTGGCAAGGCCTGCTCTTACAACTCCTTTGCTGGACAAGCAGAAGGCGCAGGTATTTAATCAGCGCCTTCTAATATTAACATTCCCGGGCATTGGAGGGCGTCATGGCGAGCGTCAAATGGAAACTCCAAGGACGTGAATTCATTCAGTGCAATTGTGCCTATGGTTGTCCCTGCCAGTTCAACGACCTTCCGACGCATGGCGATTGCCAGTCGGCCGGGGCAATCGACATCGAAAGCGGTTTTCATGGGGACACCAGGCTCGACGGGCTGCGGATCGCAATGATCGCGACCTGGCCGGGCGCGATCCACGAGGGCCACGGGCAGTGCGTGCCGATCATCGACGAACGCGCCACGCCGGAACAGCGCGACGCCCTGCTCCGCATCATGAGCGGCCAGGACACTGAGCCCGGCGCCACCTTCTTCGCCGTCTTCGCCACGACCTTCGACACGGTGCACGAACCGGTCTACGCGCAGATCGACTTCGACGTCGACGTCGACAAGCGGACGGCGCGGATCGGAGTTCCAGGATGGATCGACGCGCGTGGCGAGCCGATCCTCAACCCGGTAACAGGTGACAAACACCGTGTCCGACTCACCATGCCGCAGGGCTTCGAGTTTGATACCTGCGAAGTCGGCCGCGGCTGGGCGGAAATCAAGGGCCCGCTGACGCTGTCGCTCGCCGACAGCCATGCCCATTTCGCCCGCCTCCACATGACCGAAACCGGGGTCGTCCACTAGGCTCAGGTGAGGCCATGGCGCCTTCGGCATTCGACACGGTCCTCAGGCGAGACCGCACCATCGTTGCCCTGTGCCTTGCAGCGATCTCGGCGCTTGCGTGGCTCTACCTTCTCTCACTGGCTCGGTTGATGGGCGGCATGCCGATGGATGGCATGGAAGCCATGCCGGGGATGGACATGCCCGGCATGGCGGCGACGGTGGCAAGCCGGCTTGCCTGGAGCCCCGGCGACGCCGCACTCGTGTTCACCATGTGGTTCGTGATGATGGTCGGCATGATGCTGCCGTCCGCCGCGCCGATGGTCCTTCTCTATGCACGGGTCGGGCGGCATGCAGAGGCGCAGGGCATGCCGTTTGCTGCAACCGGCATCTTCGCCGCCGGCTATCTCGCGGTCTGGCTCCTGTTCTCGCTCGCCGCCACGTTCGGCCAGTGGCTGCTGGAGCGCTCACTTCTGCTGACACCGATGATGGAAAGCCGCAGCACCGTCCTCGACGGAGTGCTGCTGATCGTCGCCGGCGCCTACCAGTGGACCCCGCTGAAATACGCCTGCCTTTCGAAATGCCGGGCTCCGGTCGCTTTTCTGCAGGCGACCGGCGGCTTCCGGCGCGATCCGGCCGGCGCCTTTGCCATGGGCGTACGCCATGGTACCTATTGTGTCGGCTGTTGCTGGCCGCTGATGCTGCTCTTGTTCGTCGGCGGGGTGATGAACATCCTCTGGATCGCAGCGATCGCGTTCTTCGTTCTGGCGGAAAAGCTCTTGCCCCGCGGCGACCGGATCGGACGAATCGCCGGCGCGCTTCTCGTCGGCGCCGGCGTCTGGTTCATCGTCAGGGCGCTTCAGTGACCCTCGACATCACGCCGCCTTGGCGACGTGGTACTCCTTGATCGCGGCCATCTTGATCGCCGGATAACGCTCATGCTCGTAGCGCAGCGAGAACGCGTCCTGCGCCAGGAACACCGGATCGCCGTCGAGGTCGCGAGCGATATCGCCGCGGCGCACGGTGACGAACTTTTCCAGATCGGCCGGATTGTCGGCGGAGATCCAGCGGCAGACGGAGAAGCGCGACATCTCGAAGGAAACCGGCAGGCCGTACTCCTGCTGCAGACGCTCCTTCAGAACGTCGAGCTGCAGTGCACCGACGACGCCGACGATCGCGGGCGAACCGTCCTCCGGCGAGAAGAGCTGAACGACGCCTTCTTCCGCCATCTGATGCAGCGCTTCCTTCAGCTTCTTTGCCTTCATCGCGTCCTCGAGCCGGACGCGGCGCAGGATTTCCGGCGAGAAGTTCGGAACGCCCTCGAAGACAAGCGCCTCGCCTTCGGTCAGCGTGTCGCCGATGCGCAGCGTGCCGTGGTTCGGGATGCCGACGACGTCGCCGGCATAGGCCGTATCCGCCAGTTGCCGCTGCGAGGCGAAGAAGAACTGCGGCGCGGAGAGCCCGAGCTGCTTGCCGGTACGCGCAAGCCGGGCTTTCATGCCGCGCTCCAGCTTGCCGGAGCAGACGCGGGCAAAGGCAATGCGGTCGCGGTGGTTGGGGTCCATGTTCGCCTGGATCTTGAAGACGAAGGCCGTCATCTTGTCTTCCGCCGCATGCACGGTGCGGGTGTCCGCTACCTGGTCGCGCGGCGGCGGCGCATAGGCGCCGAGCGCGTTGATAAGATCGCGAACGCCGAAATTGCGCAGAGCCGAGCCGAAGAAGACCGGCGTCAGGTGGCCTTCGAGGAACGCTTTCTTGTCGAAGGGCTTGCAGGCCTCGATCGCCAGCGTCAGTTCTTCGATGAAGGCTTCGCGCTCGTTCTCGGGCAGGCGATGCGACGCCATTTCCGGGTCGTTGACCTTGGTGAGGCGTTCCTGCGTGTCTGCACCGCGCACCTCGTTGGTGCCCAGATGGTAGGATCCGCAGAAGGTCTTCGAGCGGCCGATCGGCCAGGTGACCGGCGCGCAGTCGAGCGCCAGCTTCTCCTCCACCTCGTCGAGGATCTCGAAGACGTCGCGGCTCTCGCGGTCCATCTTGTTGATGAAGGTGATGATCGGGATGTCACGCATGCGGCACACCTCGAACAGCTTCAAGGTGCGCGGCTCGATGCCCTTGGCGGCGTCGATGACCATGACGGCCGCGTCGACCGCCGTCAGCGTGCGGTAGGTGTCGTCGGCGAAGTCCTCGTGGCCGGGCGTGTCGAGGATGTTGAAGACATTGCCCTCGTACTCGAAGGTCATCACCGAGGTGACGACCGAGATGCCGCGCTCGCGCTCGATCTTCATCCAGTCCGAACGGGTCTGGATGCGGTCCTTCTTCGCCTTGACCTCGCCGGCAAGCTGGATCGCGCCACCGAACAAGAGCAGCTTTTCTGTGAGGGTCGTTTTACCGGCATCCGGATGCGCAATAATTGCGAATGTGCGGCGGCGGGAGACCGCCTCGGCGAGACTTTCGGCCATGCTCTCTGAATTTCCTGTTGATCGCGCGCCTTCTACTGGTTTCCTCGGCGATTTGCAAATTGACGGAGGAAACCCGCGGACGGTTTATGCATTCATGACCATGACCAAAGCGACCGCCATTCCGACCCTCAATCTTGTCCGCCTGCCGCATGGCGACGGCCTCGACCTGCCGACCTATGAATCCGCCGGCGCGGCGGGGATGGACCTGCGGGCAGCGATCAGCGAGGGCGACCGCTTGGTGATCCGTCCGGGCAAGCGGGTATTGGTGCCGACCGGCTTCGTCTTCGAAATCCCCGCGGGGTACGAAGGGCAGGTCCGGCCACGCTCCGGGCTCGCCTTCAAGCACGGCATCACCTGCCTCAACACGCCCGGCACGATCGACAGCGACTATCGCGGCGAGGTGCAGGTGCTGCTGATCAATCTGGGCGACGAGAAGTTCGTCGTCGAACGCGGCATGCGCATCGCCCAGATGGTGATCGCCCCCGTGGTGCAGGTGGCGGTGCGAGAGGCCGCAATTGCCGGCGAGACTGGTCGCGGCGCCGGCGGCTTCGGCTCGACCGGCGTGCAATGAACGACCGCACCGGCTTGATCCATCGCGAGGACTTTTTCGCCGATCCCGCCGGGTGGGCCGCCTTCAAGGATCTGCTCGATGACGTGTTCGGCATCGATCTTGACCCGCTCGACCGGCTGGGCGGTCCAGACCCCAGCAGCATGCCGTCGGCCTATTTCGATGCGGGCGGACGGTGTATCGCCAACTTCACCGCATTTTCCATGCCGCTCATGATCGACGGGCGGATGGTGAAGGCGGCCGGCCTGCAGTCCGGCGCCGTGCGGACGGAGTATCGCGGCCGCGGGCTGTTCAGGGACCTCATTCGTCGCACCCTCGAACGCTGCGATGCACACGGTTTCGAGGCAGTTTCGCTCTACACCGACAAGCCGGCCCTCTACGAGCGCTATGGATTTGCGATCGTGCTGGAGCACCGCTTTCGCGGTCCGGCGCCGCAAATTCCGGACGGACCGCCATCGGCGCGGGCGATCGACCTCGGCCATGCGGATGACCTCGCGCTGGTTCGGCGTCTTCTGGCGGATCGCGTAGCGGTTTCACAGCGCTTTGCCGTCACGCAGCAGTCCACCATGTTCCTGCTGAACGCCGCGATGCTCGACGGACTAAAGCTAAGCCACTTGCCGGAGCAACATTCGATCGTCGCCTGGCGCGATCGGGAAGATGGCACCTTCGAACTGCTCGACGTCGTCGCCGCGCAGCTCCCTGCACTGACCGCGATCCTGCAGGCGCTCGGCATCCGACCGGCAAAGGTCGACGTGGCGTTTCCGCCCGACAGACTCGACTGGCAGGGCGAGGCGGTAGCCGAAGAGGGTGAACTGCGGTTCATGCTGCGCAGCAAGGCCGGCCCCACGCTGTCAGGACCCGGTCGGCTATCGCCAATGGCCGAGTTCTGATCGCCACGGGCCCCTGAGGCCGCGGCTACGGCAACAGTCCCGGCAGCCGCCGCCTGACGGGCGTGGCCTTCACCAGCGAGGTGTTCGTCTGCGCCCGTTCGGCGATGCCATCGAGCAATGTGTCGAGCTCCTCCATCGAGCGCAGGTAGAGCCGGACAATAAAACAGTCGTCGCCGGTGACCTTGTCGCACTCGACGCATTGCGGCATCTCCTGGATCAGGCGCTCGACGATATGCAACTGGCCGGGCAGCGGGCGTACCCGCACGATCGCCTGCAGCGAATAGCCGAAATGCTGTGGATTGACGTCGATGGTGAAGGCGTCGATGACGCCGCGCTCCTCCAGCTTGCGCAGCCGCTCGGCCACACTCGGGGACGACAGCTCCGTCGCTGCGGCCAACTCCTTCAGCGACAACCGGGCGTTCTCCGCCAGAAGCAACAGAATGCGCCTGTCTGTATCATCCATAATCATAAATCCGCTCAAAACGCCTAAGATTATGAAGCGATGATAGCATATACCCTAATAAACTCCATGGAGATCTGATACCGCGTCTCATATTCTTCGCACATCACATTGAAGGAGACACAGCCCCATGGACAAGACAATCCGCACCGGCTCGATCGAAATGACCGCCGCCATGCTGATTTCCGGAACGATCGGCTGGTTCGTGCTGGTCTCCGGCCAGCCGACACTGAACGTGGTGTTCTGGCGCTGCGCGATCGGCACGGTCGCCCTTGCCGCCATTTGCGGGGTCCTCGGGTTGTTGCGCCCCGGTTTGCTTACGCGGCGACGGTTTGCCCTTGCCGTCCTTGGCGGCGTCGCGATCGTCGCCAACTGGCTGCTGCTGTTCGCCGCCTATCCGCTGGCTTCGATCTCGATCGCCACCACCGTCTACAATACCCAGCCGTTCATGCTGCTGGCGCTCGGCGCGCTGTTCTTCAGGGAGCAGATCACGGCGGCCAAACTGTCCTGGCTGGCGTTGTCCTTTGCCGGCATGGTGGCAATCGTCCAGGCCAAGCCGGCCGGCGATTTCGGCGGCGCCGACTACGCTCTCGGGATCGCGTATTCGCTCGGTGCCGCCTTCTTCTACGCGCTGGCCGCCATCGCCGCCAAGGGGCTGAAGGGCACGCCGCCACACCTGATCGCCCTGATCCAGGTTGCCACCGGCGTCGTGATGCTGCTGCCGTTTGCCGATTTTTCGGCGCTGCCGTCGTCCCCTGCCGCCTGGTCGAGCCTGGCAACGCTCGGCATCGTCCACACGGGACTGATGTATGTGCTGCTCTACGGGGCGATCCAGAAGCTGCCGACCCATCTGACCGGCGCACTTTCCTTCATCTACCCCGTGGCGGCGATCCTCGTCGACCGCGTGGCCTTCGGCCATGCCCTGCAGCCGATGCAGGTTGCCGGCGCGGCCGTGATCCTGGTTGCGGCGATGGGCATGAATCTCGGCTGGTCGCCGGCGCGCGTGCTGCGGCGGAACGCCAGCTAGGCGGAGAGCAGCGTCCCTGCGCCTGCTGCCGACGGCGCACCTTACATTGACCCACGAACGGTCCTGCTACTTGGCCTGCCGCGTCGTTTCGAACAGGAACCAGGTGCGGCGCTCGGCCTCGTCGATCCAGTTCTCGAGCAGGCTTGCGGTCGCTACGTCGCCGTGCTCGTCGCACAGACCATGCGTCTCGCGCAAAAGCGAAACGAGGTGCTTGTTGTCCTCCAGAAGTTCGGCCAGCATGTCTTCCGGGGTGACGTAGTCGGCATCGTTGTCCGGGATCCGCTGGAGGCGCGCGGCGTGGCCGATCGAGCGCAGCGTCGTGCCGCCAATCTTGCGGGCACGCTCGGCGATGTCATCGGTCGTCGCGAAGATTTGCTCGGCCTGCTCGTCCAGCAGCAAGTGATAGTCGCGAAAATGCGGACCAGACACGTGCCAGTGGAAATTCTTGGTCTTCAGGTAAAGCGCGAATATATCGGCGAGAAGCGCCGTCAGCGCGTGCGAAATGTCGGTGATCGCGTTCGAGGCGAGACCCGAAGGCGTCTTCAGGGGCGCGAGCCTGCGTTTTTCGGCTGAGGTCGGCGACATGCGGTTCCTCCTTTTGAGGACGGGTAAAAGACGTCGATCGGCGCGACGAAGCTCTGCCTATCCCGGCAAAGCCGTGCTTGCGGCGGCGATGGAGAAGCTAGAGCGGCGCGCCCGATCGTCAACCGCGCGTCTCGACGACCGGCTTGAATGCGCGTCCGTACAGGCGTAGAGATCGCGCGAAACCGAGGTATCTCATGACACTTGCAGCCTTGCTTGCCTACAGCGGCGCGCTCTTCATCGCTGCGGTGATCCCGGGTCCGGGCATCACCGCCATCGTCGCGCGTGCGCTCGGCTCTGGCTTCCGCGAAACCTTCTTCATGGGACTCGGCCTGATCCTCGGCGACATGATCTACCTGACGGCCGTCATCCTTGGCCTGGCCTTCATTGCCCAGACCTTCACGACGGCGTTCATGGCGATCAAGATCGCCGGCGCGCTTTATCTCTGCTACATCGCCTGGAAGCTTTGGACCACGGGTCTGGTGCCGCAGGAGATCGAAGCCCGCCGCTCTTCCAGCATGGCCATGTCGTTTTTGTCCGGACTGCTTTTAACGGCCGGCAATCCCAAGACGATGCTCTTCTACGTGGCGCTGGTGCCGACACTGATCGACCTCGGCGCGATCGGTCTCGAAGACTACGGCTTGCTGCTCGGCGCGACCTTCATCGTGCTCCTGGTGGTGCTCATTCCTTACATGGCGCTGGCATCGCGCGCCCGAACGCTTCTGAAGGGGCCGAGCGCCCTTCGGGGCCTCAACCGCGTGGCGGCAGGCATACTGGCAAGCACCGCAGCCTACATCGCAACCCGCGCAGCGTGAAATAAAGATCCGTCTTCAACCGCATTGGAATGCGATTTTTTCAATTCGCGGACAATCCGTGGATGATGCGGCACTGGCTTCCGCACGTCTTAGAACCTATTCTCCGCACAACATTCGAAGATTGAAAGGGAGCCGAATATGTCTGAACCCCGCAAGCCCGGCCGCGGCCGTGTCTACGCCTCGATCATCGAGACGATCGGCGACACTCCGATCGTGCGGCTCGACAAGCTGGCCAAGGAAAAGGGCGTGAAGGCGAACCTTCTGGCAAAGCTCGAATTCTTCAACCCGATCGCTTCGGTGAAGGACCGTATCGGGGTAGCGATGATCGAAGCGCTCGAGGCGCAGGGTAAGATCACCCCCGGAAAATCGACGCTGATCGAGCCGACCTCCGGCAACACCGGCATCGCCCTCGCCTTCGCCGCAGCGGCCAAGGGTTACCGGCTGATCCTGACCATGCCGGAAACCATGTCGGTCGAGCGGCGCAAGATGGTGGCGCTGCTCGGCGCGGAGCTCGTGCTGACGGAAGGGTCGAAAGGCATGAAGGGCGCGATCGCCAAGGCCGAGGAACTGGCGGCGACGGTTCCCGACGCGATCATTCCCCACCAGTTCGAGAACCCGGCCAATCCGGAGATTCACCGCAAGACAACGGCGGAGGAAATCTGGAACGACACCGAGGGCCAGGTCGACATTCTCGTCTCCGGCATCGGCACCGGCGGCACGATCACCGGCGCCGGACAGGTGCTGAAGGCGAAGAAGCCGAGCGTCAAGGTGGTTGCCGTCGAGCCGGCGGACAGCCCCGTTCTGTCCGGCGGCAATCCCGGCCCGCACAAGATACAGGGGATCGGTGCAGGCTTTGCGCCGGCGATCCTCGACACCAAGATCTATGACGAAGTCGTCACCGTGGCCAACGACGAGGCCTTCGAAAACGCCCGCCTGGTGGCAAGGCTCGAGGGCGTGCCGGTCGGCATCTCCGCCGGTGCAGCACTCGCCGCCGCCATCAAGGTCGGCAAACGGCCGGAGAACGAAGGCAAGACCATCGTCGTCATCATTCCCTCCTTTGCCGAGCGCTATCTCTCGACCGCGCTGTTCGAGGGTCTTGGCGGCTGATCGCAGCGACAGTGGAGAATTTGCAGGGCGCACCATCGGTGTGCCCTGCTGGCCATTGCGCGGTCGCAACCATCGCACGTACCGCCATTGTCATTGCGGTCGGCGAGACCGTTGTGTGCTGATTACTGTGTGTCGGGCCTTGTGTGCCAATCGTTGCCTGAAAGCGGCTCGGTTCCCGAAGGTGCTCTCAAGCCGGCAGCACAATCCGCCCGGACAATGCCTTCCGAGAACGCGCGCAAGTCTGTCTTCATACCAGCCCCGTCGTGGCTGCGGGCCCAGCCTGTCGTGACCCGCCTGCGACCGCCGCGTCCCGGCGTCAAAACTGGCCTCAGGCGGCGACCGTCAGCCGTTCCCCGGCGATACGATAGGAGATCGCCTCGGCAAGATGGATGCGGCCAACACTGTCCTTGCCGTCGAGGTCGGCCAGGGTGCGGGCGACCTTGAGCACGCGATGGTAGCCGCGGGCGGAGAACCGCATTTTCTCCGCAGCATCCCGCAAGAGCTGCAGGCCGCCGGGGTCAGGCTCCGCGATGCGCTCGATCAGCGCCGTCGAAGCACGGGCGTTGATGGAAACCTCCGCGCTGCCAAGGGCAACGAAACGATCGCGCTGGACCTCGCGGGCACGCGCGACGCGAGCCGCCACCGTCGCGCTCGATTCTGCCTGCATCGGGCGGATGAGATCGCTCGCCGATACCGCCGGCACGTCGATGCGGATATCGATGCGGTCCATCAGCGGACCGGAGATGCGCCCCTGGTAATCCGCCATGCAGCGCGGCCCGCGCGCGCAGACCTGACCCGGCTCACCCGCCATGCCACACCGGCAGGGGTTCATGGCCGCGACCAGCTGGATTGCCGCCGGATAGCTGACGCGATGATTGGCGCGCGCAATCACGCATTCGCCGGTTTCGAGCGGCTGACGCAGCGCATCGAGCACCCGCGGCGAGAACTCCGGGAACTCGTCGAGGAAGAGAACGCCGTGGTGGGCGAGTGACGCCTCTCCGGGCCGGGCGCGCAAGCCGCCGCCGACAAGAGCGGCCATCGTCGCCGAATGATGCGGCGCCCGATAGGGGCGGCGATCGGACAGCTTGCCGCCGGCGAGTTGGCCTGCGATCGAATGGATCATCGAGACTTCGAGCAGTTCGGCCGGTGCGAGCGGCGGCAGGATCGACGGCAGGCGGGCGGCCAGCATCGACTTGCCGGAGCCGGGCGGCCCGACCATCAGGAGATTGTGTCCACCGGCCGCAGCCACCTCCAGCGCGCGCTTTGCACTCTCCTGACCCTTGATGTCGGCAAGATCCGGCAGGTTGGCGGGTGCGGCGCGAATGGCGGGCTCGGGCCGGCTGAGCACCTGCGTGCCGCGAAAATGGTTAGCGAGCGCAATCAGGCTGCGAGGCGCCAGAATGTCGATCTCCGCGCCGGCCCAGGCCGCCTCGGCACCACTGTCGGCTGGACAAATGAGTCCCTTGCCGAGCGCATTGGCGCCGATGGCCGCCGGCAGAGCGCCGGCGATTGCCGCAATCGTACCGTCGAGGTTGAGTTCGCCGATGACGACGTAACCCTCCAGCGCATCGGCCGGAATGGCGCCGAGCGCCGCCATCAGGCCGAGCGCGATCGGAAGATCGAAATGGCTTCCCTCCTTGGGCAGGTCTGCCGGCGCCAGATTGACCGTGACCCGCTTGGCGGGCAAGGCGAGACCCGATGCGTGCAGTGCGGCCTGAACCCGTTCCCGGCTCTCGGCGACGGCCTTGTCAGGGAGCCCGACGATCTGCATGCCGACCCTGCCGGGCGCCACCATCACCTGGACCTCGACGGGAACGCCGTCAATGCCCTGAAACGCCACCGTACTGACCCGTGCCACCATGACCGTCCCCCAAACAGTCTGCCGCCGATCGCCTCATCCGACGTCATCACAATCTGTCATAGAAAGCGGAATGGAACAAGAACATTTACGGAACAATTTTCAGCCAGGCCGTGCAAACCGGTTGCGCCCGGTTGCAAACACCGCACGCATGAGAACAAACGCGACCGCCTATTCAGGACCGCGGGCGAAATGCGACGGGAGCAATGTATTCGAGAACAAGAAGGCAGCGTAATATCCAAGCGCTATCCGGCCATCACCCGCAGCGGAACGCTCCAAGTCAAGCGCCACGTATCCAACAGACATCCACCGCATACCCAAGGAGGAAGTCATGGTCAGTGAACCTGTCCGCGATCCGAGCACCGATCACCTTCTGACACCAAAGAATTCAGCCTTCATCATTATCGATTACCAGCCGGTCCAGGTGAACTCCATCGCCTCAATGGACCGTCAACTTCTGGTCAACAACATCGTCGGCGCTGCCAAGGCGGCTGTCGTGTACGGGCTGCCGATCGTGCACTCGACGGTCAATGTCAAAACCGGCCTGAACAAGCCGCCGATTCCGCAAGTGCGCAAGGCGTTGGAACGATGCCCGACCTACGATCGTACGACGATCAACTCCTGGGAAGACGTGGAATTCCGGCGCGCGGTCGAGGAAACCGGTCGAAAGAATGGACCGAAGCGCGCCTCACGTTTCCGGCCATCGACGCGCTGCAGGCGGGCTATGAGGTCTATGTCGTCGACGCGGTTGGCGGCACATCGCTCGCCGCGCACGAGGCGGGCCTGCGCCGCATAGAGCAGGCGGGCGGCAAGATGACCAGCGTGC
Organism: Mycoplana sp. 10N416; assembly: GCF_056394765.1. Classification (NCBI taxonomy): domain Bacteria; kingdom Pseudomonadati; phylum Pseudomonadota; class Alphaproteobacteria; order Hyphomicrobiales; family Rhizobiaceae; genus Mycoplana; species Mycoplana sp. 10N416. The sequence goes on along the minus strand of NZ_JBFTIM010000004.1, from coordinate 344,394 downwards.
CGCAACTCTTCTGTGAATTGCAACGCGACTGGTCGCGCAAGGAAACAGTGCCCGCCTTCATGAACCTGTTCATCGAAACGGGCGGCACGGCGGGGATTCAGTTCTCCTACGACCAAAGCGAATAGGGGATCGCGGAGAGCGGATGGATGGCGGTGCCGGCGCCTCTTCGATCAGACGCCGGCGCAGGTTGCTCAGGCGCGTTTGCGTTCAATCGCATCCCACAGGAGGCTCGAGACGTCGGCGCCACCGAATTTCCGCACCTCGCGGATGCCGGTCGGCGAGGTGACGTTGATCTCGGTCATGTAGTCGCCGATGACGTCGATGCCGACGAACAGGAAGCCGCGTTCGCGCAGCGACGGGCCGATCCGCTTGCAGATCTCGATCTCGCGGGCGGTCAGTTCGGTCGCCTCGGGACGGCCGCCGGCATGCATGTTCGAGCGGGCATCGTGCTCGGCGGGCACGCGGTTGATCGCACCGACCGGCTCGCCGTCGACGAGCAGGATGCGCTTGTCGCCCTTGCGCACGTCCGGCAGATAGGCCTGGGCGATGAAGGGCTCGCGGAACATCTGCCCGAACATTTCGAGCAGCGAAGAGAGGTTGCGGTCGTCGCGGGTCGAGTGGAAGACGCCGGCGCCGCCGTTTCCATAGAGGGGCTTGAGGATGATGTCGCCCATCTCCTCGCGGAAGCGGCGGATCTCGGCCGGGTCGCGGGTGATCAGCGTTGCCGGCATCAGGTCGGCGAATTCGGTGACGAAGATCTTCTCCGGCGAGTTGCGCACCCAGGCGGGATCGTTCACCACCAGCGTCTTCGGATGGATGCGCTCCAAAAGATGGGTGGAGGTGATGTAGGCCATGTCGAAGGGCGGGTCCTGGCGCAACAGCACCACGTCCATCGTCGACAGGTCGACCCGCTCGGGTTCGCCCAACTCGTAGTGGTCACCCTTGACGTCGCGAAGCTGCATCGGCTCGACGGTCGCAAAGACCTTGCCATCGCGAAGGCTGAGCTTGTCGGGCGTGTAGTGGAAGAGTTGGTAGCCGCGCGCCTGGGCTTCGAGACTCATGGCGAAGGTGGAATCGCCGCTGATATTGATGGTGGACACGTGGTCCATCTGGACCGCGACGTTCTTGATCTTTGCCATGGAATGTTTTCCTCACGGATTGCCGCCCACATTTAGGCTTGCGCCCCGGCAAACGCAACGGGCGGCGCCCCGCCCGTAAACAGCACGATCGATGCCTCAGGCGGCGAGCCCGCCCCGGCCACGTCCGGCGCGCATCATGTCGCGCAGCCGCAACGCCGTGGCGATCGGGGCTGGAAACTGCTTGCGACAGAAGGCGATCTTGCGAACGTATCTATCGACCTGCCACGTCGCCCAGGTCTTGCCGGCAAAATAGGCGATGTCGCCGGCGCGAAGCATGCGTTCGCTGCCGTCCTCGGCGAGGACATGCACCTCGCCCTCAAGGATCATCACCGTCTCGTCCCAGCCGAAATACCAGCGGAAGGTGCCCGCAGTGCAATCCCAGACTGCCGTGGTCGACTGATCGTCATGGCCGCGCGAATGCAGCGCGACCCGGGCGTGCGGCTCACCGGACACGATCAACGACGGCTCGATCGGCGCATCGACCATCTCCATCTCGTCCATGGAGGCCGCGATCAGCGGCCGCGACGGCGCCATTGGCAGCGGCAGCGTCTTGGCCGCCATGCCGATCACGCCCGCAAGCATCAGTTTCCAGACCATTACAACTCCGCACGATGGTTCATTGGCAACCATAGCGGGCGGGACGTAAGGACGGAGTGCAGATGTTCGGTCAAATTTTATCGATCGATGAATCCGGGTCTGGTTACCTGGGTTCAGAACGCATCCGGCAGGTGCCGCGGGATACGCCACGGCAGAACCGCGATGATATCGTATCGCACGGATAGCCGATGCGCATCGCGCTGGCGGGCGAGCCACAGGTCGCTTGCGGCGCGGATCCGCCGCTGGGCCGTTCCCGTCACCGCGAAGACCGCGCTCTCCTCGCTCCGCCGCGCCTTCACCTCGACGCAAATGACGAGGTCGCGCTTGCGGGCAATGATGTCGATCTCTCCGACCTTCGTGCGGTAGCGGACGGCCAGCACGCGGTAGCCTTTGGCGAGCAGATAGAGGGCGGCCACGAATTCCGCGACATGGCCACGGCGAAAGGCCCTTCGGCGGAGCTTTCGTTCCGCTTCAGTCCCCATCGCGCGCCTTCATGCCGACGAGGCGCTGGTAGAGATCGCGGCGCGGCAGGCCCGTCTGGCGCGCCGCCTCCGTGGCGGCCTTGCCGGCGGGCATCTCCTGCGCCAAAGCGGCAAGCAGCGCATCGACGTCGGCGATTTCGGGGACAGCCGCTTCGGTCGGCGGGCCGACCACCAGCACGATTTCACCCTTGACCTGCGGATTTGCCTGATAGTGCGCGGCAAGCTCGGCGAGCGATCCCCGGCGAAACTCCTCGAACGTCTTGGTCAGCTCGCGGCAGACCGCCGCCTGCCTTTGATCGCCAAGCACCTCGGCCGCGGCGGTGAGCGTCGCCGCGATCCGATGCGGCGACTCGAAGAAAATCAAGGTCGCATCCACTCGGCCGAACTCGCCCAGGCGATCGCGGCGCGCCTTGTCCTTGACCGGCAGGAAGCCGGCAAAGAGAAAGGCGTCGTTCGGCAGGCCGGATCCGACAAGGGCGGCCAGGGGCGCCGACGGCCCGGGGATAGGGACGACCTTGCAGCCGGCAGAAAGCGCCAGCTGGCCCAGACGGTAGCCGGGATCGGACACCAGCGGCGTGCCCGCATCGGAGACGAGTGCCACCGATTTGCCCTGTTCGAGCGCCGCGACCAGCCTGGGACCGACCTCATCGGCGTTGTGCTCGTGGTAGGCGTAAGGACGCGTGGCGATGCCGTAGCGATCCAGCAGCACGCGGCTGACGCGGGTATCCTCGCAGGCAAGCACGTCGGCCCCGGCCAGCGTCTCCAGCGCGCGCAGCGTGATGTCGCCCAGATTGCCGATCGGCGTCGCCACCAGATAGAGCGCCGGCTCGAGTGGGCGCGCCGGGACCATCACCCCGTGGAGGCGGTAACTGCGGGCCACGGAGGCGCTCCCCTTGTGCGGTTCTTCCTGCATCTGAAGCGTGCGTTCCTGCTATCATCCGGCGCAAATGCGCTATCCCGCCTCCTTATGGGCGAGGCCGGAGCGCGCGGCAAGCCCGCAAGGCTTGCACCCGGCATCGGTTTCCCCGGCGACGATCGCCGAGCCTCTTGCATTTGCACACGAAAATCTGCCAATTTGCCCCTCCACATCTTCCGGCGCCAGCCGGCAACAGAAAAGACGTCGCGCCGGCGAGCCGGCGGGCAGGGTCGAAAGCGGTACGTCCATGCGCATCACCATCGAACGGTCCAACCTTCTGAAATCGCTGAACCACGTCCATCGCGTGGTCGAGCGGCGCAACACGATACCGATCCTCTCCAACGTGCTCTTGCGCGCGGATGGGGGGAGCCTCGAGATGAAGGCCACCGACCTGGACCTCGAGGTCACCGAGGCAACGCCGGCACAGATCGAACAGGCCGGCGCCACGACCGTTCCCGCGCACCTGCTGTACGACATCGTCCGCAAGCTGGCGGACGGTTCGGAAGTGCTGCTCGCAAATACGCCGGACGGCGCGGCCATGACCGTCACTTCCGGCCGCTCCAAGTTCTCGCTGCAATGCCTGCCGCAGTCCGATTTCCCCGACCTGACCGCGGGCAGCTTCAGTCATACGTTCCGCCTCAAGGCGACCGACCTGAAGATGCTGATCGACCGCACGCAGTTTGCGATCTCGACGGAGGAGACGCGATACTATCTGAACGGCATTTTCATCCACACGATCGAAAACGCCGGCCAGTTGAAGCTGCGGGCCGTCGCCACCGACGGCCATCGCCTGGCGCGCGCCGATGTCGAGGCGCCATCCGGTTCCGAGGGCATGCCGGGCATCATCATCCCGCGCAAGACGGTCGGCGAACTGCAGAAGCTGGTCGACAATCCGGACCTGGTTGTGACGGTCGAGGTGTCGGATGCAAAAATCCGTTTCACCATCGGCTCGGTCGTGCTGACTTCGAAGCTGATCGACGGGACCTTCCCGGACTACCAGCGCGTCATCCCGACCAACAACGAGAAGGAACTGCGGATCGACTGCCAGTCCTTTGCCCAGGCCGTCGACCGGGTTTCGACCATCTCGTCCGAGCGCGGCCGCGCGGTCAAGCTGTCGCTCGCCGAAGGCCAGATGACACTGACCGTCAACAATCCGGATTCGGGCAGCGCCACCGAAGAGGTGCCGGTCGGGTATGACAGCGACCCGCTGGAGATCGGCTTCAACGCGAAATACCTGCTCGACATCACCGCCCAGCTTTCCGGCGAGGAAGCCGTGTTCCTGCTGGCGGATCCAGGTTCGCCGACGCTCGTGCGCGATCTTGCCGGCGACGATGCGCTCTACGTGCTGATGCCGATGCGGGTCTGATCCGCGTTTCGGAACGAAGAGGCCCAAAGCCGGTTTCTCCCTTGCCGCCGGCGGTCTGTCGGGTTGTCCTCGTTTGTGCCGACACGGTCAACGGGCCGCCGCTGGAGCGAAGGCGGTGAGCCAGAGATGCCCGGCGGCTGTTGACGGCGACGGCTCCGCGCAAATCGCACGCCCGATGTGTTCGTCTACTTCGACAATACGGACGTAAAACTCAGAGCGCCGTTCGATGCATTGTCTCTGGCAAGGCGACTGGGCGTTTCTCCGGGTCTGGATGCCGCAAAACGGGGTGAGCGCGCACCTGGACAGTCGCAAGCGGAGCGTGAAACCGTCGCAAGATGACTTGTTTTTGCCGCACGCGGAAACAAATACTCCAGAAGCATCTTCCGAATCACCGGGAAGGCGCCTAAGCAGCAGCCGTCATAGTCGGGGGAGTGGACATGAATTTGCGCGGTAAGGTCAAAGAACACCTCGGACGGAAATTTGGCGAGGAGATCCGCTTCTTCAAGGGCTGGATCAACAACACGCGTGCCGTCGGCTCCATCATCCCAACATCTTCGGTCACCGCGCGGCGGATGGCCAGCGTGATCAACCCGAGTTCGGGCCTGCCTGTTCTGGAACTCGGGCCGGGAACGGGCGCAATCACGAAGGCGATCCTGAAGGCGGGCGTCGCATCGGCCAAGATCGTCTCGGTCGAATATTCAGCGGACTTCTATAACCATCTGGTCGAGCGGTTCGAGGGCGTGAAGTTCATCAACGGTGATGCTTTCGACCTCGACAACACCCTTGGCGCACTGAAGGACCAGCAGTTCGACAGCGTCATCTCCGCGGTCCCGCTCCTCAACTTCCCCATGCATCGCCGCGTAGCGCTGATCGAGGATCTGCTGCGGCGAATTCCCGTTGGACGTCCGGTGGTGCAGATCTCCTACGGACCCGTCTCACCGGTCCCCGCCATGCCTGGCCGCTACCGGATCAGCCATCTGGATTTCGTCGTGCGCAACATTCCGCCGGCGCAGCTCTGGACCTATCGCCGGACGCATTGACGGCCCGGATCCACGACCAGCCGACCAGCGGCGGCGATCTTTTCGCCTTCCGGCTTGCGGATCGAACCGTCACATGCGACTGGACGGCAATGGAGTTCTGGAAAGGCATGGGATCATGAACGCACGCGAACGCCTGATCGTCGGGCTGGACGTCCCGACCATCGCGGACGCCGAGGCGAAAGTCCGCGCGCTCGGCGACAGCGTGCTGTTCTACAAGATCGGCTACCAGCTCGTCTTCGCCGGCGGGCTGGAATTCGCCCGCGACCTGGCCAAGGACGGCAAGAAGGTCTTCCTCGACATGAAGCTGCTCGACATCGACAACACGGTGGCGAAGGGCGTGGAAAACATCGTCAAGATGGGCATGTCGATGCTGACGCTGCACGCCTATCCGAAAGCGATGCGGGCGGCCGTGGAGGCAGCCAGGGGCTCCGATCTCTGCTTGCTCGGCGTCACCGTGCTCACCTCGATGGACGCGCAGGACGTCATTGAGGCCGGATACGAATACGATCCGCACACGCTGGTGCTGCGCCGGGCCGACCAGGCGCGCGCGGCCGGCATGGGCGGCATCGTCTGCTCTGCCGAGGAAGCCGGCGCGGTGCGCAAAGTCGTCGGCCCCGAGATGGCGATCGTCACGCCGGGCATTCGACCCGCGGGCGCCGACAGGGGTGACCAGAAGCGGGTCATGACGCCAGCGGAAGCACTAAAGGCCGGATCGAGCCACCTGGTCGTCGCGCGACCGATCGTCAATGCCGCGGATCCGCGCGCTGCCGCCGAGGCGATCCTCGCCGAAATGACCGGCGTGCCCGGCACATAATCGACAAACGAAGAGGAGGAAAACATGGCCAAGGGGTACTGGATCGCGCGCGTCGATGTTCGCGACACCGAGCGCTACAAGGATTATGTCGCAGCGGCAAAGCCCGCTTTCGAAAAGTATGGTGCAAATTTCCTTGCCCGCGGCGGCACTTTCCAGAAACTGGAAGGTCAGCCACGCGCCCGTAACGTGGTGATCGAGTTCCCGTCCCTCCAGGCAGCGATCGACTGCTACAATTCGCCCGAATACCAGGTCGCCGCAGCCATCCGCCAGGAGGTCGCCGAGGCCGAGATGGTGGTGGTCGAAGGGGTCTGAAACCCAGCGCGGGACATCTTCGGATGAAGCTGGCGGGTGTGTGCAGACAAGCCTTCACCTGCCGGTTTCTTTGGGATATGTAGGCCGCACCCACCTCGCCTATTCCAGGAGCTTCCCGCATGACACTCTCCAACCTTCCGCCGCAGGTCACCGTGTTCGGTGGTTCCGGTTTCGTCGGACGTCATGTGGTGCGAGCGCTGGCGAAGCGGGGCTACCGCATCCGCGTCGCCGTGCGGCGGCCGGACCTCGCGGGATTCTTGCAGCCGATCGGCGGCCTCGGCCAGATCTCCTTCGTGCAGGCGAACCTGCGCAATCGCGCCTCGGTCGAACGCGCAGTGCAGGATGCGGACCACGTCGTCAACTGCGTCGGCATCCTCTTCGAGAGCGGGCGCAACCGCTTTGACGCCGTTCAGGATTTCGGCGCCCGCGCGGTGGCGGAAGCCGCGCGTGCCCGCGGCGCCACCCTCACGCACATCTCGGCCATCGGCGCAGATGCGAATTCGGCCTCGGGCTACGCCCGCTCCAAGGGGCGCGGGGAACTTGGCATCCGCCAGGCGCTGCCGGACGCCGTCATCCTGCGCCCGTCGATCATCTTCGGGCCGGAGGATGGCTTCTTCAACAAGTTCGCCGAGATGTCGCGCTTTGCGCCGGCCTTGCCGCTGATCGGTGGCGGCCACACCAAGTTCCAGCCGGTCTATGTCACGGACGTCGCCGAAGCCGTGGCGCTCTCGGTCGACGGTAAGGTGGCCAAGGGGACGACCTACGAACTCGGCGGTCCGGAAGTGCTGACCTTCCACCAGTGTCTCGAATTGATGCTGCAGGTCATCGACCGCAAGCGGCCGATGGTCTCCATTCCCTTTAGCGTTGCCTCGTTGATCGGCTCCATCTCCTCGCTCGTCCCCTTCGTCACGCCGCCGCTGACCGCCGACCAGGTGAAACTGCTCCGGTCGGACAACATCGTGTCCGACGAGGCAAAGAAAGAGGGGCGCACGATCCAGTCGCTCGGGATTACGCCCGCGCTCGCCGAAGCGATCCTGCCGTCCTATCTCGTTCGCTACCGCCCCAAGGGGCAGTTCACGCGCGGCACCTTGTAGCCGAAACGGGACCGACGGGTCGGGGGCTTACGCCCTTTCCGAAGCCGTTCCGGCCCCCCTTGCGCATCCGGCAGCCACTCCATCATTTGCTTGGGCGGCAGAACGTTGCAGTTCTGCCGCAGTAAAAAAGTCCGTACTGTATTTACGTGACATTCAGCATATTCGCTTATTGATGTTTTGCAGGGCGGCACATACACACCGCCTCGCGTGACGGGCCAGTGCGGCAGAACCGGCGCGGATCTCTCCTTTAAGGACCTCTTCGACATGGGCAAGGCAATTGCACTCTTCTTCGGCTGCGCAGCACTGGTGATCCTGGCTGGCTCCTTCATGGCCCCGACCACTGTCGCTGCCGGCAAGCATGGCTGTGCGCCCGCCTATGGCGTCGATCCCTGCACGACCGCTTCGATCGGCCGCTGAGCCGGCAAAACAAAAGCCGGACGATCACGCCCGGCTTTGCTTTACGTTTTACGAGATTGGGTCTGCTTTAGGGCCCGCCCTACCCCCAAAGCGCCAGGCCGATCAATCCGGCCACGCCCACGACGATCCGCCAGAGCGCGAAAGGTGCAAAGCCGCGCCGCGAGACGAAGTCGAGCAGCGAGCGGACAACCAGCAACGCTGCGAAGAATGCGGCCACGAAGCCGACAACGATCAGCATCCCATCGTCAAAGCTCAGCGCATCCCTGTTCTTGTAGAGGTCGAGCGTGAAGGCGCCGAGCATGGTCGGCATGGCGAGGAAGAACGAGAACTCCGCTGCCGAACGCTTGTCCGTGCCCATCAGCAGCGCACCGGCGATCGTCGCGCCCGAGCGCGAGGTTCCCGGCACCATGGCCAGGCATTGGAACAGGCCGATCTTGAGCGCCAGCGACGGCGGATAATCCATGACGTCCTTGTAGCGCGGGTTCAGCGGCAACCGATCGATCGCGTACAGTATGACGCCACCGACAATCAGCACGACACAGATCAACCGTGGGGTCTCGAACAGCACCGTCTTGATAAAGTCGTGCGCGATCACACCAATGAGCGCTGCCGGCAGAAAGGCGACCAGGACACAGAGCACGAACCGCCGCGCCTTTGCGCTGGTCGGCAGTGCGACCGCGATCTGGATCAGCTTCGTCGCGTAGACGGCGAGGATGGCCAGGATGGCGCCGAGCTGGATCAACACTGCGAAGGTGTTGCCGGGCGACTTGAAGCCGAGGAAATGCCCGGCAAGCAGGACATGGGCCGTTGAGGAAACGGGGATGAACTCGGTCAGCCCCTCGATCAATCCGAGAACGAGGGCACTGACTATCGATTGGTCGGCCATGGAAAATCCTTGAAGAGATGGTGTCACACGCGAACACGGAAACTGATTCGCTTGTGTTTAGGTCGCCATCTTCCTATAGCTTTGTGGCAGGAGTCGTGACCAGTGCAAACCGCCGCTCCGGCCCTTCGGCCGGTCCACTTCCTCCGCCTGTCATCTAAAGAAAAGCCAGAATGCCGACCCTCTATCATCACCCGATGTCCTCCGCCTCGCGCTTTGTCCGGCTGATTCTCGCCGAATACGGCTACCAGACCGATTTCGCGGAGGAACAGCCCTGGGAGAACCGGCGCGATTTCCTGGCGCTCAACCCGGCCGGCACGCTGCCCGTCTATGTCGATGACAGCATGCGCGCGCTGTGCGGGGCCACCGTGATCTCCGAGTATCTCGACGAGACCCATGGCGTCTTGAAGCGCGACCGGCGGCTGCTTGCAGAGGATCCTTTCCAGCGGGCGGAGATTCGCCGGCTGGTCGAATGGTTCCTGCAGAAGATGGAGCAGGACGTGACACGACCGCTGGTGCGGGAGCGCATCTTCAAACTGCAGATGACGCCGGACCAGGGCGGCGGCCCGCCCGACAGCAAGATCCTGCGCAATTCGCGCGCAAACATCCGCCAGCACATGAAGTATCTGTCCTGGCTCGCCGGGTCGCGCACCTATCTCGCTGGCGACCGGCTCAGTTATGCCGATCTCGCCGCGGCCGCGGCGGTGTCCGTGCTCGACTATCTCGGCGAGATCAACTGGCAGGACGCACCGCAGGCAAAAGACTGGTATCAGCGGATCAAGTCGCGCCCCTCCTTCCGCCCCATGCTGGCCGAGCGTGTGCGCGGCGTAACTCCGGTCTCGCACTACGCGGACCTTGATTTCTGAGGCCAGGACCCATGCCCGGCGCCGTCGACAGCGCGGACAGATCCGACAAGGCACGCCAAAAGCTGAAGGCGTTCCTCCTCTCCGAGGCAATCGAGAAGGGGTTCGACATCTGCCGCGTGGCACGGCCGGATTCCATCCCAGATGCACCAGAACGGCTGAAGGCGTTCATCGACGCCGGCTACCAGGGAACGATGGACTGGATGGCGGAGACGAGCGAGCGGCGCGCCGATCCGCGGGTGCTCTGGGGCGATGTGCGCTCGGTCGTTCTTTTCGGAATGAACTACGGGCCCGAGGAGGACCCGCGCGACGTGCTTACCATGCCCGACCGGGCGGCGATCTCGGTCTACGCCCGCAATCGCGACTATCACGACGTCGTCAAGGGCAAGCTGAAGGAAATCGCCACCCGGTTTGCCGCGCGCGCCGGCGAGGACGTGAAGGTCTTCGTCGATACGGCCCCGGTGATGGAAAAGCCGCTTTCCATGCAGGCGGGTCTTGGCTGGCAGGGAAAGCACACGAACCTCGTCAGCCGCACGTTCGGCTCCTGGCTCTTCCTCGGCAGCATGTTCACCACCGCCGAGCTTGCCCCGGACGAACCCGAGCGCGACCATTGCGGCTCCTGCCGCGCCTGCCTCGATGCCTGCCCGACGAACGCCTTTCCCGCGCCGTACAAGATCGACGCGCGGCGCTGCATCTCCTACCTCACCATCGAGCACAAGGGCATGATCGACCGGGATTTGCGGCCGCTGATTGGCAATCGGATCTATGGCTGCGACGACTGCCTGGCGGCGTGTCCCTGGAACAAGTTTGCCGCGACCGCTTCGGAAATGAAGTTCCACGCCCGCGACGACCTGCGGGCGCCGCGTATCGCCGAATTGCTGGACCTGGACGACGCCGCCTTCCGCACGCTGTTTTCCGGCTCGCCGGTCAAGCGGATCGGGCGCGACCGGTTCATTCGCAACGTGCTGATCGCCGCCGGCAACAGCGCCGATCCGACGTTGATACCGATCTGCATGAGGCTGACAGACGACCCCTCGCCGACCGTCCGCGGCATGGCGGTGTGGGCGCTGCGCCGGCTGATGAGTGAAGCAGAGTTTCAAGTTTTTGCCGGACGAGCAGCCGGCGAAGCCGATCCCGAGGTGCGATCGGAATATGAAGCGGCAATGGAGGCTATCTGATGCGTCTTCTGGTTCTGGGTGCCGGCTTTTCCGGTCGCGCCATCGCGCAGACCTTCAAATCCGCGGGCTTTTCAGCCGCGGGAACGACACGCTCCGCAGACAAGGCGGCGGCTCTGCAGGCGCTCGGCATCGTCCCTTTGGTCTATGACGGCGAAACGATCTCCAGCGCGCTTGCAGCGTGCTTGCGGGAAACCACCCATCTTGTCCAGTCCATCGCTCCGGGCAAGAGCGGCGATCCGCTTTTCCGCCCGGGCGCCATGCCACTGCTGGATCTGATGCCGAACCTGCGTTGGGCCGGCTATCTCTCGACCGTCGGCGTCTATGGCGACCACAAGGGGGCCTGGGTCGATGAAGACACCCCCATCCATCCGGTCTCGACGCGCTCGGTGGAGCGGGTCGGGGCGGAAAATCGCTGGCTCGCCTTTTCTGCGGAGAGCGGTGTTCCGGTTGCGGTCCTGCGGCTCGCCGGCATCTATGGCCCCGGTCGCAACGCGCTGCGCAACGTCGCCGAGGGCACGGCACGACGGCTGATAAAGAAGGATCAGGTCTTCAATCGAATCCGCGTCGAGGACATCGGCGGCTCGGCGCTGTTTCTGGCTGAGGGCGGGCACGGCGGGATCTTCAATATCACCGACGACGAGCCCGGGCCGCCGCAGGATGTCGTGGCGGAAGCGGCCCGGCTGATGGGGGCCGAAATGCCGCCGGAGATCCCGTTTGAAACGGCCGAACTGTCACCGATGGCGCGGTCGTTCTACGGCGAAAACAAGCGCGTCTCGAACGCGAAAATCCGCTCGCTCGGCTTCACCTTCCGGTACCCGAACTACCGCATGTCACTGGCGCAGATGAGGACCGACGACGTCTGGGGCGGTTGAGGCCGCCGGGACGGTTAACAAAAGGTTGCCAAAACGAGGCCGCACCCGCCCAAGTTTCGTCTCTTTTGCGCAACCTTTCCGGGAAATTAGCCCCCGATAGATTCGGTTTAGGGTACTCTTTTCGACGTATGCGCAATTTTTTTTCGTCTCCCCCGGGCGATCGAGGCGGAAAATTCCACGCTTGTCAACACTTCAAGGTCATCACTGATTCTAAACGACTTTTTCCGACCCGACGGTGGTTAAACGGAAGTCATCGGCATTTTATTCAAATCGTTACCAACATCTTAACGAAGTAAACCGCCCCGAGGCGTGCGATTTTTTGCCATTTTTGGCCCGAATACACAGACCTGTCAGAAGAAACTGGACACCAGCTCTGAGGGGGTCAACATGTCTTTCAAGTCCTCTGCTGCAGCACTTGCGGCAATCGTCATCGCTGCGCCCGTTACCTTCGCATCCGTCGCCGAAGCCGCCGGCTGCGGCGGTGCCTCGTGGTACGCCCTGACGTCGAAAACCGCTTCCGGGGAACGCATGAACCCGGCCAAGCTGACGGCTGCCCACAAGACCCTGCGCTTCGGCACCAAGGTCAAGGTCACCAATTCCAACAACGGCAAGAGCGTCGTCGTCCGCATCAACGACCGCGGCCCCTTCATTCGCGGCCGGGTGCTCGACCTGTCGAAGGCGGCCGCCTCTGAGATCGGCATGATCGGCGCCGGTCACGCCAAGGTCTGCTACCAGATCGTCAGCTGACGCATTTCTCCACCTTCGGCTTGCTCTTGCCGCCCATCGCCGCTACCACGGCGTCAAAATGGAGTTGAGCAATGCGGTTGGGTGGACGGCTCGCGGGAGCCATCGAGGTTCTGGCGGATATCGAGACGCGCAATCGTCCGGTGGCCGACGCGCTGAAGGACTGGGGCCACGCCCACCGTTTCGCCGGCTCCGGAGATCGGGCGGCGATCGGCAACATCGTCTACGACGCGCTGCGCATGAAGCTGTCGCACGCCTACCTGATGGACGATGACAGCGCTACTTCTCTGGCCCTGGGCGTCATGCTGCGGCAGTGGCGCCTGACCGCCGAGGCGCTGGTTCGGGAACTGGACGGCGACAAGTTCGCCCCGGAAATTCCCACCGAGCGGCTGAAGGCCTTCGGCACGCGCCGACTGAAGGACGCGCCGCTGCATGTGCAGGGCGACATTCCCGCCTGGGTCCAACCCTCCTTTGAAGAGAATTTCTCCGAAGACTGGCTCGAGGAGGCCAAGGCGCTCACAGGACGTCCGACCCTCGACCTCCGCGCCAACACGCTGAAAGCGTCGCGCGAGAAGGTGCTGAAGGCGCTCGAAGACAGCGGCGCCGTGCCGACCACGATCGCCCGCAACGGCATCCGCATTCCCGCTGGCGAGGGCCCGGCACGGCTGCCAAACGTTACCGCCGAACTCTCCTTCCAAAACGGTTGGTTCGAGGTGCAGGACGAAGGCTCGCAGATCGTGGCCGACCTGGTCTTCGCGCAGGAGGGCGAGCAGGTGCTCGATTTCTGCGCCGGCGGCGGCGGCAAGACGCTGGCGATGTCTGCCACCATGAACAACAAGGGACAGGTGCACGCCTACGACGCGGACCGCAAGCGGCTGGCGCCGATCATCGAGCGACTGAAGCGCGCGGGCACGCGCAACGTCCAGGTGCACGAGGATTTCTCCAGCCTTGCACCGCTCGCCGGCCGTTTCGACCGCGTGCTGGTCGATGCGCCCTGCACCGGCACCGGCACCTGGCGGCGCAGGCCGGACACGAAGTGGCGGCTGACGGACAAAAACCTCGAAGAGCGGCTCGCCCAGCAGGAAGAGGCGCTGGCGAGCGCTGCAGACTTCGTGCGCCCCGGTGGCTATCTGCTGTATGTCACCTGCTCGGTACTGCCCGAGGAAAACGAGAACCAAGTCTACGGCTTTTGCGAGGACAATCCGTCCTTCGAGATTCTTTCCGCCGCCGAAGTGTGGATGGACCTGTTCGGTACGGACAAGCCGCAGCCATGGTCGGCGGACATGAAGACGGTGACGCTGACGCCGGCTTCGACCGACACGGACGGCTTCTTCTTCTGCGCCATGGGCCGCAAGAATTGACATACGGCAATTGGCGGCAACTTCATGGCCGAACTGTCGAACGATTCTAAACTATACCTTTTGACACCAGTTTAATTTTGAGCGAAGAGACTCCGGCTTGTACGCCCGGCCGCGGGCGACGTCCCGACGCCTCGTGCCCGCTTGGGCAGGTGCGCCGGGAGGGAACGAAACTCAAATGGAATCCCGGGAGACATCATGAAGACGCCCTTCCTTCGCACGGCCGCATTGGCGCTTCTGGCCGCCACCTCCGCGTTCGCCGTCCAGCCCGCCTCCGCCGCGACCGATGCGGCTGCAGTCGTCAAGCACTACAGCGAGATCGCGCATGCCAAGTTTTCCGACTCGCTTTCCACCGCCAAGGACCTCGCAGCCGCCATTGACGCGCTGATCGGCAACCCGACCGAGGACACGCTGAGGGCTGCGCGCGCCGCCTGGATCAAGGCCCGCGCGCCCTACCAGCAGACGGAAGTCTACCGTTTCGGCAATGCCGCCGTCGATGAGTGGGAGGGCAAGGTCAACGCCTGGCCGCTCGATGAGGGGCTGATCGACTACGTCGACGCAAGCTACGGCACGGAAAGCGACGAAAACGCGCTGTTCGTCGCCAACGTGATCGCCAATGCCAAGATCAAGATCGACGGCAAGGACGTGGACGCCACCAACCTCACGCCGGAATTCCTCGCAGGCACCCTCCAGGAGGCCGGCGGCGTGGAAGCAAACGTCGCGACCGGCTATCACGCGATCGAGTTCCTGCTGTGGGGTCAGGACCTGAACGGCACCGGCCCGGGCGCGGGCAATCGTCCGGCAACCGACTTCGACACGAAGACCTGCACCGGCGGCAACTGCGACCGCCGCGTCGCCTATCTCAAATCCGCGACCGATCTGCTGGTCGGCGACCTGGAGGAAATGGTCGCGCAGTGGGCACCGGAGGGCGAGGCTGCGAAAACCGTCAATGTCGATCCGAAGGCCGGCCTCTCGTCCATCCTCACCGGCATGGGCTCGCTGTCCTATGGCGAACTTGCCGGCGAACGCATGAAGCTGGGCGTCCTGCTGCACGATCCGGAAGAGGAGCACGACTGCTTCTCCGACAATACGCACAACTCGCACTACTACGACGCGGTCGGCATCCAGAGCGCCTATACCGGCGAATACATCCGTCCCGACGGCACGAAGCTGACGGGCCCGTCGCTTTCTGAACTGGTTGCCGCGAAGGATGCGGGCCTCAACACCGAGATGAAGGCGAAGCTCGACACGACCATTGCGGCCATGCAGGCGATGGTAAAGCGCGCCGAGTCTGTCGAGGCTTATGACCAGATGATCGGTGAGGGCAATGCCGAGGGCAATGCGGTGGTGCAGACGGCAATCGACGGGCTCGTCGACCAGACCAAGACGATCGAGCGGGTCATCTCGGCGCTGGACCTGGGTAAGATCGAGCTTGAAGGTTCCGACAGCCTGGATAATCCTAACGCTGTCTTCCAATAAGAATGCAAAGGCGGGCCGCGCACGTTCACGACGCGGCCCGATCTCAACCATGAGGCCACCCCACGCCTATCGCCTTTTGCCCGCACTCGGCGCGTTGCTGCTGTCGCTCGCCGGTGCTGCACCGGCGGGCTCGGGCGAACTGCCCGGCAGCGAAGGCCGCACAGACCTTTCCGCCAAGGACAAGGCAAGGGTCGAAGTGGTGACGAAGCCGACGGCGGACTTCTCCAAGGCGGAACAATACGAGGCGATGTCCGGCGGCGCGGCGACCTCGACGGCAGCCGTCAACGCCGACAGCTTCTCCCATTTCTCCGAAAACCTCACCTTCCAGCAGGAAGAGGGGTTCAAGCTCGGCAACGCGCTGTTCCGTAAGGTCTGGGTGTCCTCGCCCTCCTCGACGCAGGCCTCCGACGGGCTGGGACCGCTCTTCAATTCGCGCGCCTGCCAGAACTGCCACCTGAAGGACGGCCGCGGCCACCCGCCGGAACCCGGCGACAACACGAGCACCACCTTCCTGCGCCTTGCCCGCCCGCCGGCACACGAGGCCGAACAGGCGAGGCTGGACAAGCTCGACGTTCTCAACTTTCCCGATCCGGTCTATGGCGGCCAGTTCCAGGATTTCGCCGTTCCCGGCCTGGCGGCAGAAGGGCGGATGCAGGTCGAGTACACGGAGGATGCCGTGGAGCTTCGCGGCGGCGAGACAGTTTCCTTGCGCAAGCCCCGTTACTTCGTGACCGATCTCGCCTATGGCGACCTGGACCCGACCACCACGCTTTCGCCGCGAATGACCCCGCCGATGATTGGGCTCGGCCTGATCGAGGCGGTCCACGAGGCGGATATCCTGGCGCTCGCCGATCCGGACGACGCGGATGGCGACGGCATCAGCGGCAAGACCGCGCTGGTTCGCGACAAGACGGGGGAACTCCTGCTTGGCCGTTTCGGCTGGAAAGGGCAGAACCCGACCGTCCGGCAGCAGAGCGCAGAAGCCTTTATGAATGACATCGGCATTTCCACGCCGGACACCCCTGCCAGCCACGGCGACTGCACGCCGGCCCAGGCGGCTTGTCTCGCCATGCCCGTTGGCGTGCAGAAGCGGCTCGGCGATACGGAAGCACCCGATCCGGTACTCGACCTCGTGACCTTCTATGCGGAGAACCTCGCTGTTCCGGCGCGCCGCAAGGCGAGCTTCGCCGAGACGCTGGCCGGCAAAAAGGTGTTCTACGAGATTGGCTGCACCGCCTGCCACAATCCGAAATTCGTCACCCGCCGCGATGCGCGCGACAAGGCGCAGTCCTTCCAGCTCATCTGGCCTTATTCCGACTTCCTGCTGCACGACATGGGCGAAGGACTTGCCGACGGGCAACAGGTGGGTCTCGCCGATGGCCGCGAATGGCGGACACCGCCGCTTTGGGGCATCGGTCTGACGGAGACGGTCAGCGGCTACACCTTTTTCCTGCACGATGGGCGGGCGCGCAATCTGACCGAAGCCATCCTCTGGCACGGCGGCGAGGCGGAAGCCGCCCGAAACCGCTTTGCCGATCTGGAGAAGGCCGACCGTGACGCCTTGTTGAGCTTCCTGGAGACCCTTTGATGACCCTGCCGCACCACACCGGCCTGCGCCGGATGCTTCTTGCCGGCCTTGCCATTGCCGTACTGGCGTTGCCTGCATCGGCCCAGGATGCCAATCCGCTGCCGCCGGTCGTCCTGACCGACGAAGCGGTCGCCACGGTGATGGCGCGGGCGGTCGACGAAGTCATCCGACCCGGCTATCGCGACCTGCACTCGTCGGCGGCAGCGCTGACCGCAGCCGTCTCGACCTTTTGCGCGACCCCGTCCGCCGAGAGCAAGGCCGCCGCCCATGCCGCCTTCGATGATGTGGTGGCGAAGTGGTCGTTCATCGAGATCGTCCGCGACGGGCCGGTGCTGGAGCAGAACCGCTTCGAGCGCATCCTTTTCTATCCCGACCGAAAGGGCACGGGGCTGAAGCAGGTGCAGGCGCTGCTGGCGAAGGCGGATGAGAAAGACACCGACGCCGCCGCGCTGCCGGGAAAGAGCGTTGCCGTTCAGGGCCTCGGCGCGCTGGAATTCGTCCTCTACGGCACAGGCGCGGAGACATTGGACGAAACCAAGGACAGCTTTCGCTGCCGCTATGGCACAGCCGTTGCCGAAAACATCGCCGCGACGGCTGGCGCACTCAGCGCCGATTGGGAACGGGCCACCGGCGTCCAGAACGACTGGAAGCACCCGGGACCGGACAACCCGGTGTTCCGCGACAGCAAGGAAGCCATCACTGCCCTCCTCGGCATTCTGGTTCACGGCGCGGAAACGGTGCGCGACCAGCGCATCGAGGCCTTCTACAAAGGCGAGGATGCCAACCCGAAGCCGAAATCGGCCGTCTACTGGCGATCCGGCAATACCTGGAATTCTATAGACGGAAATCTCGAAGGGCTGCGCGCGCTGTTCACGAAATCCGGCATGGAAGGTCTGCTGGATCCGGGGGCGGCCTCCATTGCAGGCAACGTCGAATTCGTTATCCGGTCGCTGGAACGGGCCGTACCGAAGATCGATCCTGATATCGAAAACGCCGTCAACGATCCGGCCGAGCGGAAGAAGATGGACTTCCTCATCGTCAATGCTCGTGACCTCGTTCTGCGGTTGAGCAACGAGTACGGCGGGGCAATCGGCCTGGGCGCCGGCTTCTCGTTCTCGGACGGCGATTGATCGCAACACTTGCCTTCGCGGCAGCTTCAGGGAAAGGGCGGGGCATGCGCACACCGCTTCTCGATCGCAGGCAGTTCATGAAGGCGGCGGGGGCGGCCTGGGCCAGCTCGCTTGCGCCGTCGTCGCTCCTTGCGTTGGAGCGCGCAGACGCCGTGTTCGCATCTGGCTACATGGCTCCGGACGGAAGCTTCGGGGTGGCAACGCTTGCCGAAGACGGCGCGTTCATCGACCGGGTGCCGTTGCCGGCGCGCAGCCATGGCATGGCCTACAGCGCCACGACCGCGCATGCCGTCGCCTTTGCCCGCAGGCCCGGCACCTTCGCCCTAATCTTCGACACGCGGCGGAAGGCGGAGCCGATCGTCATCCATGCCGGTGCGGACCGGCATTTCTTCGGCCATGGCGGCTTTTCACCGGACGGGCGCCTGCTCTATGCGAGCGAGAACGATTTCGAGGCCAACCGCGGAGTGATCGGTCTCTACGATGCGACCGATCGCTATCGCCGTATCGGCGAGTTCGACACTTACGGCATCGGCACCCACGACCTGACAGTTTCGGACGACGGCAAGATCCTGGTCATCGCCAATGGCGGAATCGAGACGCATCCGGATTTCGGCCGCACGAAGCTGAACCTCGACCACATGGAGCCGTCGCTGGCTCTGGTCGATGCCGCGACCGGCGCGCTGATCGAACGGCATGCATTGCAGCCGGCGCTGCGCCAGCTTTCGACCCGCCATGTCGACATCGACGACAGGGGCCGCATCTGGTTTGCCTGCCAGTACGAAGGACCGCGCAACGATCTGCCGCCGCTCGTCGGCCATTTTGCCAAGGGCGAACAGATCAGCTTCCTCGACCTGCCGCCGGAGACGACGACGCGGCTTGCCAATTATGTCGGCGCGATTGCCGTCAACCGTGCGGAAGGGCTGGTCGGGCTGACCTCGCCGAAGGGTGGGGTGGCGGTCACGGTCGAGGCCGCGACCGGGCGGGTCCTGCGCCAAGAGGCCATTGCCGACGCAGCCGGGATCGCGCCGTCGCAACACGGGTTCGCCGTCTCCTCCTATGATGGGCGGTTCAAGGGGATGAAAGCCGATCTCGCCTGGGACCAGCACATCGTCCGCCTCGGGCGGACGTAAGCAGGGTCAGGCCGCGCCTGCGTCTCGCGAAATCAGCAGGTGCAGGTCATGCCAGGCGTAAGCCACCTGTTCGTAGCGGTGGCCACCCAGTCCGATGATGCTGGTTTCGACCGGCGTCGCCCCCAGGCGCTCGTAGAAGGCGCGGTTGGGATTGGTCGAAAGTACCCAGGCAATCAATGTGACCGTGCCGCCCTCGACCATCCGCCGCGCCACCGCCCGCACCAGCGCGGCGCCGATGCCGCGCCCCTGATAGGCCGGCAGGACATAGAGCGCATAGATCTCGCCGATCGGAGTCGGCGCGGTGTAGCGGGCGGGACCATAGTTCGCAAAGCCGACCAGGGCCTCGCTCCTGTGATCGATCGCGACGTAGTGCCCAACGCCGGTCGCGTTACGACGGGACATGTGCCGCACCGCCTGCTCGGCCGGCGACATGCGGTCGAGATAGGCATCGTCGAGCTGGCCGCGGAAAGTCGCCCTCCAGGTCTCCACGAGCACCCGGCCGATTGCAAACACGTCCGCGGTCCGGCCATGCCGGATTTCGATCGCATCATCCATGTGAAAGATGTAGGGCACCGGCCCGCGCATGCAAATCTCCCCGCCGCCGGGGCGCGTCCGGATTGCGCGCAATTGACGTCTTGCGGTGCGAAAGCACGCGTGCGAGGGTCTCGCCGCCGGGCGTATCCGGTAAAGCGAAACGAGCGACATGACAGACCTTCCACCCGCGGATTTCCGCGAACGCATCACCTCGAGTTTCCAGCGCCAGCCGGCCATGCGCCTGATCGGGGCGCAACTAACGCGCATCGAGCACGGCACTGTCGAAATCGAGCTCCCCTTCGACGAAAAGCTGACGCAGCAGCACGGTTTCCTGCATGCCGGCATCATCTCGGCCGCGCTCGATTCCGCATGCGGCTACGCCGCCTATTCGGTGATCGACCCGGACGCCTCCATCCTGACGATCGAATTCAAGGTGAACCTCATGTCGCCCGGCCGCGGCGACTGGTTCCTGTTCCGCGGCGAGGTGACGAAGCCGGGCTCGAACATCATCGTCGCGGACGGACGGGCATATGCCGTCAGTGACGGACCGGCCAAGCTGATCGCCTCGATGACCGGAACGATGATGGTGGTGCGCGGCCGGGAGGACGTGGCCGGATGAGCTATGAGCTGAAAAACGTCGCCGGGCGAAAGCTGCTCTACGTAATGGCGGTCGCCTCGGAGTATGGCGAGCACCTGCAAAGCCGCATATCGCCGCTGCTGACCGGCATTGGTCCGGTCGAGGCGGCGGTGCAGGTGACGCGGGCGCTCGCCCGGCTGGACGTGAGCAACAGCCTGCCGGACCTCGTCGTCTGCCTCGGCTCGGCCGGCTCCGCCACGCTGGAGCAGTCGGAAATCTACCAGGTGACCAGCGCCTCCTACCGCGACATGGACGCCTCGCCACTCGGGTTCACCAAGGGCGCCACGCCACTTCTCGATCTTCCGGTGGTGGTGCCGATGCCGCTGCGCGTGCCCGGCATTGCCGGCGCCGCGCTGTCAACGGGGGCGAACGTCGTCAGCGGCGCCGCCTATGACGGCATCGACGCGGACATGGTGGATATGGAGACCTTCGCCGTTCTCCGCGCCTGCCAGGCCTTCGGCGTCGCCCTGATCGGTCTGCGCGGCATCTCCGACGGCAAGGCCGAACTGAGGCATGTCGGCGACTGGACCGAATACCTGCACGTCATCGACGAGAAACTCGCCCATGCCGTCGACGATCTGGAACGGGCTGTGGCGGACGGATCGATCGCGGTTTGAAGCCGCAAATCCGGGCTGCCCGGTTGCGCGCTGCGGCAAATTTCATTAAAGGCTCGCCATGACCCAGACACCCCATCCCGACAGCGTCCTCATCATCGATTTCGGCAGCCAGGTGACCCAGCTCATCGGCCGGCGTGTGCGCGAAGCAGGCGTCTACTGCGAGATCATCCCCTTCCAGTCCGCCGAAGAGGCGTTTCACCGGATGAAGCCGAAGGCGATCATCTTCTCCGGCGGCCCGGCTTCCGTGCTCGATCACGGCAGCCCGCGCGCGCCGCAGATCGTGTTCGATTCCGGCCTGCCGATCCTCGCCATCTGCTACGGGCAGCAGACACTGGCAACCCAGCTCGGCGGCAAGGTGGAGGGCGGGCACGCCCGCGAATTCGGTCGGGCCGACGTGGAGATCCTGAAGGATAGCCCACTGTTCGAAGGCGTCTGGGAAGTCGGCAAGAAATATCCGGTCTGGATGAGCCACGGCGACCGCGTCACCGTCGCTCCCGAAGGCTTCGAGGTCATCGGCGTCTCCGAGAACGCGCCGTTTGCGGTCAGCGTCAACGAGGCGAAGAAGTATTACACCACCATGTTCCATCCGGAGGTGGTGCACACGCCGGACGGGGCGAAGCTGCTGTCGAACTTCGTACACAAGATCGCCGGCATCACCGGCGACTGGTCGATGTCGGCCTATCGCGCCCGCGCAGTCGAGGCGATCCGCGAACAGGTCGGCAACAAGCGCGTCATCTGCGGCCTGTCGGGCGGTGTCGACAGCTCGGTTGCGGCCCTCCTCATTCACGAGGCCGTCGGCGAGCAGCTGACCTGCATTCTCGTCGACCACGGCCTGATGCGGAAGGACGAGGCGGCGAACGTCGTCGCCATGTTCCGCGAGCACTACAACCTGCACCTCGTTCATGTGGACGCCTCCGACCGCTTCATCGGCGAGCTGGAGGGCGTTTCCGACCCCGAGACCAAGCGGAAGATCATCGGCCGGCTGTTCATCGAGGTGTTCGAGGAAGAGGCGAAAAAGCTCGGCGGCGCGGAGTTCCTGGCGCAGGGCACGCTCTATCCGGACGTGATCGAGAGCGTCTCCTTCACCGGCGGCCCGTCCGTCACCATCAAGTCGCACCACAATGTCGGCGGCCTGCCCGAGCGCATGAACATGCAGCTCGTCGAGCCGTTGCGCGAGCTCTTCAAGGACGAGGTGCGCGTGCTCGGCCGCGAACTCGGCCTGCCGGACAGCTTCATCGGCCGCCATCCCTTCCCGGGACCGGGCCTCGCCATCCGCTGCCCGGGCGGCATCTCCCGCGACAAGCTGGAAATCCTGCGCGAAGCCGACGCGATCTATCTCGACGAGATCCGCAAGGCCGGTCTCTACGACAAGATCTGGCAGGCCTTCGCCGTGCTGTTGCCGGTGCAGACGGTCGGCGTGATGGGCGACGGACGCACCTACGAGTTCGTCTGCGCGCTCCGCGCCGTCACCTCGGTGGATGGCATGACGGCCGACTTCTACCACTACGACATGAACTTCCTCGGCCGTGCCGCGACCCGCATCATCAACGAAGTGCGCGGCATCAACCGCGTCGTCTACGACGTGACGAGCAAGCCGCCGGGCACGATCGAGTGGGAGTGAGATTAATATTCTTACTTCCATGGAAAGCCATTCCTAAACTTTCCCTCCGCCTTGATCTAAGCCCGCGATTTCGTGGGCTTTTTCTTGCTCGCTGGCCCATCGCAATCACTCGATGGCCTGAGCGCGCGATAATACCGCTGCCGTCATTGGAGGCCCTTCGGCGGTGAAATGATGGCGAGCCGAGCAACATTCTTCCAGTTTCGGATGTCGGAATCCTCCGGCACAATCACATCCATCCCAGCGATGTAAAAGGCTGGGGCCATCGTTGAGCTGCGGGCGAAGCTACGCCAACATTCAGAGAGGGGGCGAGCGGCGACGGGGTTGGACCGTTGACTCCCACCGGGGACGCCCATTCTGCCGCCGCTCTTCCGGTCGATGGTGACGCCACGGCTGTGAACAAGCCCGGTGCGGCCGTGGCCCCATCGACAAGCAACCAAGTTGGAACCAGCAGGGCGAGCACGACACGAAGCCCCAGGATCATCCTTCTACTGGCCGCCAGCCCGACGCCGATTCCGCAGATGTTCGTTCGGTTGCCCGACCTGGGGACTCTGCGGCTCGACGTCGAAGCCTTAGTAGTGATCTGGTCGATGCGCGTACCGTTGTCAATCCAGCGTCAGCACGGTTAAGCGAAGGGCACGATCGACTGGGAGTGAGCGCAGCGCATCGGCACGCCGTCGCATGGTGACGATCACATCTATCGCCTGCGCTCGCCTGATGAAGCGGCAGCGGGCTGACAATGACGCACGCCCTAGACGCCCGTCCTTCCCATTGCCTAGAACCCGAACGACTGCTGGGCGGGTTCCGGCGGGGCGAAGGAAATACCCTCAAGCGCCAGCATCTTCAGCTTGGACGAGGCGCCGCCCGGGGCGGAGAAGCCGCCGATCTTGCCGCCGGCGGCGAGCACACGGTGGCAGGGAATGATGAGGGCGACCGGGTTTTTCGCCATGGCCTGACCGACATCCCGCGCGGCTTCCGGACCGGCGCCGAGCTGGCGGGCGAGCGCGCCGTAGGTAATTGTTTCCCCCCAGCGGACTTGCCGGACGGCATCGTAAATCGCCGTGAAGAAGGGCGACTGGCCGGAAAGGTCGACGGGTACGCCGGTAAAGTCGACCGCCTCGCCGGCAAAATAGCGACCGATCGCCGAGACTGCCTCCGCAATGGCAGGCGGAGGTTCCGCGGGTTCGGCAGCAGGCAGACGTCGCAGCAGCAGGCGGCGCGTCGTGTCCGCATCCTGACCCGGCAGTTGGAAGCGCACGACACCGGCGGCGTTCCAGGCGATGGCGCAATGACCGCTCGGCGTTTCGAAGACCAGGTAGCTGACCGCGTCGGACATGGCGAAAAAGCTCCGTGCTCGCGTATGTCCCAAGATTAGGCTTCCCCGACAGGAGTTCAACCCGATTACCGTCGCCGCGGGCATGGGTCCTTGTGGGCACGGCTCTGCGGCGAAACCCCGGTTCCCGTTCCGGCCCAGCATCGGACGAACCCCGCCCGGTCGATTTCCGAGGCAGGCCGGATCGCTGGAACGGAAATTCGTGCTGAAGTTGCCATATCTTGACTTCGCGACCACAAGGAATGGAACCTTCTTGTCGACCGTTGCTCGGTCAGCTAACCATGGATCACTGCGACAATTGTCCAGCCGAAGTCAGCTCAAGCATCAGCGAACAAAGACATGAACATTTCCGAACTCATCATCCCTGGCGACACTCCCGGCATCGAATGGCGGATTCCGGTGCTGCATTTCGTCGGCACCTCCGCCACCGCACCGAAGGTCTATATCCAGGCTGCGCTGCATGCCAACGAGCTGCCTGGCACGGCCTTGGTCCATTACCTTTGCGAGCGCCTGCGCGGCGCGGAGGCCGAAGGGGCGATCCTCGGCGACATCGTGGTCGTGCCGCAGGCCAACCCGATCGGTGCCGCACAATCTCACTTCGGTGAGATGCAGGGTCGCTTCGACCTTGCCTCGCGAACCAATTTCAACCGCGACTTCCCGCTGGTCACGCTTGCCGAACGAGACAGCCTGATTGCCGACCTCGACGGGCAGACGGCGGTCAACCGGTTGAAGCGGAGCCTGCTGCACATGGCGCTCAGTGCCGATCTCGTGCTCGATCTGCACTGCGACGATGAATCCGTCCAGTACGCCTATATCGACGAGGCCTTCTGGCCGGAGGCTTCTGATCTCGCCAGCGCGCTGGCGATGGAGGCGGTGTTCCTCTCGGACGGCGAAAGCACCGCCTTTGAAGAGGCGGTCGGTTATGCCTTCAAGCGGCAGGGCGAAGAGAAGCTGGCACGGGTGCCGGGGCGGCTTGCCGTGACCGTGGAGCTGCGCGGACGGCGCGACGTGTATCCCGACATGGCGAAAACGGACGCACACGGGCTCTGGCGCTTCCTTGCCGCACGTGGCGCCGCTCGCGACGAAACCGTGCGCCTGGCCGACTACACAGGGCCGGCGGTGCCGCTCGACAACATCGAGATGGTTCGTGCGGTCGAACCGGGCACGGTCCTGTTCCACAAGGACATCGGCGACACGGTCGAGGCGGACGACTTGCTTGCGACGCTGATCACAGAGCCGGGTGCAGCGGACGGCTCCGTCGAGATACGTGCCGCCCGCGCCGGGTTTATTGCAACCCGCACGTCCGATCGCTTCGTCCGCAGCGGTGGCGATCTGATGAAGATTGCCTGCGGCGAGCCGACCCGTTTGGGCCGAAAGCCGGGCACGCTCGAGGACTGAGGACTGTTTTCCTCAACTGCAAGACGCGCACAGACGACGGGACGGGCCGGCTTTGACCGGCCCGTCCCGTCTGCCGGCGCTTGGCAGAAGCGACTTTCATTGCCCCCGTCCCCGCTTTAAGGTGAATTCACCAACGCGTTCAATCACTAGGGGCGGTGTCCGGGCCGATATGTTGCAGACGATCTCCGACTACTGGCCGCACATTCTGGTTGTCCTGTCGATCCTGCTCGGCCCGCCTGCTGCAATCCATGCAACGATGACGAAGGCAGAGGTGCGCGCCGCGATCGGCTGGGTCGGTGTCATCCTGCTTTCGCCGATCATCGGTGCCGCCATCTACTATGCGTTTGGCGTCAATCGCATTCACCGCAAGACGCTGACGCTGCAACGCGCTGGCCCGATAACGCAAAAGGGCCGTCATCATCCGGCTTCCTATGACATCGCCGACGAAACGGTGCATGCCCGATATGGCGGAGCGCTGGCGGCGATGAAGCATCTCGGCGACAATGTCGGGCGCTTCCCCCTCACCTCCGGCAACCGGATTGAATTGCTCGAATCCGGCGATGTGGCCTACGAGGCCATGCTCGCGGCCATCGGCAGCGCCCAGCGCAGCATTCTGCTGGAGACCTACATCTTCGATCGCGACGGCATGGGAGCGCGGTTTGTCGAAGCGCTGTCCGCGGCAACCGTACGCGGCGTCGACGTTCATGTGCTGATCGACGCGGTCGGCGCCCGCTATTCGACGCCCAGCATCGTGCCTTCGCTGCGGCACGCCGGCGTTTCGGTGCGGGTGTTCAACGGCAACATCATCATGGGACTGCGGCTGCCTTACGCGAACCTGCGCACGCACCGGAAGATCCTGGTGATCGACGGGCAGATTGCCTTCACCGGCGGCCTCAACATTCGCGCAGACTTTACGAGCGAATTCGCGGGTGAGTTGGTCGCCAAGGATACCCATTTTCGCGTTGCCGGTCCGATCGTCGGCGACCTCTTTCACATTGCCTACGAGGATTGGCGCTTCTCCGGCGGCGAGGCCCTCGACGGCGATGCCTGGCGGATCGAACCGCCAAAGGCCGAGCCGGGGACGGAATTGATGGCCCGCGTGGTGCCCTCCGGTCCGGACAAGAGCATCGAAACGAACCTGCGCATGCTGATGGGGGCGATATCGATCGCCAAGAGCCACATCCGCATCATGTCGCCCTACTTCCTGCCCGAGCGAGACCTGATCAGCGCCCTGGTGACCGCGGCGCGGCGCGGTGTTCGGATCGACATCGTCGTGCCCGGCACCAACAACCTGATGCTCGTTGACCTGGCGATGACAGCGCAGTTCGATCAGTTGTTGACAGCCGGCTGCCGCATCTGGCGTTCGAGCGGCAGCTTCAACCACTCGAAGCTGACCGTCGTCGACGGCGTGTGGTCCTATATCGGCTCGTCGAACTTCGATCCACGCTCGCTCCGCCTCAACTTCGAGATCGATATCGAGGTGTTCGACACCTTCTTTGCCGCCGCGATCGAGGCGCGGATCGGCGCCGTGCTGAAATCCGCCGAAGCGGTCGATCTGCATGCGTTGCGCGCCCGCCCCTTCTCGCGCCGGCTGATCGAGCGGATCACCTGGCTGGGCTCGCCTTACCTGTAATGGCAGTTACAAAGGTCATGCGGATCGCAGCGCGGCGGGCTCCGGCGAGCAATAGCTGCGGTCCCAGATCGCCTTCAGGTCGATGTGCGCCTTGATCGGCAGGTGGTCGGAGGCCACCTTGGCGAGCGGACTGTCATGAACCTCGACGGTTGCGACGAGATCATGGGGGTGACCGAGGACGCGATCGAGTGCCAGAACCGGAAAGCGCGATGGGAAACTCGGGACGGCACCGGAGGCGGGGTCGAAGACCGGCGAAAGCGGCGAAAGCGAGGAGCGCCGCCCGACGCGCCATTCGTTGAGATCGCCGATCAGGATCGTCGGCATCTCCTCTTCCTGGGCGACAGATGCGAGAATGTGCTTGGCCTGCATTTCGCGCGATCGCTTGAGAAGGCCGAAATGGGCGGCGACGACCCGGAGCCTGCCGGTCGGAAAGTCGATGTGGACCACCAGAGCGCCGCGGGGCTCGACTCCCGGCAATTTCAATTGCTGAACCTTCAGAACCGTGCCCTTGCGAAACATCAGCATATTGCCGTGCCAGCCGTGGCCGGTGCTGGACAAGGTCGTTATCGGTACCGGCACGAGGCCGCAGTCCCGCTCCAGGCTGGCGAGATCAAGTAAGCCCGAACGGCAGCCGAAGCGCTTGTCCGCTTCCTGAATCGCGATGATGTCCGCATCAATTTCGGAAATGACCTCGGCCACGCGCTCCGGATCGAATTTCCGGTCGACACCGACGCATTTGTGGACGTTGTAGGAGGCGATGACCGTGTCGCCACCACCGCGATTGGCGGATAGCGGCCGGTGCCCACGGCGGTTGCGGATCGCAGACAGGGCTGCGGTGCTCACCTTCTCGTTCAGCTTTCTCAACGAACCTTCCTTTGCACGGTCGTGCAGGTCGAAGATAGGGAACGCTTCGGCGCGCCGCAACCGCGAAACGATAAAATGTGCCTTATCAGGCAATCCGAACGGGCACGAAAGATCACGCTCGAAATCCGTGACCATTTCCCGTAAACCGTCAGCAGTCTCAAGCAGCAGGGGTTCCGCCATGTTCGACACACTCGCCCGCCAGCCCGATGATCCGCTCCTTGCCCTGATCGGGCTTTACCGAGCCGATGCGAGACCCGGCAAGGTCGACCTCGGCGTCGGCGTCTACCGCGACGAACAGGGCGCCACACCGATCTTCCGCGCGGTCAAGGAGGCCGAGCGGCGCCTGCTGGAGGGCCAGACCACGAAGACCTATGTCGGCCCCGAGGGTGACCCCGTGTTCCTCGAGCGGTTGTGGAACCTGACCACCGGACCGGCCGGCCGCAGCCTTGCCACCGCGGGCGTGCAGACACCGGGCGGATCGGGAGCGGTGCGCCTTGCCGCCGACCTTTTGGTGCGGATGCGTGTCAAGAAAATCTGGCTCGGTATGCCCACCTGGCCAAACCACGCCGCCATCTTCAAGGGGTCGGGCCTCGAGGTCGTTACCTACCCGTTCTTCGACGTCCCTTCGCAGACTGTTCTGTTCGACGCGATGATGGAGGCGCTGCAGGGCGCAAACGCCGGCGACGCCGTGCTGCTGCATGCGAGCTGCCACAACCCGACCGGCGGCGTACTCGCGCCCGAGCAATGGGCCGCCGTTTCCAGGCTGATTGCCGAGCGCGGCCTGCTGCCCCTCGTCGACAGCGCCTATCAGGGTTTCGGCAAGGGGCTGGAAGCGGATTCGGAAGGGTTGCGCTCCCTGCTTGCCGCCGTGCCGGAGGCTCTTGTCGCCATTTCCTGCTCGAAGAATTTCGGGCTCTACCGCGAGCGCACCGGCGCCATCTTCGCGGTCGCCAGGTCCAAGGAGGCTGCGGATGCGGTGCGCACCAACCTCGCCGGCCTCGCCCGCACAAGCTACTCCATGCCGCCGGACCATGGTGCAGCCATCGTCAGCACGATCCTCGGCGACGCCGCGTTGACGGCGGACTGGATGGCGGAACTGGAGACGATGCGCGGCCGCGTCGCATCGATCCGCGAGCGACTGGCCGCCGGCCTTGCACGCCGCTGGCAGGTGATGACGGCAATCGCCGGGCAGGAAGGCATGTTCTCGCTGCTGCCGCTGGAGGAGGCCGACGTCATGCGTCTGCGCGCCGAGCATGGGATCTACATGCCCGGTTCCGGCCGCATCAACATCGCCGGCCTCAAGACCGCCGAGGTCGACGCCGTCGTCGAGAAGTTCCTCAGCCTCTGACGAGGTGATGCCTGAGCGACCGAAACAAATGACGATCGGCGGCAATGCCCGCCGACCACGTCGTGCCGGATAGGCACCCAAGGGAGAAAATGGTGACGATCACCCTCTACGGCATCAAGAATTGCGACACGATGAAGAAGGCGCGGACTTGGCTGGACGGCCGGAAGATCGCCTACCGATTCCACGACTACAAGGCGGAGGGCATCGATGCGGCCTCCGTCGAGCGCTGGATCGACGCGCTCGGCTGGGAGACCGTGCTGAACCGGGCCGGAACGACCTTCCGCGCCCTAGCACCAGCCGACAAGACCGACCTGACCGCGCAAAAGGCTGCCGCACTCATGCTCGCGCAGCCTTCTATGATCAAGCGTCCCATCCTCGATCTCGACGGCAGCTATTTCGCCGGTTTCAAGCCCGATCTGTATGAGGCGGCATTCTCGACCTAAAGCGCGTCGCGATCAGATCCGCTTGCCGCGCTTTAGGTCCATGTTCTTTCGCATGTCTTAAGCCGAAACCGGTGGCCACTTGCTTTGGTGCCGACAACGGGCGATCGACTTCCTGCCCACATGATCCGGAAGGGACGTCTTCTCCAGACGTCCCTGCCCTGCCTCAACGTGCCAGAGTCAGATGATGAAGAAGTCGGCTGCCGTCATTGCCAGTCCGGCGTCCAGCGTTGCAAAGAGCACGCGGCCGCCGGACGCATTTCCGTTGGAGTCGTAGTAGAGGTTGCCGGCGTCCTTTTCGTAGATTATGCGGTCGCTCGCGTCGCCGGCCATGCCGCTATTGTTGGCGCAGAACTGCGCGGCGCTAAGCACACCCGTGCCCGTCAATTTGGTGAAGATCGCATTTTCGAGCCAGATCGTGTCGGCAGCCACGTTGAAGTCGTCGATCTCGTCGACATTGTTCGAGGCACTGAGCTTCGTGTTGAACACGAAACAGTCCTTTCCACTGTCGCCGCGCAGCAGATCATTGCCGAGACCGCCGGCGATCTTATCGTTGCCAGCGTCGCCGCGCAGCCAGTTGCTGCCCGAGCTTCCCGTCAGCTTGTCGGCGAACGCGGTACCGCGAACCCCTTCGATGCTCGTCAAAGTGTCGGTCTTGCCGAAGCCGTCGATCGCCGTGCCGGCCTGCAGGTTAACGGTGACGCCGACCTTGCCGCCGCTGTTGCTCTGGTCGCGATGATAGCTGACCGTATCGAAACCGCCGCGGCCATCGATGACGTCGCGACCGCCGATGCCCTGAAAATCCTCGTCTCGGGCGGAGCCCTTCATGACGTCCCGGAACTGGGTGCCGCGGAAGGTCTCGAAGTTCTGGAAGGTCTCGGCATTGCCGTAGGGATCCGTCACGGTCCCGGCGGCGGCATCCAGCGTTATGCCGCCGCGCGCGTTGGAATTATAGCGGGCATCCTGAAAGCTCAGATTGTCCCACCCCGCGCCGCCGTCATAGCTGTCCTTTCCCTCACCGCCGATGACGAAGTCATCCCCGCCACCGCCGTTGATGATGTCGTTGCCGGCGAAGCCCTCGAGGTCGTCGTTCCCGGCCGACCCGTTCAACCTGTCGTTACCCTTCATTATCCAGGCCTGGAGGTTCCAAGGATCAAAGGTATGGGCGGCGTTGTCGAGTGCCTCCAGGGACAGGCTGAGCCCCTCGAACTTCGACACCAGAGTGGTGCCGTCCGACTGGAACAGTTCAATCCTGGCCACCTTGCCGCCAATCGGATTCCCCTCGGAATCGAAGCCGAAATCGGTCCCGCTGAACCGCAACCGAAGGCCGTTGTCCAGCTTCAGGTCCATCTTGGTCGACGTCCTGGTCACGACCGTTGCCGTCGAAAGATCCACCAACTCCCCGAACATCGGGTTGTAGTCGAGCCCCGCGATCGCCGGTGAATAGCTCTGCGGATACTTCCCATTGGGAAAGAAAACCGTATAGGTCGCCATTTTCTCCACCTCTCATATTAGAGAGCGAGAATTTAGCGCTTGCCGTGCGAAACTGTCGATATCGCCCCCGTTCACTCGAAGGACGTAAGGTGGCGCAGGGCGATCGGTGCTTCGGCAGTCATCACGCCACGTCGTCAGCCATTTGGCTTGTCTCCATGAACAAGCGGATCGATGAATGCCCGGAGGATCGCAGTCAGAGCCTCGGGCTGCTCGACGCAAGGGAGATGGCCTGCATCGGCAATGACTTCGTAGCGGGCGCCCGGGATGAGCTTGGCGGTCGACAGGACGACAGCCGGCGGTGTCGGGCCGTCCTGATCGCCGACGACACACAGCGTCGGCACGGCGATGCGCGTCACAGCGTCCGTGAAATCCGCGTCCCGGATGGCGGCGCAGGTGGCGACGTATCCGATCGCCGGCTGACGGACCAACATGTTGCGATAGCCATGATAGGCGGTATTTTCCGGCCGGCGGAAGGCGGGCGTGAACCAGAGCCCCATGACGGCGTCAGCGATGCTCTCGATGCCGTCACGCTCGACGGTGGCAATGCGCGCATTCCAGCTTTCGGCCGAACCGATCTTGTGGGCGGTGTCGCACAGGACCAGCGCCTTCACCAGTTCCGGCCGCGCCGCGTAAAGACCCTGTGCGATCAGGCCGCCGACGGAGAGCCCGACGATGACGGCCTCCTTCACGGCATAAAGATCAAGCAGGCCGGACAGGTCGCTAACGTGGTCATCGATGGAATAGGGTACCTGGCCGACATCCGACAACCCGTGGCCGCGCTTGTCGTAGAGGATCATGGGAAAATCGCCGGCAAGCCGCACGATGACGTCACGCCAGATGCGGAAGTCCATTCCCAGCGAATTGGCGAAAACAAGGACGGGCTTGTCCTGCGAGCCGCCGATGATCTGATGGTGAAGGCTGATGTCGTTTATCCGGGCGAACTGCAAAGGATGTCTCCTCCCGATGACCAGATTAAAGGCGGACACACGATCGACAACCGCATCAAGTCTGACGACCGCCGAACGCCCGCCGTCCAAAGATCGGCCCTTTCAGCGAACGGCCGATCTTCATTCGCCTGCATTCAAGGCAATATCAGCCTTTTCGCATCCGCGCATCCACTTCGCCCGCCTCCGGGATCGACGGCTGGGCGCCGCGCTTGAGGCAGGAGAGCGAGCCGGCGATGGCGGCCCGGCGCAGGCAATCGGCGAAAGGCAGACCCGCGTCGAGTGAAGCGACCAGATAGCCGCAAAAGCTGTCGCCTGCGCCGACCGTGTCGACCGGCTCGATCTTCAGGCCGGGAGCGCGGAAGACATTGCCCTTGCGGATGGCGATGACGCCGTCGGCGCCGAGGGTCACGATGATCGTCTGCCCGGTCCGCTCGTGGATCGAGCGCATCTCGGCCTCCCGCTCCGCGTCGGAGAGGCCGGACTTGCCGGCATACTGTTCGAACTCGATCTCGTTGGTCACGACGATGTCCGCCTTGGCGCCGAGCGTGCGGGCATCCGCCGTCATTGGTGCGAGATTGATCACCGAGGTCACGCGTCTCGCCCTGGCAGCATCGAGCGCTGCGTCGACGGCCTCTGTCGGCACTTCGAGCTGCAGCGCCAGGAAATCGCCGGCCGACATCTGCGACACGGCCACCTTGGCGTCCGCCGCGGTCACGTCGCCATTGGCACCGGCGACGACGACGATGACGTTCTCGCCATCGTCGGCAACCAGGATGTGGGCCGTACCGGTCGGCTCGTCCGCGACCTTGACGAGATCGAGATCCACGCGCGCATGGGTGAGAAGCACCAGCGATTCGGCGGCAAAGGCATCCCCGCCGACGGCTCCCGCCATGCGGACCGTTGCCCCGGCACGCCGGGCCGCAAGCGCCTGATTGGCGCCCTTGCCGCCAGCGGCCGTGGTAAAACTGTGTCCCGGCACGGTTTCGCTCGCTTTCGGCAGGCGTTCGGTCGTGGCGATGAGATCCATGTTGATGGATCCGAAGACGGTGATCATGGGGGCTCGTTCCTCCGGTATGCCTCAACCGACACTGCCCGAGCCGGTCAGTCCTCGTCAACCACTCTCAGTTTCAATTGGCCGGTGCGGCTTTCGACCGCACGTTCCGCGGCGGCGGCAGACGGCGCCTGCACCTGTCCCGGCCCTGGCGGCGCAGCCGTTTCAAACTCCATCTCACCGATCCGAGCGCCGCGCCGGACAAGCTTGTCGGTCGAGGTCAGGATCTGGTCCACGTCCTTCTGCGCCGATGTGAAGTGCCCGTGCAGCTTGCGAACACGGTCGTCGAGACGCCCGAGATCCTCCATCAGCCGGATCACCTCGCCCTGGATCACGTGCGCCTGCTCGCGCATGCGCTGATCCTTCAGGAGCGCCTGCAGGACCTGGATCGACAGAAGCAGGAGCGACGGTGAGACGATGACGATGCGGGCACGGTGCGCGCGCTGGACGATCGCCTCGAAGCTCTCGTGGATCGCGGCGAAGATCGATTCGGAGGGGACGAAGAGAAAGGCGGTATCCTGCGTCTCGCCGGCCAGCAGGTATTTTTCGGCGATGTCACGAATATGGACGTCCATGTCCCGCCGGAACTGCTGGGTGGCCAGCTTCGAGGCTTCGGCATTCGCAGCCGCGCCCATGGCGTTCCACGCCTCCAGCGGAAACTTCGCGTCGATGACCAGCGGCGGCTGGCCATTCGGCATGCGGATGATGCAGTCCGGCCGCATCCCGTTTGGAAGCTGCGCCTGGAACTGGTAGGCGCCGGTCGGCAGGCCGTCGGCCACGATCGCCTCCATTCGCCCCTGGCCAAAGGCGCCGCGGGTCTGCTTGTTTGCGAGAATTGCCTGCAGGCCGACCACGTCCTTGGCCAGCGACTGGATGTTCGTCTGCGCCGTGTCGATCACCGCGAGCCGCTCCTGCAGGCGGCGAAGGTTTTCATGCGTGGCGCGCGTTTGCTCGCTAATCGACTGGCCGAGGCGCTGCGTCAGCCCGTCGAGGCGCTGGTTGATCGACTGGTTCGTCTCGGCCTGGCGCGCGCCGAACACCTCGGCCATGGCGGCGATCCGGCCCTGCATCTCGTTTTGCGCGCGCAGCAGCTCGGCCAGGCGCACTTCCGCAGCTACGGCAGCCGCGCGCTGGCGGCTTGCGGCACGGCGGGCGAAGACGATCCAGCCGGTCGCCACGATCGCGGCGAACAGGCAGGCAAGCTGCAACGCCGGATCGCGGGCAAGCGCATCAAAAAGCCGACTCACTGCGGCCTGAAGGGATGGTTCCGGATTCATGCGGCAAACATAGCAGCATTTGCGCGCAAGAATAGATCATAACGTGAACAAACGGGGCCATCGCGAGATGCAAGGCAATTGAAAGCCGTCCAGCAAACCGCTAAGTGAGGCGAATGACGATCAAACCGCTGATTATCCTTCCCGATCCCATCCTTCGGCAGGTCTCCGCACCGCTGGAGACCATCAACGACGAAGCACGGCGCCTTGCCGACGACATGCTGGAGACGATGTACGACGCGCCCGGCATCGGCCTTGCGGCGATCCAGATCGGCGTGCCGCGTCGGATGCTGGTGCTGGACGTGTCGAAGGACGGCGAAGATAAGACGCCGCTCGTCTTCATCAACCCGGAGATCGTCACGACCTCGGACGCGCGCTCGGTGTACGAGGAGGGCTGCCTGTCGATCCCGGATTACTACGCCGAGGTCGAGCGCCCGGCCACGCTCACCGTTCGCTATCTCGACCGTGAGGGCAAGGAGCAGACGATCGACGCCGACGGGCTTCTCGCGACCTGCCTGCAGCACGAGATCGACCACCTGAACGGCGTGCTCTTCATCGACCACATTTCCAAGCTCAAGCGCGACATGGTGATCCGCAAGTTCACCAAGGCGGCAAAGACGCGCGGCGCCAAGGCGATCTGATCCGGCATCGGACGGCGTCACCGCGAGGGCTTGATTGACGCTCGTAAACCCGTTTGAAGGGATCAACGAGCTTAAACGGGAGCATCGCCGCATGGCGCTTCGCATCATCTTCATGGGTACGCCGGAATTCTCGGTGCCGACGCTGACGGCGCTCGCCGAGGCCGGCCATACGATCGTGGCTGCCTATTCGCAGCCGCCGCGCCCCGGCGGACGGCGCGGGCTAGAACTGCAGAAGTCGCCGGTGCATCAGGCCGCCGAGCGGCTCGGGATCCCCGTGTTCACGCCGCTGAACTTCAAGGCGGAGGCGGATCGCGCCACTTTCCGGGCGCTGGAGGCCGACGTCGCCGTCGTCGTCGCCTACGGGCTTCTGCTGCCCGAGGCGATCCTCACCGGGACGCGGCTCGGCTGCTACAACGGCCACGCTTCGCTGCTGCCGCGCTGGCGCGGTGCGGCACCCATCCAACGCGCGATCATGGCCGGCGACGCGGAAACCGGCATGATGGTGATGAAGATGGACAAGGGGTTGGACACCGGCCCCGTGGCGCTGACCCATCGCATCGAGATCGGCCCGGACATGACCGGCGGCGCGTTGCACGATGCGCTCATGCAGGCCGGCGGCGGCCTGATGGTCGAGGCAATGGCGCGTCTGGAGGCGGGCGACCTGCCGCTGACGCCGCAGGCCGAAGAGGGCGTGCTCTACGCCGCCAAGATCGACAAGGGCGAGACGCGCGTTGACTTCGCGCGACCGGCCGCCGACGTGCACAACCACATCCGTGCGCTTTCCCCCTTCCCCGGTGCCTGGTTCGAGCTTTCGCTAGCCGGCAAGCCGGAGCGGGTCAAGGTGCTGGGATCGCGCCTGGCAGCAGGGTCGGAAAAGCCGGGAACGGTGTTGGCCTCCGACGGGTTCGTTGTCGCCTGCGGCGACGGCGCCGTCTCCCTGACACGGCTGCAGAAGGCCGGCGGCAGGCCGCTCGACGTCGCTGACTTCCTGCGCGGCACCCCCGTCGCCCCAGGCACGGTGATTATCTGATGCCGCGCTATCGCCTGATCATTGAATATGACGGAACGCCCTATGTCGGCTGGCAGCGGCAGGAGAACGGGCATTCCGTGCAGGGCGCGGTCGAGAAGGCGATCCTGTCGCTGACCGGCGAAACCGTCTTGATCCGCGGCGCCGGCCGCACCGATTCCGGCGTGCACGCTATGGGCCAGGTCGCCCATGCCGATCTGTCACGGCCCTGGAAGGAGCACACCCTGCGCAACGCCCTGAACGCGCATCTGGCGCAGGCAGGCGAGCGCGTGGCGATCCTCGACGCGACTGAGGCGGCGGACGATTTCGACGCCCGCTTTTCCGCCGTGCGGCGGCATTACCTCTACCGCATCATCTCCCGCAGCGCGCCGTTGGCGCTCGAGGCAAATCGCGCCTGGTTCGTGGCGAAGCCGCTGGATCACGAGGCGATGCACGCGGCCGCACAGGTGCTGGTCGGCAAGCACGACTTCACCACCTTCCGCGCCGCCCAGTGCCAGGCGAACAGCCCGGTGCGGACGATCGACCGGCTCGACGTGACGCGCGCCGGCGAACTGATCGAGATCCGGGTCACCGCACAAAGCTTCCTGCACAACCAGATCCGCTCCTTCGCCGGGACGCTGAAGCTCGCCGGCGAAGGCAAGTGGAGTATCGATGACGTGCGCGCCGCATTGGAAGCCCGCGATCGCAAGGCCTGCGGCCCCGTCGCGCCGCCGGAAGGGCTTTATTTCATGCAGGTCGACTACTGAGCCAATCAGCTCGGCAGGGTGCCGAGCGCCACCTGCAGGCCCTGACCCACCAGCAGCGGCGGCAGCACGAAAAGCGCGGTGAGCGTGGCGGCAAGCAGCGCCTGCTTGCCGAGGCACATCAACAAGAGCCGGTATTGCAGCACGATACTGGCGCCGAAGACCACATAGAGCAGCAGTCCCGAGAGCGCGGAGAAGGCCGGCACCACAAGGGCCAGTGCGAAAGGAATGGCCGTCGCATAGGCAAACGGCACCGCGATCCAGTTGCTTGCTATCACCATGGTTACCAGATGGTGGGCATAGCCCAAGGGCCGCGCCAGCACGGTCAGCAAAGCCAGCGGCAGCAGCCAGCCGACCACGTCGATCAGCAGCAGCTTCAGGATGAACTCGGCGCCGGCCGTCGTGCCCTCGGGCATGCGGCCGAGAAAATAGAGACGCCAGGATGCCCAGATGACGGCGAGCGCCGGCAGGCTCCAGGCGAAGGCCCAGAACGAACGAGCGAGCCCGCGCCAGCTCAGATCGAGCCAGCGGAACCCGTCCGGCCGCTGCCGCACGAGGTGCAAGATGCCGGTCAGGTAATGCAGGACCTCGTCAAGTGCCGGCATTTCCGAACCAGCGCGCAAGGAAGGTTTCGTAGATCATCGTCAGCGTCTCCAGATCGGCCACGGAAACGCGCTCGTCGACCATGTGCATGGTCTGGCCGACAAGGCCGAATTCCACCACAGGACAATAATCCTTGATGAAGCGCGCATCCGAGGTGCCGCCGGTGGTCGAAAGCTGCGGAACGCGGCCGATCGCCGCCTCGACCGCCGACGACAGCGAGGCAATCAGCCGGTCGTCGCGGGTCAGGAACACATGGCTCGGGCGCTCGGCCCATTTGATCTCGTAGCGTACCGGCGCCCGCCCGGGCCGCAGCCGGTCGTCGGCGGCAGCCTGGTCCAGGCGACGAACGATCTCGGCCATGACGGTTTCCGCCGTCCAGGTATCGTTGAAACGGATGTTGAAACTCGCCGTCGCCCTGGCCGGAATGACGTTGACCGCCCTATTGCCGACGTCGATGGTCGTCACCTCAAGGTTGGAGGGCTGAAAATCCGCCGTTCCCGCGTCGAAGGGCGGGTCCATCAGCGCGTCGGCAAGCGCGATTACGCTGCGCACCGGGTTGTCGGCCAGATGCGGATAGGCGGCATGGCCCTGCACGCCGTGAACGGTGACGGCACCCGACACCGAACCGCGCCGGCCGATCTTGATCATGTCACCGAGCTGGTCCGGGTTGGTCGGCTCGCCGACGAGGCAGGCGTCCCAGCGCTCACCGCGCGCGGCCGCCCATTCGAGCAGCTTGCTCGTGCCGTTGATCGAGGGCCCCTCCTCGTCGCCGGTGATCAGGAACGAGATCGAACCGTTCGGCGGGCCGTGCTTCTCGATGTGGCGGGCGACGGCGGCGACAAAGCAGGCGATGCCGCCCTTCATGTCGACGGCGCCGCGGCCGTACATTTCGCCGCCGGCGATCTCGGCGGAAAAGGGGCCATGCGTCCAGGCGGCCTCGTCGCCGACCGGCACCACGTCGGTGTGGCCGGCAAACATCAGATGCGGGCCATCGGTGCCGATGCGGGCGTAAAGGTTCTCGACGTCCGGCGTTCCCGGCTCGGACATCACCATGCGCTCGACGGTGAAGCCCGACGGCTCGAGCATCGCCGCGAGAGCCGTGAGCGCTCCGCCCTCGGCGGGCGTGACAGAGGGGCAACGGATGAGGGTGGCGAGGTTCTGGACGGGGCTTGTCGCTGTCATGATGATGCACTGCCTGCTGGCTGGGTTCGGCGCGCGAACTGCGTCGCCGTGCTCGCCTTCCGATCTAGCCGAAAGGCTTGTCGCTGTCATCAACCTTCGCCGGGTGCTTGGCCGCCCCCGCGCGGGCTAGTCCTTTGGCCGGTCCGGCACGATCCCATATGCATTCGGCCCCGGCGTGCCGGGCCAGACCATGAAGGCGATCAGCGCGAAGATGGAGATGGCCGGCACGAACAGGCACAGGACGAGCGGCGCCGGGAGCGCCATGTCGTGCAATCGCTTGATCGTCAGCATCACCGAGGAAAGGGTCGAAACGACGCCGACTGCGAAAAACAGCAGTGTCCAGGTAACGAACGCCGGCTCCTCATGCGGCGTCATCACCATGCGGGTGAGAAAGGCCGCAGCGAGCGCCATCCAAAAGCCCCAGGCCAGCGCGTAGGGCAAACGGGACAGGCGGCCGGACCAGCCGAAGAAGAGCCATGTGAGGCTCGGAGCCTGGTCCGGCCTTCCCATATCAATCCCTGAGCAGTTCGTTGATGCCGGTCTTGGAGCGGGTCTTTTCATCGACGCGCTTGACGATCACCGCGCAATAGAGGTTCGGCGCCGGCTGGCCATTGGCCATCGTGCCGCCGGAGGGCATGGAGCCGGCGACGACCACCGAATAGGGCGGCACTTCGCCATACATGATCTCGCCAGTGGCGCGATCGACGATCTTGGTGGACTTGCCGATGAAGACGCCCATGCCGAGCACCGAGCCCTCGCGCACGATGCAGCCCTCGACCACCTCGGAGCGGGCGCCGATGAAACAATTGTCCTCGATGATCGTCGGACCGGCCTGCATCGGCTCCAGCACGCCGCCGATGCCGACGCCACCAGACAGATGCACGTTCTTGCCGATCTGCGCGCAGGAGCCGACGGTGGCCCAGGTATCGACCATGGTGCCCTCGCCGACATAGGCGCCGAGGTTGACGAACGACGGCATCAGGATCGCGTTCGGGGCGATGTAGGCCGAGCGGCGGACGACGCAGTTCGGCACCGCGCGGAACCCTGCCTTCTCGAATTCGTTGACGCTCCAGCCGTCGAACTTGGAAGGAACCTTGTCCCACCAGACCGACGCGCCCGGACCACCGGGGACGATCTCCATCGGATTCAGCCGGAAGGACAGCAGCACCGCCTTCTTGAGCCATTGGTTGACCGTCCAGTTGCCGTCAGTCCCGCGCTCGGCCACCCGTGCCTTGCCGCTGTCGAGAAGGTTCAATGCTGCCTCGACGGCGTCGCGGACTTCGCCGCGCGTCGCGGTATTGACCGTTTCGCGCTGCTCAAAAGCACGTTCTATGATGGCTTCAAGGGCGGAGACATTGGAGTTGTTCATCGGAATTCCTTAAACTTCGGCCACTATCCTGACGTATCGGGAATGTCGGAGGGGGCGTGATTTTCCGGTGCCAAGTCCTAGAGCATGATCCCGGAAAGTTGAAGCCCTTTTCCGGCAGACGGTGTCGCGACGGCGTCGGTGGAATGCTACAGCCGGAAATAGCGCGATTGACACAGAAGAACAGGCCGGCGCGCAGGCCATCGAAACGGAAAGTGAAATGGCACGACTGAAGAAGAAGAACCTCCGCAACAAGAGCGGCGTATGGGATCCCCTAGCGGACAGCGCGTTCGACAAGCATAGAGCCTCAGTCGTTCCACAAACACCGCAGTCGACCTCCGGCGCCTACCGGCTCGCCTATGCGGACGACGAGTTTCTCTGCCGCGAGGAACTGCGGCCGGTCCGCCTGCAGCTGGAATTGCTGAAGGTCGAGATGATGCTCACCGAGCGTGGCATCAATTCGACGATCGTGATGTTCGGCGGCGCCCGCATTCCCGCCCCCGGCATGGAGGCATGGGCGGCGCGCAACGAGACCCAGCGGAAAAACCTCGAGGCCGCCTCGGTCTATTATGAAGAGGCGCGCAAGTTCGCGAAACTCTGCTCGGCACGCTCGGCAGAGACAGGCTACAAGGAGTTCGTCGTCGTGACCGGCGGCGGCCCCGGCGTCATGGAAGCGGGCAACCGCGGCGCAGCGGAGGCCGGCGCGCCGTCGATCGGCTTGAACATCGTCCTGCCGCACGAGCAGGCCCCGAACGTCTATGTGACGCCCGATCTCAGCTTCAACTTCCACTATTTCGCCGTGCGCAAGATGCACTTCCTGCTACGGGCGAAGGCCGTGACCGTGTTCCCCGGCGGCTTCGGCACGCTGGACGAACTGTTCGAGACGGTGACGCTGATGCAGACCGGGCGCATGGCGCTCGTGCCGCTGATCCTGTTCGGCAAGGAGTTCTGGAACTCGATCATCAATCTGGAGGCACTGGCCGAGTTCGGCACGATATCGCCGAGCGATGTCGAGCTGATGCAATTCGTCGACACCGCCGAGGAGGCCTGGGAGATTATCGAGACCTTCTACGAAAAGCTCGACAAGGAAGCCAATTCCGGAAACGGGAAGTGATAATCGGGCTGGCCGTCGGAATTCGACGGCCGGCCTCAATCGCCGAGCAAACGGGTCAGAAAGTCGGTGAGGTCCGACGTCGTGTAGTCGATGTGCCGGTCCTCGTCGGTTTTCTTTTCCCAGGCATCGCCGAATTCGTGGCTGTCGTCGCGCGGCATCAGGAGCACGGTCTTCATGCCAAGCGCCTTCGGCACCAGCAGGTTGCGCGGCAGATCCTCGAACATGGCGGCGTGCGCCGTATCGACGCGATGCAGCGCCATGAACTTGTCGTAGGTGCTGCCAGCCGGCTTCGGCACGTATTCCGCGGCGACGATATCAAAGATGTCGTCGAAATGGTCGAGGATGCCGAGCGCGCGCGCCGTCATCTCGGCGTGCCTGACGCTCCCGTTGGTGAAGATGAACTTCCGCCCCGGCAGCGCCCGGATGGCTTCGCCAAGATGCGGATCCGGTGACAGCACGCCGTAGTCGATCGCGTGCGCCATATCCAGGAACTCCGACGGATCGATGCCATGGTGGATCATCAGGCCCTGCAGCGTCGTGCCGTGCTCCAGATAATAGCGCTTCTGGATCGCCCGCGCCTCCTCGCGTGACAGGCCGAGCAACGTGGAGACATAGCTGGTCATGTTGCGGTCGATCTGGGCGAAGAGATCGATGTGATGGGGATAGAGCGTGTTGTCGAGGTCGAACACCCATTCGGTGACATGGGCAAACTCGGAACGGGTCGGAAGGCGGTGCGTCTCGGTCATGGGCGCCCTTATGACACGGGAGCAACAAGAAGCAAAAAGGAATCGTCATTGCGGCAGCGCCGATGGATTTGGTCCGGCCGCCATGCTAGCCGGCTGGCATGGAAGCCTGGATCATCATCACCATTTGCGCCGCGTTCCTGCAGAACCTCAGATCGGCGCTGCAAAAGTACCTGCGCAGTTCGTTGGGCACGACCGGCGCGAGCTTCGTCCGCTTCGGTTACGGCTTTCCGATCGCCATCGTCTATGCTGCTGCGCTTCATTATTTCGCTGGCTACGAATTTCCCACGCTCAATGCGGAGTTTGCCGTCTGGTCGGTTATAGGCGGGCTGGCGCAGATCTTCGCGACCATTCTGCTCGTCTACCTGTTCTCGCTGCGCAACTTCGCCGTCGGTACCGCCTATTCCAAGACCGAACCGGTGCAGGCGGCGATCTTCGGCCTGATCCTGCTCGGCGAGCGGCTGACGCCGAGCGCCGTCGGCGCCATCATCGTCGGGGTCCTCGGCGTGATGCTGATCTCCGTTGCCCGCATGCCGCTGTCCTGGCGCAACCTGCTCGTCGCCATGACCGGGCGCACGGCGATGATCGGCATCGCCTCGGGCGCCGTCTTCGGCATCTCGGCCGTCGCCTATCGTTCGGCGGCGCTGTCGCTGGGCGGACCCAATCCGATCATGCAGGCGGCGGTGACGCTTGCCTGCGTCACCACCTTCCAGACCGTTTTCATGCTCGTCTGGATGACAATCAAGGACCCTGCCGAGATCGGCCGGGTCGTGCGATCCTGGCGCTCATCGTCTCTGGTGGGGCTTGCAGGCGTCACCGGCTCGGCCTGCTGGTTCACGGCGATGGCATTGCAGCAGGTCGCCTATGTGCGCGCACTCGGCCAGATCGAACTGCTTTTCACCTTCGCCGCTTCCTGGCTCGTCTTTCGCGAGCGCATCAACCGCATGGAGGTGGCCGGCTGCCTGCTGATCGTCGCTGGGATTCTGCTGTTGCTGATGTGGAAATGACGTAAGCCGGATTGTCCGATCCGGCCCCGTTTCATCAAGGAACGATCAGCGTGCCGGCACCGCGCTCGGTGAAGAGCTCGAGCAGGACCGAGTGGGCCGTCTTGCCGTTGAGAATGACGACACCCTGCACGCCTGCGCCGATCGCCTCGATGCAGGTCTCGACCTTCGGGATCATGCCGCCGGAGATCGTGCCGTCCTTGATCAGCGCGCGAGCTTCGGCGACAGACAGTTCCTTGATCAACTCGCCCTGCTTGTTCAGCACGCCCGGGACGTCGGTAAGGAAGAGCAGGCGCACCGCGTTCAGCGCACCGGCGATGGCACCGGCGAAGGTGTCGGCGTTGATGTTGTAGGTGTGGCCGTCGCGGCCGGGCGCCACCGGCGCAATGACCGGGATCATCTCGGACTTCGCCAAAAGGTCGATCAGCGTGCGGTCGACCTCGACCACCTCTCCGACAAAGCCGAGGTCGAGGATGCGCTCGATGTTGCTGTCCGGGTCGACGACGGTCTTCTTCGCCTTTTCGGCGAACACCATGTTGCCGTCCTTGCCGCAAAGGCCGATCGCCCATTCGCCAGTCTGGTTGATCAGCGCCACGATCTCCTTGTTGATCGAGCCCGCGAGCACCATTTCGACGATTTCGACGGTCTTCTCGTCAGTGACGCGCAAGCCGCCTTCAAATTTCGATTCGATCCCCATCTTCGTCAGCATGGCACCGATCTGCGGGCCGCCGCCGTGGACAACCACGGGGTTGACGCCGGACTGCTTCAGAAGTGCTATGTCGCTGGCAAAAGCCTTGCCCAGTTCGGCATTGCCCATGGCATGGCCGCCATATTTCACGACGATCGTCTTGTTTTCATAGCGCTGCATGTAGGGCAGAGCCTGCGCCAGCAGCCGCGCCTGGGTTTCGCTTTCGGTCAGGGACATGGGGGCCTCGCAAATCTAGTCGGGCGCCTGTTTAACGCATGTTGCGTGACGATGGAATGATGGAGACCGGGCGCCTGCCAAATTCATCCTTTCTGCTAGGGGGCGGACAACTGCACCACTCCACGACCGCCTGATATGCTCCTTCCGGATTTGGAAAGCTTCGCCCCGCCAGCCAGGAATCCGCCCGTGCGTGACGACGAAATTGCCTATCTGATCGGGCGGATCTGCCTCAAGGACAGGCAGGCATTTCGCCGCTTGTACGATTTAACCAGCGGAAAATTCTTCGGTATCTGCCTACGCTTGCTGCGCAGGCGCGAAGATGCCGAGGAAGCGTTGCAGGAGATCTATCTGAAAATCTGGCAGCAGGCGGATCGCTTCGCACCCGGCGAAGCGAGCGCATTTTCCTGGCTTGCCGCCATTGCGCGTCGCCATGCGATCGAGGTGATCCGGGCGCGAAGACCAGTGGCAAGCAACATCGAGGAAGCATATGATATCGTCGATGTCGAACCCGGACCCGAGGCAA
This sequence comes from Mycoplana sp. 10N416, assembly GCF_056394765.1. Lineage (NCBI taxonomy): Bacteria > Pseudomonadati > Pseudomonadota > Alphaproteobacteria > Hyphomicrobiales > Rhizobiaceae > Mycoplana > Mycoplana sp. 10N416. The sequence continues at coordinate 299,933 of NZ_JBFTIM010000004.1, read as the reverse complement.
CCGCCGTTGTTGGTTCCGAGGGTGGACGTGTCGGGACATGCCTGCAAAGGCTCAAGGCCACGGATGCTTCAGTGGTACGAAAAGCCTATGTGGAAGGATTGAGCTACGAGGAGCTCGCCACGCTCTATGGCATCCCGGTCAACATCGCGAAGGGCTGGCTTCGACGAAGCCTGCTGGAACTGAGAGTAGCTGAACCATGACATCGTCTGACCAGAACAACAGGGATCCGCGCCGCGATGAAGTGATCGCCGGCGAATATGTCCTTGGTGTTCTTTCGGCCGAGGACCGCCGCAAGGTCGAAGACCGGCTGCGCAGCGACCGCGCCTTCGCGGCGATGGTCAACCGTTGGGAAGAAAACCTCTCGGCCATCAACCAGGAACTCGAAACGGTGACGCCGCCGGCTCGGGTCTATGCCGCGGTCGAACATCAGCTCTTCGATTCATCCACGGGCGATGCCGGCATGTCGGTCTCCGGTACAATCTGGACCTCGCTTGTGTTCTGGCGCTCGGCAGCGTTTGCCTCCCTCGCCGCCGTTGCCACCTTTCTCATCGCCTGGTCGGGAGTACTTACGCCCTCGCCCGCAAAACGGCTTGTCGCGGAACTCTCGGGCAAGGACAGCCCGATCGCCCTGGTGGCGCATTACGACGAAGCCAACGGCATGCTGAGTCTCACCCCAACAGCGACTGCGCAGGATGGCGCGAAATCGCTCGAACTGTGGCTGGTGCAGGAGGGACGGCCACCGGTCTCGCTCGGCGTTCTCCCGCAGTCCGGCGAGGGATCGTTGAGCATCCCTTCAGCCATGCGCTCAAGGTTGACACGCGACGCCCTGCTTGCGGTAAGCGTCGAACCGCCCGGCGGTTCTCCCACGGGCGCCGCGACCGGCCCCATCATCGCCTCCGGCAAGGCCCAGCCATTCCGCTGACCCGGGAAAAACCCGCTCGGCGTCTTAAGCCGGCCTCAGAACCGCGATGAAGGATTGGCTGAACTGCGGCACCAGATCGCGGTTCATATTCACGGCCGTGCGATCTCCTCGCTGCGACGGCAAGCGAGGAGAAAGAAGAGTGCTCGGGCGGCTCGCGCCACCTGAGCATCCGCATGTCGTTCAGGAAGCTGCGGGGGCGGCGGTGGCCCCGGATAGGGCCGCCTGCAGCTTCGCTTCCTGCTCCGGCGACAGCGACGTCTTCAGAACCCGGCCGCGCAGCCCCTCGAACTCGGCCAAAACCTTTTCGGGCTGCACCTTGCGAACCAGGACGAAAAGAGCGGAAGAATTGTTCGCAATCGTATCGCCCAGAGACTTGATGAAATTGTCATCGATACCGTAGTCCGTGAGCGAACCGGAAAGCGCCCCTGCGCCCGCCCCGACCGCGCCGCCGATCGCAAACCCGGCCAGCGGGTTCAGGAACAGAAGCCCGACCAGGCCGCCCCAGAGAGCACCGGAGAGCAGGCCGGAGGAAGCCCCGATCGCCGTCAGGTTGAGGCTCTGCTTCAGATGGACCTTTCCCGCGGCGTCGCGCACGACGACCACCGCATCCTCCAGGTCGATCAGATATTCCTTTTTCAGTCCGTTCAACTTCACAAGGACCTTGTCGGCTTCGTCGGGCGTATCGAATCCTATTACGATCAAATCAGACATTTGCGTGCTCCAGTTTGCGACCGTGGCGGCAAGGCCGCCCACGAGCAGCTTCCAAGCAAAGCTGCGTCCCCTTGCGCGCCAGTAAGCGCGCTGCACAACGAAAATAGGGCAGAATTCATCACCGGGTAGTGACGTCGATCAACTGAATTCGCTTTTGACTTTTCAGCGCGCGATGGTCGTCTCGATCGCCTCTCGCAGCATGTCGAGGCCCCTGCTCTTCTCGGACGAGGTGGCAAGGATCTCCGGATAGGCGGCCGGGCGCTTTCGGATCTTCTCCGTCGTCTCTGCCACGAGTCGCGGAACGCCCGCTTCCTTGATCTTGTCCGTTTTGGTCAGGACGAGTTGGTAAGACACCGCCGCCTTGTCGAGGAGGTCGAAGACGTCCTCATCGTTCTTCTTGATGCCGTGGCGGCTGTCGATCAGGACATAGACGCGCTTGAGCGTCGAGCGTCCGCGCAAATAGTCGAAGACCAGCTTGGTCCATGCGTCGACCTGCTCCTTGGGCGCCTGCGCATAGCCATAGCCCGGCATGTCGACGAGCGCCATCGGCGGGAGATCGCCTGCCTCGCCGGAATAACCGTCCGGAACGAAGTAGTTGAGCTCCTGGGTCCGCCCGGGGGTGTTGGAGGTGCGCGCCAGCCCCTTGTGGCCGACCAATGCATTGATCAGCGAGGACTTGCCGACGTTGGAGCGGCCGGCGAAAGCGATCTCCGGCGGCCCCTCCGGGGGGAGGAACTTCATGGCGGGCACGCCGCGAATAAAGATCCACGGCCGGCCGAAGAGCGGTTTGTCGTCGCCGGAATTAGTCGAAGTCATCGTCTGGCCTTTCAGAGCTGTCGGCTCCGGCTTCACGGTTTCGGCGATCAAAGTCAAGCGGCAACCGGGCCGGGCTTCAGCGCCGCAGCTGGCGCCACATCTCCAGGCCGAGATAGCACAGCAGCGCTGCCAGCACGATGATGCCGCCGACGATCGTCCGCTCGCCCGGGATCTCGGCCAGGAAGAGCGCAACCCAAAGCGGCGCCAAAACGGTTTCCGCGGTGCCGAGCAGCGCGGCAAGCGCCGAGGGAACCAGCCGGGCGCCCGTGACGAACAGCGCAAGACCCAGGCCGAAATTGAACGCGCCGAACACGACAAGTATCCCGAGCTCGGACAAGCTGACGGAATAGTCCGCCGCCTGCATCGCTGCCATACCGCAAGCCAGCACCGTTCCGGTGAAAACCGCCGGCGTCATCCGCACGTGGGAAAACCGCCGGGTAATCACGGTGGCGGACGCGAAGGCAAAAGCGATCAGCAGTGCGAGCGCGTCTCCGATCGGCGAGACCGTGCCGGTGACCGACCCTGAGACCATGACCCCGACACCGCAAATGACGACGGCAATCGCGACCCAGGTGTGCAGCGCTATTCGTTCACGAAACAGTACCCAGCTCATCAGCGCCGCGATCAGGGGAACACTCGCCTGGATCAGGAGGATGTTGGCAACCGTGGTGTGGGCGAGCGCAAGAATGAAGGACGTCGAGGCGGTGGCGAAGCAAACACCGACGGCCAGCCCCGGCAGGCCCATTCCGGAAAACAGCTTTACTGTCCCACGCGGGCCGTCGCGCACAAGCATGAAACCGAGAAGGAAGACGGCGGCGAAAAGCGCGCGCCAAAACACCACCGTCCAGCCGTCCTCGATGTCGAGGAGGCGGGCGAGCGTCCCGCCGAAGCTCCAGACGATTGCCGAGCCTAGCACGAGTGCGGCGCCATAGACCCGGCTGCGGGCTTCTGGGTTGAGGTTGGGGTGAGTCACGGATGCGGACATTCTTGCGCTCGGCAACATGGGAACGCTGACAGCATAAGCAGAATGACTGTCGGGACAGCCGCGTAACAGCGACATCAAGGTGCCGCAAGTGTGGAAATAGGGGTAGCGAAAAGAATGAAGCCCCGGAGACCGGGGCTTCGATAATGGCGGACGCGGATCCGGCTATTTTGCCGGATCGGCTTTCTTGCCGAATATGCCCTTCAGGTTGCTGAACAGCTCTACCTTGACACCATGGCGCTTCATGATGACCGCCTGCTGGATGATGGAAAGCGTGTTGTTCCAGGCCCAGTAGATGACGAGACCGGCGGGGAAACTTGCCAGCATGAAGGTGAAGATGACCGGCATCCAGGTGAAGATCATGGCCTGGGTCGGATCCGGCGGCGTCGGGTTCATGCGCATCTGCAGGAACATGGTGACGCCCATGATCAGCGGCCACACGCCGATCAGCAGCATATGCGGCACCTCGAAGGGCAGCAGTCCGAACAGGTTGAACAGCGATGTCGGGTCCGGTGCTGAGAGATCCTGGATCCAGCCGAAGAACGGCGCATGGCGCATTTCGATGGTGATGTAGATGACCTTGTAGAGGGCGAAGAACACCGGGATCTGCAACAGGATCGGCCAGCAACCGGCCAGCGGATTGATCTTCTCCTCCTTGTAGAGCTGCATCATTGCCTGCTGCAGGGCCATTTTGTCGTCGCCGAACTTGGCCTTCAGCTCTTCCATCTTCGGCTGCAGCCGCTTCATGTTCGCCATCGAGGCGTACTGCTTGCTGGCAAGCGGGAAGAACACGCCCTTGACGACGATCGTCGTGATCAGGATGGCCACGCCGAAGTTGCCGAAATAGCGGAAGAAGAAGTCGAGCAACTGGAACATCGGCTTGGTGAAGAACCAGAACCAGCCCCAGTCGATCATCAGGTCGAAGCGGGGAATGGAGAGGTTCGTCTTGTAGCTGTCGATGACCGGCACTTCCTTGGCACCGCCGAACAGCATGTTCTTGACCTCGGCCTTCTGTCCCGGCGCGATGGTGATCGCGTCCTGGCGGAAATCCGCCTGGAAGCGCGCCCGGCCGTCGGTAAAGTGCGAGAAGCGCGTCTGGTAGGGGACCGTCTGCGGCGGGATCAGCGCGGTCGCCCAGTACTTGTCGGTGATGCCGAGCCAGCCGCTCGTGGCCGTACCCGGCTCTATCGTCGTGTCCTTTTCGGCGGCCGAGTATTTCACCTCGTGCAGGCCGAGCGCACCGAGATAGCCGATGAAGCCCTCGTGCAGGACGTAGACGCTTGGCGTCGTGGGCTTGGAGAAGCGGGTGATGCGGCCGTAGCCGGAGATCGAAAGGGGCGCGTCGGTGGTGTTCTCGATCGAGTCGACGACCTGGAACATGTAGTGCTCGTCGACCGAGATGGTGCGGACGAACTTGACGCCCTTGTCGTTGGTGTAGGTCAGCGTCACCGGGGTGCTCATGGTGAGCTTGCCGGTGCCCTCCTGGGTCCAGACCGTCTGCGCGCCCGGCACCTGGCCGGTGGAGTCGTTGCCGACATAGCCGACCTCGGCGAAATAGCCGTGTTCGGTCTCGGCCGGGCTCAGCAGCGTGATGATCGGGCTTGTGCGATCGACGGTCTCGTGGAACTCGCGCAGCTTCAGGTCGTCAAAGCGCGCACCCGCCAGGTTGATGGAGCCGAGCAGCGCGTCTGTCTCGATCGCGATGCGCGGCGAGGCGGTGACAGCAGCCTCGCGGCTTTCCGCCGTTGCGCCGGGAACCGCGGCGCCGGAGGGCGACGGTGTCGTTGTCGTTGTCGTGGCCGCCGAGCCCGCGGCCGCATCCGGCTTGGCTTTGTCCAGCTCCGCCTGCATCTCGGCGACCGTGCGCTCGCGCTCGATCTTCGGATTGACGTAGAGGAACTGCCAGGCGATCAGGATCAGCACCGACAGCGCAATCGCCACGAAATAATTGCGGTTGTTTTCCATCATTCTTTCCCGGGGCCTGCGGAAGCCGGCCTCTTGTGTTTTTGTCTGTTGCTGATGCGCTCGCGAAGGCGGTCCTGCAGTTCTGCGAAGGACGCATGAAGGATGTCGCGCCTGGCGACAATGACATAATCGTGTCCGGGCTGCATTGCAAACCCGGCAGATAGCCGCACCGCCTCCTTCAAACGCCGGCGCATGCGATTGCGCTCGACGGCGTTGCCGTGCTTCTTCGTGACGGTGAAGCCGACGCGCGGCGGTGTGTCCGGCTCGAGCCGGTCGCGCATCTCAAGGAGAAACAGCGGCCCCTTGCGCTTCTCACCCTCACGCACACAAAGAAACTGCGGGCGGCTTTTCAGCCGTCCGACAGTCAGTTTTTCGTCATTCTTCGTCATTGCCCGGCAATCTCGCTTCGGGCAAGCGCGGCCTTAGGCCGAAAGACGCTTGCGGCCGCGTGCACGGCGGGCGGAAAGAACCGCGCGACCGCCCTTGGTGGCCATGCGGGCACGGAAGCCGTGGCGGCGCTTGCGAACAAGCTTGGAAGGCTGATAGGTACGCTTCGACATTTATTTAATACCGCGGTGTGCGGCCCTTCTTGGGTTTGCGTTTAAGCAAGGAGCGTTACGTTCGCGGACACGGAATCCCCAGCGGAATGCCGAGCCTGTCCGAACGTGGGCGGCTTATAGGGCGAAAGCCGCCGGAAAGTCAATTCCAGGCATCCGGGCCACCTTGATCGAAACGCCTCGCTGCAGAATCGCAGACCTCCACACCAGCCTGAAACTGGACGTCTTGAAGTTGCGTTCAAAAACAAGGCTATCAGCCCGTCGCACACCGCAATCAATAGAATTCTCATTAACTTTTAACGGGTAGCGTTCGCAAGATACGCGCCGTTGGGTCGCGTCTTCTACAGTGCATTTTGGGGGTGCCGCATATGAAGATACGTACGAAAATCTACCTCATTGTCGGAGTCATGGGGTTGATTTCGATCCTCATCGGCGGCATGGCGCTTGGCGTCGTCTACCAATACGATCAAAAGCTGCGGCAATATGAGAACGCCGCTGACCGCGCCTATCTGGGTGAACACCTGAACCGCCAGGTCACCGCCGTGGTCATGGAAGCTCGCGGCGTCTACAGCTCGGACACGACCGACGAGGCCAAGAAATTCGCCGACGGCATCCTGAAGCAGCTCGACGGCATCGACGAGACCTTGAACGAATGGAAGCCTATGGTTCCGCAGGCGCAAATGGCGGCGTTTGAAGCCGTCGTCAGCCGCGCGGCGGAATTCCGCACCTTCCGGGCCGAAACCGCCCGTCTCGGTACCGAAGCCTCGCCGGCGGCCGCCAACGAACAGGGCAACAACGACGCGAACCGCGCCAACCGCAAGGCGTTCCAGGAGGAGATCGACGCGGTCGTCCAGACTGACCGCGAGAACCTTGACGCGATCAAGGCCGATATCTCGGCCTTCGAGGCGATGATGCTGACGCTCGTGCTTTCGACCATCGTTCTCGGGCTGGCCGCGGGCGGCGGGGCTGCCTTTTATGTCGCCACCAACCAACTCAGCCGTCCGATTCAGAACGTGACCGAGACGATGAAGAAGCTCGCCTCGGGCGATCTTTCGACGGAAGTCCCCTACGGTGGCCGGAAGGACGAAATTGGCGACATGGCCGCCGCCGTCGCCGTGTTCCGCCAGAACGCCATCGAGGTGCGCGACCTGAACGCCCAGGAACTGGTCCTGCGCGAGAAGAGCGCCGATCTGCAGTCGAGCATCGCAACGGTGGTGAATGCCGCCGCAGCGGGCGATTTCAAGCAGCGCATCACCAAGGATTATGGCAACGACGACCTGAACCAGTTCGCCGCAAGCATCAACGAATTGGTGGGCAGCGTCGATGCCGGTATCAACGAGACCCGCCGCGTCATTGCGTTGCTCGCCGAGGGGGACCTGACCGGCACGATGAACGGCTCCTTCCAGGGTGCCTTCGCCGAGCTACAGACGAACGTCAACAACACGCTGGCGACCCTGCAAAGCGCAATGCGCGACGTCCGCGCGTCGACCGACTCGATCCACGCCAACTCGGGCGAGCTGCGCACGGCCTCGGACGATCTTTCCAAGCGCACCGAGCAGCAGGCTGCTGCGCTGGAGGAAACCTCGGCCGCACTCGAGGAGATCACCGCGGCCGTGAAGAACTCGACCGAACGGGCCCAGGAGGCCACCGTCATGGTGGGTGAGGCCACCCGCAGCGCCAAGCAGTCCGGCGAGGTCGTTCGCAATGCCGTCGATGCCATGGGCCGCATCGAACAGGCGTCGAGCGAGATCACCCAGATCATCAACGTCATCGACGAGATCGCCTTCCAGACCAACCTGCTCGCCCTGAACGCGGGCGTGGAAGCCGCGCGCGCTGGCGAAGCCGGCAAGGGCTTTGCGGTCGTCGCCCAGGAGGTGCGCGAACTTGCCCAGCGCGCCGCCAGCGCGGCCAAGGACATCAAGGGGCTCATCACCAAGTCCAGCGACGAGGTTGCGGTTGGGGTGAAGTATGTCCAGGCGACCGGCGAGTCGCTCTCGGACATCGAGACCCGCGTGTTGAAGATCGACGAATACATCCACTCGATCGCGACGGCCGCGCGCGAACAGGCGACCGGTCTCCACGAGGTCTCCACCGCCGTAAACCAGATGGATCAGGTCACGCAGCACAATGCGGCGATGGTGGAGGAAAGCTCGGCTGCGACCCACAAGCTCAACGCCGAAGCCGACAGTCTTGCAAGCCTCGTCTCACGCTTCCGGACCGGCGGCGCCCAGCAATATGCCGTCTCGGCGCAGGCGACGCACCGGCCGGTCGCCTCTCCCGCACGTCGGATGATGGGCAATGTCGCGCGCGCCTTCAGTGGCCGCGGCGGCGCTGCCCAGGCGGTTGCCCAGGAGGGGTGGGAGGAGTTCTGATCCCACCGCGCATTCATCTTGCCAAGGGCGGCGGGTCATTCCGCCGCCCTTTCTCATTGCGACGGGCTTCTGTGACCGCAACCGGGCCCCCGCCTCTTGCGGGAAGCAGCATCAACGCGATCTGCGAAATGCGCATTGGTCGCTGTCCGGTTGGAAAGTACCATTACATCCCTTATGATGGTGCTTGAAACCAAGGCGCGCGGCACGCGCGGAGCCGAGGCAGCGAAAAGGCGACAGCCTGCAGCAGGCATCGGAGCATCACGCGCCCCGGCGGCCAAGGAGGGTTCGTCGCCAGCATACCGCCATGACGATCGCGGAATGGCCAGGAGTCCGCCATGAAGGATAACGAAGCCCACCCGATGCTGGGCGATGTGCCAATGCCGAGCGCGCTTTCCGGTCTATCCGGCAGGTTGCTGCTGCTGACGGTCGCCTTCATCATGCTGGCGGAAGTGCTGATTTTCGTTCCCTACATTGCCAACATGCGGGTGCGCTGGCTCGGCGACCGCCTGAACACCGCCGCCGCGGCGGCGATCGTCGCCGACGGTTTTCCCCAGCAGGACCTGTCACGCACACTGCAAGACGAAACGCTGCTGGCGACAGGCACGAAGGCCATCGTGTTGCGGCGCCAGGACGCCTCGCGGCTGATTGCGATCGCCGACATGCCCCCCAAGGTGGACGCACAGTATGACCTCGCAGCGGTGGAACCGATCTCGGCGATTCGCGACGCATTCGATACGCTGATCTTCGGCGGCGATCGCATCATCCGCGCCTATGGCCCGATCGGAGACAGCGATGCAACGATTGAAATCGTGCTCGCGGACAAGGCGCTGCGCAGGGCGATGCTGGTGTATGCGCGCAATGTTCTCTTCCTCACCGTCGTCCTGTCTGCGATTGCCGGGGGCGTTGTTTTCCTGGGTCTCAATCGGATGCTGATCCGGCCGATCCGCCGGATGACGGGCAGCATGCGCGAGTTTGCCGCCGATCCGACCGATCCGGCCCGCGTGCTGCAGCCGTCCGGGGGCCATGACGAACTGGCGGTCGCCGGCGTCCACCTGGCGGAAATGCAAAGAGCTCTGCAAGGAACGCTGCGGGAGCAGAAGAACCTCGCCGACCTTGGGCTTGCAGTCTCGAAGATCAACCATGACATGCGCAACATCCTCTCGTCCGCACAATTGATGTCGGACCGGCTGGCCGATGTGGACGATCCCGTCGTCAAGCGCTTCGCGCCGAAGCTCCTGCGGACGATCGACAGGGCCGTCGGCTACACCACCGACGTGCTTGCCTATGGCCGGATGCGCGAGCCGGCACCGCGTCGCCGATTCCTCCCGTTGAAGCCGCTGGTGATGGATGTTTCGGAGATGCTCGCAATCGATCCGCTTTCGGGAATCGACTTCATCCTGCAGATCGACCCGGGCCTTGAGGTCGACGCCGACAGCGAGCAGCTCTTCCGCGTCATTCACAACATCTGCCGCAACGCCTTCGAGGCGCTGACACAGCATCAAGAGCGTGACGGCGGCCGGCTGACCGTCTCGGCGGTCCGGACCGGCAGCGTCGTCTCGATCACCATCGACGACACGGGGCCCGGCATGCCGGCCAAGGCCCGCGAGCACCTGTTCACCGCCTTTCACGGTTCTGCTCGCTCGGGCGGCACGGGCCTTGGCCTCGCCATCGCCCGCGAGCTGGTTCTTGCCCATGGCGGGACGATTGCGCTTGTGGAGAAAGCGGCCAAGGGCACGCAATTCCGCATCGAGCTTCCCGATCGTCCGGTTCCGCTGGCGGCCTTTCGCAACAAGGCGTCCTGACGCGCGCCCTACTCTTTCAGCCTCCTTGCCGTGAAATCTTTGGTTTTCGCGTTCTTTGTCCGAAACCAACCGCCACTTTCGGGAGACCTCGTCTGCCGCGTTGATCGCCGCGCGCCACGCAGACCAGACTTGCATCATGTGCAACTTTTTTTTGGAAAAGGCGCTTGCATTAAATCAGCGGACCATTTAGGTACTCGCTCGCAGCCGGGCGACACGCCCACCGCTGAAAACGCACCCGTAGCTCAGCTGGATAGAGCACCAGACTACGAATCTGGGGGTCAGGAGTTCGAATCTCTTCGGGTGCGCCATTTCTCTTCAAAACTGCGATCAGCGGGCCACCAGTCATTGCCTAGTGGATAGCGGCTTGCTTCCGATGATCCTGACCGGCTTGTCCTCGACCTCATCGATGACGGCCTGGATATTGGCCTTTTACGGAAGGGAATGTCGCCGGATGTGATGTTCTCGCACATCATCCTGCCGTGCGTTCCGACTTGGCTTCCACGCGCCTCTTGTCAGGGCGGGTCGAAGGTGCAGCCTCAGGCACGCACCCGATCCCTTCGCCTAAGTCGGAAAACAAGGGTTGTCACGCGCGCCGTCAGGATTGGGGGCGTATCGCGACTTCGATCCGCGGTCTGCGGTCGTAGAGCCCAAGCACTTGACCCTGCAAGCGTAGCAGTGCCGTGACGCTGTCAAGGCTGGGGGTGGCAATGCCGAGCCGCCGGGCCACTTCCAGCACGGAGGAAACCAACGGATCGATTTCCATCGGCCGGCCGAGTTCCACGTCGTGGCGGGTGGAGGGCTTGTGCCCGACAATATCGGTGCCACCCTTGATGCGCTGCTCGATGGTCACACCGAAGCGCGCGCCCACCGCCTCGCCCACGGCCTTGCATTCCACCATCATGTCGTGAATCAGGCGGCGGCAGGCGTCATCGGCGCCGATGACGTCGAGGCTGGCGCCGGTCAGTGCCGAGACTGGATTGAAGGAGCAGTTGCCCCACAGCTTGATCCAGATCTCGTCGCGCAATCGCGCCTTTCTGGGAGCCCTGAGGCCGCCGGCGATCAACATCTCGGAAAGCAGCTGCAGTCGCGCGCTGTCCGAACCGTCGGGCTCGCCCAGGGTGAAGCGGTCGCCGCTAACGTGGTGGATGACGCCCGGCTCCGGGACATCGCAGGCCGGATAGACCACGCAGCCGATCGCCCGTTCAGGGCCGAAGAATTTCCACTGCGCGCCCCCGGGGTCGACACTTTCCAGCCAGGTCTCATCCAGCACCGTTCCCGTCTTGGCGGCGTGAAAATACCACCACGGCAACCCGTTGACAGCAGGCACCACCGTCGTGTCTTTTCCCAAAAGCGGCTCAAAGCGCTCGACAACCGCCGGCACGGCATGCGCCTTCATGCCGACGATGACGTAATCCTGCTCGCCGAGTTCACGCGGATCGTCTGTGGCGCGGATGCGGCAGGTCTGCTCCTCTCCGTCCTTCCGCAGCGTCAGGCCAGAGGCCTGCATGGCCGCCAGATGCGGCCCGCGCGCCACCACCGAAACGTCCGCGCCGGCCTTCGCCAGAGACACAGCGAGATAGCCGCCGATAGCCCCCGCCCCGAATATGCACATCCTCATCTCAGAGCTCTCCCAGATCGAGCAACTTGGCCAATCCTATGCGCTGGACCTTGCCGGTCGCGCCCTTCGGTACTTCGTCGAGGAACACGATCTTCCTCGGCACCTTGTAGGCTGCGAGCGCCTGGGCCGCAAAACCCTGCAACTCGGCCGCCGAGAGGTTTGCACCGTCCACCAGCACCACGGCCGCCGCCACCTCCTCGCCGAGCGACTTGTGCGGCATGGCGAAGGTCACGGCCTGGCGGACCGAAGGGTGCTCAAGCAACACATCGTCCACTTCCAGCGGCGACACCTTCTCCCCGCCCCGGTTGATGATCTCCTTGATGCGCCCGGTGATCTTGAGGTAACCGTCGGCATCAAGAAAGCCCTGATCGCCGGTGCGGAACCAGCCGTTGGTGAAGCTGGCGGCGATGGCCGCGGGATTGTTTTCGTAGCCGACGGTGACATTGGCGCCACGGATGCAGACCTCTCCTTCCTGTCCCACCGGAACTGGTGCGCCGCCCAGGTCGATGATGGAGATCTCCGGTCCGGCGGCCCGACCGACGAAGCCCGGCCTCTGCTCACCCGGCGGGAGGGGATTGGAGGCCATCTGGTGCGCGGCCTCCGTCATCCCGTAAGCCTCGATCACCGGGCAGTGGAAGGTCTCTTCCAGGGCCTTGAAGACGGCCGGCGGCAGCGAGGCCGAGGACGAGCGCACGAAGCGCAGCCTCATCTGCGTCACCGCCTCGGGGTTTCGTTCAGCCCGCTGCAGGATGGCCTGGTGCATGGTGGGCACCGCTGAATACCAGGTCGGCTCCTCCTCTGTTGCCCAGCCGAAAAAACGCAGGGCGTTGAAGCCCGGCGAGCAGCAGATCGAGGCCCCTGCCGTCACCGAGGCCAGCACCACCGCCATCAGCCCATGGATATGGAACAGCGGCATGATGTTGAGGCAATGGTCCTGCGGCGTCAGTTGCAACGTACCGGCGATGTTGTTGGCGGAAGCGAACAGGTTGGCCTGCGATAGCGGGACGACCTTGGGTCGCGACGTCGTGCCGGAAGTATGAAGGACCAGCGCCTCGTCGCCAGGACCGGGCGGCACGCAGCCGGCCTCCTCGGGCCACAGCGAAAAGACACCAGCCGGCGCGTCCGCTTCCACCGCGATCTCCGCGACGGCAATGCCGAGATGCTCGGCCGCCGCCCGCACGGGATTGTCCGATCCGGCATCCACCAGCACCAGCTTCGGCCGCAGGTCGGAGAGATAGAATTCGTATTCGGCCTGCCTGTAAGCCGGGTTCAGCGGTGCCGCCGACAGGCCCGACGCAATCGCCACGAAGGCCGAGGCCATCTCCGGACCGTTGGGCAGCACGATCGCCACCCGGTCGCCCGCGCCGATGCCGCGAGCCGCCAGCTGTCGGTGGATGCGCCCCACGAAATCGCGCAGCCCGCGATAGGTCTGTGCCACGCGCCCCGGTGCAGTCAGCGCGATAGCGTCATCCGCAGCCCCACGAAGCAATGATAGAACAGTGTTTACCAACTCCAGCTCCCTTCAGCTGTCGTGTGTCTCTCGCCCTATCGAGCGCCGGTGCGATCCGAGTGGTCAGTCGTAAAATTCGGGGGCCAGTCGAAGAGTTTGCACCCGTACCGGATCATGCAGCAGGATGAGTTCTGCGGACCGTGCCTCAGCGATCGCCTTCAGTTTGCGGATGGAGGCGAGCGCGGCCACATCGTCGCAACTCTCCCCTGGGAGAACCTCATCCTCGAAGTTCTCCCAAAGGTCTCCCGCGTCAGCAGTCAGAACCTTCACGCCACCCTTCGGCAGGGTCACGACAAGAGACTGATGTCCCGGCATGTGGCCGCGGGTGAAGACCCCCTCGATCCCCGGCATCAACTCCCAATCACCGTCGACGATCTGCCATTTCATGTCCGGGAAATCGAAATCGTCGTTGAACACGGCGAGGTTGCCGTGGTTCGAAAATGCGAACTCATGCTCCAACCGCTGGATCCAGATCCGTGCGTGCCGAAGGTGCTTTAGGTTCCCGGTATGGTCGCAATGAACATGACTGAGAACAACATCGCTGATATTGGCCGGCGATACGCCGACGGCGGAGAGCTGTGCAAGGAAATCATGTTCTGGAAGCACGATCGGCGGTGCGAGCCACCCGCGGCTCATGAAAAGGCTTTCGCGACGAACCGGATCGCGGATGTTGTCGACGTTCACGCCTGTATCGAAGAGGACGAAGCCTCGCTCGGTCTCGATCAGATAGGCACAGATGGGTTCTGACATGACGAAGCGAGCGCCACGGTCACGGGTCGACACCGTCTTGGGGATGATTTCATAACCGAGCAGCAAGACCGTTATTTTACTGACAAGAGTCACAACTTTCCCCCGCATGTGTGCATCCCAATATGACATCAGTAGCCCCGCCGATTTTTTGCATTTTTTTAAATTCGACGCTAATTTTTGCAAACTCAGCACGATATTTGCGAATTCTTGGCATCAACACACCGATAAAGTTCTTCCTGAGGGACACAGTCACCATAAGGTGATGGCTATCGGGAGGAACGGATGAACAAGACGCGACGCGAACTGCTTACGCTTACCGCACTTGGGTTGGGCGCCTGGGCAACGGGGCTCCCTGCCGCCAGGGCTGCCACCACCTCCCCCCGTATCCGCGCAATCTTCGAAACGCCGATGGAGGAGCCTTTCGTCACGCAGCTCCACCTGGCGATGAGCCGCATCGCGAAGGAGGCCAACCTCGACTACAAATATTCGGAGTCGGTCAAGGCCGCCGACTTTTCCCGTGTGCTGCGCCAGTGGTGCGAAGAAGGAATCGAGCTGATCGTCGGCGACGCCTATGGAACGGAACAGGCCTGCCGGCGTGTCGCCGGCAGCTATTCCGAAACGGCGTTCACGCTGGGCTCTGCCATGGGCCCGACCGGCCCGAACGTGTCGACCTTTTACGGCCAGAACTATGAGGCCGCCTATCTTGGCGGCATGCTGGCAGCTGGCCTCTCCAAGTCCGGCAAGATCGGCGTCGTCTCGGGCATCGCCGTGCCGACCACCTACGGCCTTCTCAATGCCTACCGGGCCGGCGCCAAGGAAATGAAACCCGACATCCAGATGAAGGCGGCCTATATCGGCTCCATGTTCGACCCGCCGAAGGCCAAGGAAGCCACCATCGCGATGGCCGATCTCGGCGTCGACGTGGTGTTCGCCGAACGCATCGGCGTCATCGAGGCCGCGACCGAACGTCAGATGATCGCCATCGGCAACATGACCGATCAGTCGGCAATCAATCCGGCAACGGTGGTCAGCAGCGTGATCTGGGACCCCTACCCGATCATCAAGGCTTCGGTGGATGCGGTGATGTCCGGCACCTTGACCGCGAAGGACTACAGCACGATCGAAAACGTCGCCAACGGCGTGAACTACCTGGCGTCATACAAGGAGTTCGAGGACAAGGTGCCCGCCGAGCTGAAGGCGGCGATCGAGGCCAAGTCCAAGGAGATAGCGAGCGGGGCCTTTACCGTCGCTTACGACACCAACGAAACCAAGTCCGACTGATCGGCGGCAAACCCTTGTCGATCTGCAACGACGCACCAATTCTGTCGCTTTCCGGCATAACCAAGCGTTTCGCCGGCGTGACGGCGAACAAGGCCGTCGATTTCAACCTGCATCGTGGGGAAATCGTCGGCCTTCTCGGAGAGAATGGCGCCGGCAAGACCACCCTCATGAACGTGGTCTTCGGACTTTACCGTCCGGACGAGGGCGCCATCCGCATAAGCGGCGAACCCGCCAGCATCGGCAACACTGCCGATGCCATCGCGCTTGGTATCGGCATGGTACATCAGCACAGCCACGCAGTGGGGCGCCATACCGTACTTGAAAACCTGATGGCGGGCCTGCCGGGCCGCTACGGCCTGCTGGATCGTCGTTCGGCATTGAAACGGCTCTCGGTGATTGGCGATGCCTACGGCCTCCGCCTCGATCCGGATCGGCTGGTGGGCAGTCTCGCGGTCGGAGAGCGACAGCGCCTCGACATCATCCGCGCCCTCTTCCGCAAGGCGCGGGTGTTGATCCTGGACGAACCGACTTCCGTGCTCACGCCGCAGGAGACGGAGGGGCTGTTCGCCGCCTTGCGAGCCCTCAAGGCCGACAAGGTGGGTATTGTCTTCATCAGCCACAAGCTCAACGAAGTGCGTGCCATCACCGATCGCGTGGTGGTCATGCGTCGGGGTGAAGTGGTTGCCGCCGTGGCCAACGACGGCACCCTGACCAATCTCGATCTGGCCTCCCTCATGTGCGGGCACGAACCGGAGCGCGTGGTTCGCGAGCCGCGCGAACAGGGAGAGACGCGGCTTTCGATCAGAAAGCTCAGGCTTGACAAGCCGAAGCTGGAGAAACAAGCCGGCGCGCCAATCGATCTGGATATCCATGCCGGCGAGATCGTCGGCATCGCGGGCGTGTCCGGCAACGGGCAGGTCAGATTTGCAGAGACGGTCGGCGGCGTGGAGACGATCGCCGAAGGTGAGATACGGCTCAACAACAAGCCGATCGGGAACCCGTCGCCGCGGCGCATGCAGGCCGAGGGACTGGCCTACATTCCCGAAGACCGGATCGGCGCCGGTCTCGTGGGCGCGCTCCCGGTAGAGGAAAACCTGGTTCTGTCGCGCTTTACCGAGGCACCGTTTGCGCGCCACGGATGGCTCGACTGGCGTGCCATTAAGGACTTCGCCACCAGGCAGATCGCAGCTTATGACGTTCGCCCGCCAAATCCGCAAGCGCTCGTGGGCCTGTTGTCCGGCGGCAATCAGCAAAAGGCGATCGTCGCACGGGAACTGGCGTTCTCGCCGCGTATCCTCGTCATCGCGCAGCCGACGCGCGGACTGGATGTTACGGCCATCGCCTTCGTTCACCGGGCGCTGATGAACCTGCGCGACCAGGGTTGCGCAATCATGCTCATATCTGACGATCTGGACGAACTCTTCCAACTCTCCGACCGCATTGCAGTCATGTATGAGAGCGAAATCGTCTGTGACGTTCCCATCGAGGTGGCGACCATCGCCACGATCGGCCTTGCCATGAACGGCGGCACCAAGACCCATGGTGCTAGCGCATGAGGTTGATTGCCAAGCAACAGCAGACCTCCCGCCGGCGCGACGCGATGATGCCCGTGCTTGCCGTTGCCGCCAGCCTCGCCATCTGCGGTGTGCTCATCCTTATCGCGGGGGCCAACCCGTTCACCGCTTTCGGGATCATGGTTTCGGCTGCATTCGGCGGGAAATTGGCGCTGACGGAGACCTTGGCGCGCGCCGCACCGCTGATGTTGTCAGGGCTTGCCGCGCTCGTGGCGCTGCGCACGCGCTTCTGGAACATCGGCGGCGAAGGACAGATCATCGTCGGCGCGATGGCGGCGGCATGGATCGGTGCCCTCCCCCAATTGCCGACACCTCTGCTCATTCCAATGATGCTCATCGGCGCGGCGCTGGCCGGTGCCGCGCTCGCCGCCGTCCCGGCGACCCTGAAGACCCGATTGGGCGTCGATGAAGTCGTCAGCACCCTCATGCTCAACTTCATCGTCATGTATGTGATGATGGCACTGCTGTCCGGCATTTGGAAAAACCCGGTGACGGGATGGACCAACAGTCCCGACATCCTGCCTGCGGCGGAATTCCCCGTGTTCTGGAGAGGCACGAGGCTGCACCTCGGCGTCCTCGTTGCGTTCCTCGCCGTCGGCGTCATCGGCGTCCTGATGAAGTACACGACATTGGGGCTTTCGATGAAGATCGTGGGCGAAAACGCGAAGGCGGCACGCCATGCCGGCCTCAATGTTGCCCGGGTCACGCTGCTTGCGGCGATGCTATCGGGCGCCCTTGCGGGACTGGCCGGTGCAGGCGAGGTGGGCGGCATCCAGTTTCAGGTCATCGCGTCGATTTCCTCCGGCTATGGCTATGCCGGCATCGTCGTCGCCATGCTGGCACGACTTTCCCCCGCGGGAATCATACCTGCCGCACTGTTTCTGGCAGCGGTCACCACAGGAGCGGATGAAATGTCGAGGCAGACGGGCGTTCCCTTCTTCATCGCCGACGCGATGCAGGGGATCTGCCTCATCGCCGTGCTCGTCGCGATGACGCTCTCGCGTTACCAGATCCGCTTTCGCCCAACCTCCGACAGCAAGGCCAGCCCATGAACATTTTCGACATCGTCATGGATATCGGCTTCTTCGCCGCTGCCGTGCGGCTCGCCGTTCCTCTCCTCCTCGGAACGCTGAGCGAACTCACGGCGGAACGGTCCGGCGTTCTCAATCTGGGGATTGAAGGGATGATGCTTTCCGGCGCCCTGGCCGGTTTCGGTACCGCGTCGGCGACCGGCTCGTTGTGGCTCGGCGTCACCGCCGCGATCGGGGTGGGAATGCTGGTTGGCGCGCTGATGGCGCTGCTAGTGGTCACGCTCCGGCTTGACCAGACGGTCACCGGTCTCGGCGTCAGCCTGATGGCCACCGGACTGGTGTTCTATAGTTATCGCCTGGGCTTCGGCGAGAGCAGCACGCCGCCGGCAATCACCCCGTTCAGCACGATTCCCCTGCCTTTCCTGTCGGACATACCCTTCATCGGCCCGGTCTTCTTCAACCAGTATGCCCTGACCTACCTCGCCTACCTGCTGGTGCCGGCGCTTGCCTTCTTCCTGTACCGAACACCAGCGGGCCTGGCTCTGCGCTCCGTGGGAGAAAACCCGCAAGCCGCCGCCGCCGCCGGCATCGACCCGATCAGGGTCCGCTTTCTCGCCCTGATCGCGGCCGGCGGGCTCGCGGGCCTTGCCGGTGCCTATCTCAATCTGGCAGCCTTCGGCTCGTTCACCTTCGGCATCATCGCGGGGCGTGGCTGGATATGCCTGGCGCTTGTCGTGCTCGGACGGTGGAATCCGATCGCCTGCGCTGGAGCAGCATTCCTGTTCGGGGCCGTGGACGCACTCCAATTGCGCTTGCAAGCAAGCGGAGCCGTCGACCTGCCCTATCAGCTCTTCCTGGCGCTGCCTTACGCCGCAACACTGGTCGCGATGATCCTCAACGCCAGCCGGGCCGTCGGCCCGACCGCCCTGATGCAGCCCTACGACGCCGAGCAGCGGTAGAATGAATTGATCTAGTCAGGGCGGCGTGTCAGCAGCCGCCTGACGATAGCGACTGCCGCGAAAGCGCGCCGCGATCTTTCGGATTCGCTTGCCACGCTTTAGACCCTTGTTGTCTTTGCCCCGAAACCGGTTCCCACTTTCGGGAGACATGCTCTAGTGAATACGTCGAGGGAACCGGAATTCCGTTTCGGGTCTGTCCAGGTTTCCTGTGGAACGGATCATTCGAGGAAGTTGGCGTCCTTGTTGTCCTCGAGATAGCGCGCCAGGGCGCGTGAGGCTTCGGCCTTCACTGCCGCAGCAATCCAGTGCGAGAACAGCTCGTCATCGTAGGGCTCCAGTCCGGCACAGGCGACGACAATCCCGTCCACGACAGCGCTTCCCCAATAGACGGTATCGCCGCTGCGAAAATGATGCGCCGCCAGTTGGGCGGTCGGGAGCCCCGTCCGGGCCGACATCTCGGCCTTCTTCAAGGCGATGTCCAGATTCGGATAAGTGGAGCGCGAGAGGTCGCCAATCGAAGTGACCAGATAGCACGCGTCCCGAAATGTCGACGCAAGGTCATTCCGCCAGGGATTGATGGTGTCGACCGCGGTCACCACGATCGCAACGCCGACGCGCCCCGGCATCGTCTGGCGCATCGTCAGCTCGAGCGCGGGCCGCACCTTGTCGAAAGCATTTTCGACAAGCGTCTTGTTCAGGATCGATGACATGCGTTCCCCTTACATTTATTCCGATTTCGGGACGTCAGACGACGCCCGCCCAGGTCGTGCGACGCCAATCGGCGCAGGCGACCGGAGCGCCGTCGATGATACCGGCTGCCGTGACGGCCCCGGCCCGCATGTCACCATCCGGCATTTCGGTCACGGCATGGCCGAGCGAGGCCAGGATTTCACGGCGGCCATGGCTCCTTTCAATGAGCAGGCGACCGTTTTCGCTGCGCCAACGCGGGCGATCGATGGCCTTGGCCAGATCCATCTTCTCCATCACCAGGGCGCTGATGACCTGGAGCAGCGTCTGCACCTGTCCGTCGGCGCCGGGCGTCGACAGCGCGAGCGGTCCACGAGGCGTCTCCAGTATTGCCGGAGCCAATGTATGGACAGGCCGTTTGCCCGGCGCGGCGTCATTGGGCGCGGCGGTAAAGCCCCCCGCGCGATTGTTGAGCGTGAAGCCGCATTCCGGAACGAAGACGCCGGAGCCGAAATCATCAAACACGCTGACCAGCGACGATATGCAGTAGCCGTGACGGTCGGCGACCGAAACACCTGCGGTATGCAGGTAGGCGCGCGGACCGCCCCTGTTCGCGGCCTTGTCCAGATCGACCGTCAACGGCATGTCCAGAAGGCTTTCACCCTCGGCGATGCGGTCACGGAAAGCGAAACTGGCTTCAGTCAGCTCGATGCCGGCGTGATCGATCCGGTCCAAGGGAATGTCTCCCAGCGCAGACAAAGCCTTGGCCGACATCGCCAGCAGAACCCCCTGCGAGATCGGCGGCTGCACCAGCAAGCGCATGCCGCGGAAACCAACCGAGATCGGGTCGGCGACGACCGTCTGATGGGACGCGAGGTCTTCCAGGTCGAGGTCTCCACCATGCGCCTGCACGGCTCGCACGATGGCGTTGGCGCAGACGCCGGAATAGAAGGCGTGGCGACCTTCCTTGCCGATCCGGTCCAGGGTCATGGCCAGCTCTTCCTGGACGACCAGATCCCCCGCCGCGGCCGACAGGAGTTCCCACTGCGCCGCGCCGTTGCGCTCCAGACGGGCGCGGTGTTGCTGCACGGCGTGCACGAGGGACGGCGGCATCGGCATTTTCAGGCGCGCCAGCCGCACGGCCGGTTCGAGGACCTGGTAGAGAGGCATTCGCCCATAGGCGTCGAGCAACGCGCACCATGCGCTGACCATGCCGGGCACGGTCACGCTTGCCCCTCCGTCGTCGGAGATCGACTTGAGGTGTCGTGGCGCCGCCCCCGTGCCGTTGAAGGCGCGGGTTCGACCGCCGGGTTCGCGCACCAGGCACAACATGTCGCCACCCAAGCCGCAGGCATTGGGCGCGACGACAGCCAGCACCGCCTGCGCAGCCACCAGCGCGTCGGCGACGCTGCCACCGGCAGCCAGGATTTCCTGGGCGGCCGCCGCGGCGAACGGATCCGCCGCCGCCACGGCTCCTCCACGCCCTGTCAGGACGGGCCTTTCGTGAGATGCAAAAGCATCGGCAAGCATGGTATTTCCCCCATCTTCTGTCATATCGCTGTGTACCCGCCATCGACCACGATCGAGGTTCCGGTGATGTACCGGGACGCAGGCGAGGCCAAGAACAGGATCGTGCCCGCGACATCCTCCGGCGTTCCCTGCCGCCGCATCGGGATCTGCCGCAAAAGGTTCTGTTCGGCTGCAGCCGGATCGGACTGGAATGACCAGAACGAGTCGTTGAACGGCGTTTCGATCCAACCAGGCAGGAGGCAATTCACACGTGTCCCCTGCGGCGCCAGTTCATCGGCGAGAGCGCGGCAGAGGCCGAGCAGACCCGATTTGGTCGCGTGATAGGCCGGCATGCCCGCGTGCCCCCGGAGCGCACCGGTCGACGCGGTGAAAATGATGCTGCCGTTGTCTGACCGAGCCAGTGCCGGGGCCGCTGCCTGGGCAAGGAAGAAGGGGCTCGACAGATTGAGGGCAAGCGACTTCTGCCATCGTTCGGGCGTCCAGTCTTGCAGCGGCGCTGACTCCAGCACCGCAGCGTTGGCAAAGACACAGTCCAGCTGACCGAATGCTGCCAATGCCGCCTCGACCGCCGCGCGAGGACCGTTGCTGTCAGCAAGGTCGCAGATGAAGGCGCGCGCCTCCCCCTTGCCGGGCTCGGACACCGCCTGTTCGGTACGAACACCGTCGATATCCGCTAACAATACGCAATCGCCTTGCGCCCGAAGGGCGCGCAGCGCCGCCAGGCCGATGCCCGACGATCCACCGGCGACAAGAACCACACCCATGGCTTACTCCAATGTTTGATTGCCGGGCGCCGCGCAGATGGTCAGCGCGGCCGCCATATAGACCCCGACGCAGTCCACGACGTCGTTTTCGAAGACATAGTCGTTTATGCCGGAAGCGAGCTCGGCCTGCGGCCCGTAGCACACCGCGCCGACGCCCCTGGCGCGCCAACGCACCGCGTCGCTGGCCGGAAGACGCACCACCGGTTTGCCCGGTTGCCCGCGAATGGCGGCGCTGGCATCGAGCATGGCCCTGCACAGCGGATGTTCGATCGGCGTCCAGCTCGGGTTCCAGCCCTTGATCCGCCGCACCACAATTCCACCGATTGCTTCGGCCTGTGCCTGCAGCCGGGCTTCCACCTCTTCGATCGTCATGCCCGGCGGGACACGGAAGTCGACTTCCGCAACGGCTTGCGTCGCCACCTGGCTGACGAAACTGCCGCCCTGCAGTGTTCCGACGTTCACCGAAAGTCTCAGGTCATGCGGGCCGGCGCCTTCGCCAAGGATCTCCATGTCCTTCGGAGGGGCCACCCTCTCTTCGTTCCAGGCATCAATGGCCGTCAGGAGCCGAGCCAGCCGGGCGGTCGCGGAGGTGCCGACCCCTGTCAGCATGCCCTGTCCCGCCGGCGCGTGCGCCTCGATGGACACCCAAAGCAGGCCCTTTTCGGCGACGGCCAGACCCATGTGTCCCGGCCCCTCGGCGTTGATGAGAAAGTCGCCAGTGAGACCCGGGTCGTCGGCCAGAAGAAACGCCGCGCCGTCCGGGCCGAACACGACCTCATCGGCGACAAGGGTCAAAGTTACCCGCCCGGCGAGCATGGAGCGATACCGGTGCAGGCCGACGAAAGCCATCGCGAGGGCGGCCGAGCCGGCTTTCATGTTGCCGATGCCCAACCCGGTCAGCCGCCCGGCATTCCTGCCCATTTCGAAGACAGGCACCGACCAGGCGGCCTCGTCGCCGGGGTTGAGCGTATCAAGGTGCCCGTTGAGAACCAGATGCGGCCCGGGACAGGCGCCGTCAAAGGTGCAGACGAGATTTGGCTTGTTGCCTGTGGCGGCGACGATCCGGGGCTCCAGCCCGTTTTCCTGCAGGAATGCCTTTATCACCGCAACCGGCGCGGTCGTGTCGCCCACCGGCTGTGGGCTGCGCGCAGCCACCAACTGCGCGCACAGATCGACCAGTCGCTCCCTGCTTGCCTCGGCAAGTTGTCTCGCGGTCTCGGCGCCAGTTTCTGGAATCGTCATCAGCCGACCTGCCATCCGCCATCGACCACATGTGATTGCCCGACCACGTAGCGCGCGAGATCCGAGGCAAGGTAGACGTAAGCGCCCGCCAGTTCCTCAAGCGGCCCAAGCTTGCCGATCGGGATTTTCGCCTCGAAGTCCCGTTGCAAGCTTTCCGCGCTCGTGCCGCGAAGTGCGGCACGCTCGCTGAAGAGCGCCCGGATCATCTGGGTGTCGATCTGGCCAGGACAGACGCTATTCACCAATATGCCCTTCTCGGCCAGTTCGGCAGCGAGGCTCTGCATCAGGCCGATCATGCCGAACTTGGACGCCGAATAGGCGCTGTTCTCGCGTCCGCCGCGTACCCCGAAGAGCGAGGCGGTGAAGATGATCCGTCCGGGGCGATGGTTGGCGACCATACGCCGGGCAAAGGACGTCGCGGTGATGAAGGCCCCCGTGAGGTTCACGTCGAGAACCCGGCGCCAAGTCGCCAGATCCATGTCGATCGCATGCTTGAGAGCGAGGATCCCGGCATTGGGCACCACGATGTCGACGCCACCCTCCGAAAAAAGTGCGTCGGCGCACCGCTCGGTGGCATCCTGATCCGTGACATCAAGGGAAACAACGCTTGCCCGCCCGGGAGCGAGTGAATCGAGCCGCAGCCGCGCAGCGTCGATCATACGCTGGTCGATATCGGCTGCGATCACCTTGGCGCCCTGTTGGAGAAAAGCTTCCGCCACCGCGAGCCCGATGCCTTGGGCACCGCCAGTGATGAACGCCGTCTTGCCGGCGAGCAGGGAATTGACGTGGCCGTTCATGATGTCCTCCGGTTCAGGCCGCGACGGTCTCGGACGCGCGTCCGACGATGCGCCGGTATGCTTCCTCGTCGGTCGCCCCCTCGCTGCCGATCGCGACGATGCGGGATTGCGGCCCGATGGCGAACCTCTCGCGCAACTCAGGATCGAGTGCGGCCGCAATCAGGCCGGCGGTGGCAGCGCATCCGGATTCACCCGCGACAATGGCCGGGTCACCATCGACGCCATCGGCAAGAACCCGCATGGCATCGGGCGCCGCCTCTTCTGGCAACGTGATTACGCCGTCGACGGCATGTTTCAGGATGATCCACGCCGGGGCGGACACCGTACCTGCAGCAAGACAGGCCATGACCGTGTCTGTGTCGCCCGGAACCGGAGTCGGCTCACCTGCGGCAATGCTGCGGAAGACGCAATCTGCGCGATGCGGCTCCACGACGATTATCTGCGGTCTTTCGGCGCCCAGCTTCTCCCAGTAATGCGCACCGACCGCCGCCGCGAGCCCGCCGACGCCGGCCTGTACGAAGACATGCGTGGGCCTGCTGTCGCCGAGTTGCGCCAGTATTTCGTCGGCGACAATGGTGTAGCCTTGCATGATCAACACGGGAACCCGTGCGCCGGCTTCCTCCGACGTATCGCCCGCAAGCCGCCAGCCATTGGCGACAGAGTCGGCGGCGCATGCCTGAACCGAATCGTCGTAGTGTCCTTTCACCCGGACGATACGAGCGCCGAAGCGGGCGATCTCGCGCTCACGCGTGAGGCTGACATGCTCATGAAGGTAAATGACGCAGGCGCAGCCGAACATCTTGGCGCCCCAGGCCACCGACCGGCCATGATTGCCGTCGGTCGCCGCCGACACCGTCACCTGCTCGACATGCTCGCGATATTTCCCGGCGATTAGCTCGGCCGCAGTGACATGCTCGGCGATCTTGTTGGCCGCAAGGTGGTTCTGCAGGATCGCCAGCACCGCATAGGCGCCACCGATCGCCTTGAAGCTCTTGAGGCCCAATCGCTGGCCTTCGTCCTTATAAAAGAGCTGTCCGACATTGAGCCGGCCGGCCATGCCCCGCAACGGGATCAAGGGTGTTTCCCGATATCCCGGCCAGGACGAGATCTCGGCATGAGCCTTGCGGAAGCCGTCCTGGCTTAGAACGCGTCGCTCGGTTTCCCCATAAGGCCGGGAGCGATCTGAATGGGCGTTTCGAACTGCCCGTGCGACGAAGCGCGTGAGTTCCATGAATTCAATTCTCCAAATTGGGCCAGGCGGATTTTATTGACCTGGCCCGGTCTCGAATTTACGACCGCTTGGCCAGTTCCTCGAACCACTTGTCTCGCAACCTGACGTTCTCGCCGTTGCGGACGACATCGCGGATGAAGGTATTGAGGAAGTTCAGGAAATGCTGCTCGCCGGGGCGGATGGCGTATGCCAGGCCGACGGGCTTGACCAAGGTATCCTCGCCGTTGAGGACCGTCAGCCGCGACGCGAGCGCCGGGCTGCGCACTTGCAACAGGCGCAACGTGCCGGGATCGATGAAGGCGGCGTCGGCCTGGCCGGAAGCGACCTCGCCGATCCATGCAGCGATATCGTTGGTCACGACGCCGCGCACATTGGCCTGCGGGTACAATTCCTTCGGATAGCTTTCCTCGACCGTCCCGCTCTCGCCGACGAATGTCACCTCAGGCGAGTTGAGGGTATCCATCGAGGTGATGCCGGACTTGGCGTTCACGATGACGTGGAAGCCATAGGTGAAGTAAGGTTCGGTGAAGTCGACGACGATCGCCCGCTCTGGCGTGGCGAAGAGGTTGGCGAAAACGGCATCGTATTGGCCAGCCTCAAGCCCCGGGATGATCGTGGCCCATGTGTTGGGAACGATTTCAAGCTGAACCCCGAGGACCTTGGCCACCTGCTCTGCGAGATCGACGTTGAAGCCCTCGTATTTGCCGGTGGTCGGGTTCGGCGACTGCCAAGGCGGGCTCTCCGCCATGCCCACCCGAAAGACCCCTCGCTCCTTGATCTCCTTGACGAGATCGCCTGCGAAGGACGGCGTCGCCGCCAGGGCCACCGCGATAACCAGAAGTGCTTTGAACAAGCCCAGCATCCGCATCAGTTGCTTCATTTCCATTCCCCTTTTTTGATGGATTTATTCATGCCGGAATTTGGTCAGGTCGCCTCTCGCGGAACCTTCAGCAGACTGAAGAAGCTCGCCCTGGCAGGGCGCGAACGCGCGCCCTGGCTGCCCAGTCGTCGTTCGAGTTGCCGGGCATAGAGAGTGACCGGAAAGATCATCGCGAAGTAAATGATCGCGATTACCGAAAGGAATGTGAGGTATTGGTATGTCCTGCCGCCAAGCAGATAGGCCTGAAGGGACAGATCCATGACGCCGATGGCGGACAGAAGCGTCGTATTCTTCAGGAATTCCGAGAAGTAGTTTACAAGCGGCGCGATGACGAACCGGAACGCTTGCGGCAGGATGACCACCGCCCACTTGGGGAACGCCTTCAGCCCCAGGGACTCCGCCGCTTCCTTCTGCCCCCGGGGGACCGCCTCGATTCCGGCACGGAATATCTCCGCCAGGAACGCCGCGCCGATCAGCCCGAGCACGATCGATCCGGCCCAAAACCCGGATACTTTGGCGTCGAAGATCAGCGGAATGCAATAGTACGCCCAGAAGATCATTATGACTTCCGGCGTGATCCTGAAAAACAGGATGTAGCCCCGCGCGATCGCACGGAAGACAGCCGACCTGGAGATGCGCATCGCGCAGATCGCACTGCCGAAGGTCAGCGCGATGGTCGCGCCCACCAGCGCGATCGCGAGGGTCACTTTGGCACCGTCGAGAAGCGATCCGCTGTTACGGAGGACCAGTTCAATGTCCATGCGCGGCTCCTCGCTTGAGCGCCTGTTCGGCGTAGTAGCCGGAGACGCTGATCCCCACGCCGACCGCGAAGGCGAGCAGCGCTGCGGTGGTGTAGATCTCAACAGGCTGGAAGGTGAAGGTCGACAGCCGGCTGGCGGTCTTGAGCAGGTCGTCGATCGCCAGGATCGACAGGATCGCCGTCGCCTTGAAGATACTGATGATCGTGCCGACGAGAGGCGGAAGCATAAGGCGGACCGCCTGCGGCAGGATCACCTTTCGCCAGGTCACATAGGCGCGCATCCCGAGTGCATGCGCAGCCTCGAACTGCCCCTTGCCGACGCCAAGAATGCCGCCGCGGATGATTTCACTGCAATAGGCGGCAACGTTGAATATCAGAGCGATAGAGGCACTCTGGAAAGGCGTTGTGGCGACGCCGGTCAGTCCCGGAACCGCGAAATGGATCCAGATCGCCTGGACGAGGAGAGGCGTCGACCGCCAAAACTCGACGAAAGCAAGCGCCGGCCAGCGCACGAGCCGTCTGGGCGAGAGATTGGCCAGCGCCAGCACCGTGCCGACAATGACGCCGCCGCAAAGGAACCCGATCACGGTGAGCAGAATGTTCGTCAAGAGCCCGCCGAAGAGCACGGGCAGATAGGTCCATGAAACGGAAAAATCCAGCGATCTCAGGAAGTTGTAGTCAATCATCAACATCACTCGATTGGGCGGGATCTTGGGCTCTGCATGACCTGGGCCCTAGCGATCCGGAAATGCCGGATGCCACAGCCTTCGCGCCGGCGAATCTTCCGTTCCTTTGCCGGACGGATAACTCACCAGTTCGAACTGCATTCCCCACGGCGCCAGGAAGTAGACCCACAGCGAGCCTTGCGCCGGCCCGCTGTCGATCCGCTGGATGTTACCAAGGACCTTGATGCCCTCGCGCTGGAGATGGGCGATGGCTGCATCGATGTCATCGACATAGAACGCGATATGATGGCCGCCAATGTCGCTGTTTCGCGGCGGCGACGCCACCTGGTCAGGCGCCGTGTACTCGAAGATCTCGAAGTTCGGACCGCTCTTGCAACGCACGAATCCCCAGCGGAAACTGGACCGCCTGTCGACGCCGATCTGGCGCTCCATGAAGTCCGGATCGGAATAGGCGCCGCCGTCGAGAACGAACTCGCAGCCGATCACGCGCACGAAAAAGTCGATCGCGGCGTCGAAATCAGGAACCGTTATTCCGATATGCTCGGCGCCCCGCAGTCCCGG
Source organism: Mycoplana sp. 10N416 (assembly GCF_056394765.1). Taxonomy (NCBI): domain Bacteria; kingdom Pseudomonadati; phylum Pseudomonadota; class Alphaproteobacteria; order Hyphomicrobiales; family Rhizobiaceae; genus Mycoplana; species Mycoplana sp. 10N416. The sequence continues at coordinate 271,945 of NZ_JBFTIM010000004.1, read as the reverse complement.
CAATCCAGTTGGTGCTTGCATCGTCAGCCATCCGCTCCGGCCAGGTGGGAAGACAGGAGGCGGTTCACCGCCGCCGCAGCTTCCATCATTGGCATGTGACCGGCATCGGCGATGCGCTCGACCTTGACGTTGCCGGGCAGCGCGTCGCCTTGCGAGGACGGAATGACGGCATCCTTTTCGCCCCAGACGACCAGCACCGGCGCATCGACCTGTGCGAGCGAGGCGCGAAGATCGAGGGCCTGTCTGCCTCCGGCGACCAGGTTTCCGGAAATCGCCTCGAGCGCTTCGGACACCCCGTCCAGTCGCTTGAAGCGCAAGACATTCTCCACCATCTCGGCGCTCATGGCATCAGGCTGGGCAAAGAGCTTGGAAAGAACCTCCTTCATCGGCTTGCGCCGATCCGCAGCAAGGAACCCTTCGATGTAGTCGACGGAGATTTCCGGGCCGAGGCCGGCGGGCGCCACCAGCGCCAGGGAACTGACGCGATCCGGCGCCGACGCCGCAATCGAGAGCGCAACCGCCCCCCCGAGGGAATGGCCGACCAGATGCGCCTTGGCGATCCCCAGTGCATCCAATGCATCGATGATCGCAGCCGCCATGTCTTCCACTTTTCCGGACGGCACGGTCGGTGCCGATCCGCCATGCGCCGGCAGGTCGATCACATGGACCGCGCGGTTCTGAGCAAGGGCGTCCTGGGTAAACAGCCACGTTCCGCCATCACCGCCAAATCCATGGATGAGCACGACGGGTGTCGTTTCACCGCCGCCAATGCTGAGGACATTGAGCCGGTGCGGTCCAGCTTCGACCAGGCGCGGGGTCGGATCGCCCGCGCCGTCGGCATCGGATGAACCGGCGCGTCCGGCATAGCTGGCGATAAAAGCTTCGACTTCGCCCTCAGGGACGCTCATCTCCGCCACGACGGCCAGTAGGGCCCCCACCGGCGCGGTTGCGCCTTGATCGACAACGACCCGGCGAAGCAGGCCCTCAACCTGGCTTTCGACGACATTGGTGATCTTCTCGGTCTCGACTTCCATGATCTCCTGGCCGAGCGAGATACGCGTGCCCTCTTGTGAGAGCCAGGCGGCAAGGCGGCCTTCAGTCATGGTCATGCCCCACTTGGGCATCGTGATCGCTTGGATGGTCATGATCGTTATTTCCTGTAAGCCATGGTCTTGCGTACGGCTTCTGCGATCCGCCTTGCATCCGGCAGATACGCCGCTTCGAGATTGGGCGCGTAGGGCACCGGCGTGTGCGGCGCCGTCACTTTCATGATGGGGGCCTTGAGCGCGCCGAAGGCGTTCTCGGCAATGATGGAGGAAATATCGGCGGCCATGCCGCAGCGCGGATTGGCTTCATCGACAATGACGACGCGGCCGGTTTCTTCCGCCGTTTCGAGGATGGTGTCCACGTCGAGCGGCGATGTCGTCCTGGGATCGACTACCGTGCAGTCTATGCCTTCCGCGGCCAGAATCCTGGCCGCCTCCTGCGCGAAGTGCACCATGCGGCCGATCGCAATAATGGTCGCGTCACTTCCTTCCCGCACGATGTTGGCTTCACCGAACGGCACCACATACGCACCGTCCGGCACCTCGCCCACTGTGTCGTAAAGCACCTTGTTCTCCAGGAAGATGACCGGATCGTCGTCGCGGATCGCCTGGATCAAGAGGCCCTTGGCGTCGTAGGGATTCGACGGGATCACCACCTTCAGACCCGGCACATGGGTGAAGATCGGATAGAGCGCCTGGCTGTGCTGGCTCGCCGAACGCGTGCCCGCGCCGAAGGTGGCGCGCAGGACAAACGGCGTCACCGCCTTGCCGCCGAACATGTAGCGGAACTTGGCTGCCTGGTTGAATATCTGGTCGAAACAGACACCGAGGAAATCGACGAACATGATCTCGACAACCGGGCGCAATCCGGTGACCGCGGCTCCAGCCGCAGCCCCGACGAACGCGCTCTCGGAAATCGGCGTATCGCGCACGCGCGTCGGGCCGAATGCGCCGAGCAGCCCCTTGGTGACGCCAAAAGCGCCACCCCAGGCATCCTGCTGGCCGGACGCGCCGGCACCGCCTGCGATGTCCTCGCCGAGCACGATCATCTTGGGATCACGCGCCATTTCGTGGTGGAGGGCCTCATTGAGGGCCTGACGGAAAGATTTTTGCGGCATTTTGATCTCGCTCAGGCGTAACGGACGTAGACGTCTGTGGTGAGTGTATCGAGAGAAGGTTGTGGAGCGCCCCTGGCTGCCTTGACGGCGCCGTCGATCAGGGCCTGAACCTCCGCGTCGACCGCGTTCAGGTCGCCTTCGGCGAGAAGCTGCGCTTCGCTGACGCGACGGCGGAAGATGGTCAGGCAGTCGCGGTCGCGGCGCATCGCCAGCTTTTCCTCAGCGGTACGGTAGTTGTCCGGATCACCGCTGAAGTGGCCGTAGTATCGCGGTGTTTCGATGTGAAGGAGCGTCGGCCCCTCCCCCCTGCGGCCTCGGGCGACGGCCTCACCGGCAGCGTCGTGGACGGCAAAGAAATCGACGCCATCCACCTTGATGGCAGCCATGCCGAGCGCCTCTGCGCGCTTGACGATTTCGCCAGCCACAACGAAGGAACTCGCCGTCGCCTCGCCAAACCCGTTGTCTTCCACCGCGAAGATCACGGGAAGTTTCCAAACCTGCGCGAGGTTCATGCTTTCGGCAGTTGTGCCCTGGTTGATCGCCCCGTCGCCGGTGAAGGCGACGGAGACATCGCTACGCCCGAGAACCTGAGCGGTCAGAGCTGCTCCGCAGGCGAGCGGCGGACCGCCGCCGACGATGCCGTTGGCACCAAGCATGCCTTTCGAGAGATCGGCAATGTGCATCGAGCCACCCTTGCCCCGGCAAATCCCGCTTTCCTTGCCGAAAATTTCGGCCATCATGCCGTCGACATCGCATCCCTTGGCGATGCAATGGCCATGGCCGCGGTGCGTCGAGGCGATGTGATCGTCCTGGGTAAGATGGAGGCAGATCCCCACGGCGGATGCCTCCTGACCCGCGTAGAGATGCGTGTTGCCCGGGATGTCGCCGCTCGCCATCTCGGCGCTGACGCGATCCTCAAACATGCGGATCGTCCGCATCATGCGATACGCTTCAAGCAATTTATCGCGTGATAGTTGCATTCCCGTCATTTCGAACTCCGGCGCGGCCAGCGCATTGGCGGTGGAAACTAGATTCGATGTTCAATTTTGAGGATAGAGAGAAGGCGCGCGGAAATTTATCAAACATTGACTTTTTGCGAGAAAGATTTGCGCCAAAACGCGAATAACGCAAAAAAAGGGGCAACAGATGCTAGATGCTTTCGACGCTAAACTTCTCAATCTCATGCAGACAGACACACGGCGGACCGCGCAGGAGCTGTCCGAGGCCGTTGGCCTCTCGCCGTCGGCGTGCCTGCGCCGCCTCAACCGGCTCCGCGAATCCCGGGTGATAGAAGCCGAGATTGCCGTTGTCTCACCGGCAGCGGTCGGACATCGGCTCACAATGGTGGTGGAGGTCTCGCTCGAGCGCGAACGGCCGGACATCATGAGCGACTTCAAGAAGATGATGCGCGCGACACCTGAAGTTATACAATGCTACTACGTCACCGGTGAGGTCGACTTCATTCTCATCGTCGCCGTCAAGAGCATGAGCGACTACGAGACCTTCACCAATGATTTCCTGTTCAACAACAAGAACATCAAACGCTTCAACACACTTGTCGTCATGGACCGAGTGAAAGTCAGCCTGGCGGTACCCATCGAGTGACAAGGGAAAGGGCATCGGGGGGATGCAGGAACGTGGTCAAAGGACATCACCTGCGGCCACACAAGCCTTCGAATCAGGCAAAGCTCGATAGCCTCGTCAAAGCCTGCCTCGCAGCCACCGTGACGGCTCAGGAGCCTAAAACACGAGGAGAGGATACGGGCACCTCGTCGACGTCACGAACAGGGCGTTAACCAAGCGTTAAGAACCTTCAGGGTAACTCTTTCCCTACCGGGAGGATCTTGCCGAACAATTCGTTGGCGAAACGATTGGGCAGGTCCAGCCCCCAACGGGATTTCCCGTTCTGAGCGCAGGATTTCGGGGCTGCCGCCGGCTTCGAACACATGATGTCCTTCCCGCGCGCGGCTCCTCAGAGCCATGTATTTTCAACCTTTTTCGACGTGTACTCGCAGTATTTTTTTCCAGATTTCCATTTTGGGGATCAAGGCTCTGAAGGAGCCAGTGCATTCTCGATATCAGGAAATGACGTTACGATTTAAAGGTACGCCCCATGGTATCGACCGTTTCCTCGCTTTCCATCAGTCAGATTCGGGCCCTCTCCACGGCTGCAATCCAAGCCTGGTCTTCACAGGACGTAGCCGCCCTCAGCGCTGACCAGATCGGCGCGATGAGCTCGCGCCAGGTTGCAAGTATCGACGCACAACACGTCCGCACCCTGCAGGTCGGCGCCGTGTCGGCGGGCGCCATCGTCGGCCTGACGGTTGACCAGTTGGCCGTCCTGTCGTCGCAGCAGATTCAGGCCCTGTCGACCAGTCAGGTTGCCGCGCTGTACTCACGCCAGATCGCCGCGCTCGATACCGATCAGATCGCCGCCTTCACCAGCACGCAGATCGGCGCATTCACCGCCGCTGAAATCCGTGCACTGTCGCCCGAGGACATCGCGACCTTCACGACCGACGAAATCGCGGCGATCCGACCCGATGCACTGACGGCCCTGTCCACCGCCGCTGTCGCAGCGCTTTCCACCGCCCAGGCGGGCGCACTGAAATCCGCGCAGATCGCAGCCTTGTCGGCCGCGCAGACGGCCGCCCTGTCTGCTGGCGGGCAGCTCGGTGCGCTGAGCACCGCGCAGATCAGCGCGTTGACGTCGCGCCAGGTCTCGGGTCTCGATGTGACGGCCCTTTCGGCGCCCCAGACCGCCGCCCTGTCTACGAACGTGATCGGAGCGCTAAAAAGCACGCAGATCGCCGCGCTCTCAACCAGTCAGGCCGCAGCGCTCACCAGCAACCAAATCGCTGCTCTAACGCCGATCGCGTTGCGCGCCATGCCGCCCGAGAACCTGGCGACCTTCGAGACCGCTGAGATCGCGGCGATCGACGCCAGGGCAATGCCGGCCCTCACACCCGACGCTATCGCCGCCCTTTCCACCGCCCAGGTCGCAGCGCTGACACCGGGGCAGGTCGCAGCACTCTCGACCGCCCAACTCGCCACCCTGACCACCGGCCAGGTGGGCGCGCTGAGCACGGCGCAGATCGGCGCGCTGACCGGACGCCAGGTCGCGGGCCTCGATATAACGACGCTTTCGACCGGCCAGACCGCCGCCCTGTCGACGGCCTTCATCGCGGCTCTGAATGGCAGCCAGATCACCGCGCTCTCGACCGGCCAGGCAGCGGCCCTGACGAGCGGCCAGATTGCAGCACTGTCGGCGGCCGGGATTGCCGGCCTGGAGGGCGAGGATCTCGCAACCTTCACGACCGACGAAATCGCGCGCATCAAAACGCAGGCACTGGCGCGGCTCTCCACCGACGCCGTCGCCGCCCTTTCCACCGCCCAGGTCGCGGCGTTGACGCTGGAGCAGGTCGCGGCGCTCTCGACCGCCCAGCTCGCCAACTTGACCTCCGGCCAGATGGGCGCGCTGAGCACGGCGCAGATCGGCGCGCTGACCGGACGCCAGGTCGCGGGCTTCGATGTAACGACACTTACGACCGCCCAGACCGCCGCCCTGTCGACGGCCTTCATCACCGCGCTGAAAAGCAACCAGCTTGCCGCCCTCTCGACCGACCAGGCAGCAGCCCTGACGAGTGGCCAGATCGCCGCACTGTCTGCCACCGCCGCCGCCGGCATGGAGGGCGAGGATCTCGCAACCTTCACGACCGACGAAATCGCACACATCAAGACACACGTGCTCGCGCGGCTGTCCACAGACGCTATCACTTCCCTTTCCACCGCCCAGGTCGCGGCACTGACACTGGAGCAGGTCGCGGCGCTCTCGACCGCCCAGCTCGCCAACCTGACCACCGGCCAGATGGGCGCGCTGAGTACGACGCAGATCGGCGCGCTGACCGGACGCCAGGTCGCCGGCTTCGATGTGACGACACTTTCGACGGCCCAGACCGCCGCCCTCTCGACGGCCTTCATTGCCGCGCTGAAGGGCAACCAGATCGCAGCCCTTTCGACCGATCAGGCGGCGGCACTGACGAGCGGCCAGATCGCGGCCCTGTCATCGGCCGGGATCGCTGGCCTGGAGGCCGAGGATCTCGCAACCTTCTCCGCGGATGACATTTCGCTTATCGACTCCCGGGCACTGGGGCGGCTTTCCGCAGGCGCCGTAGCCGCACTGAAGAGCGACCAGATTGCGAAACTGACAACAAGCCAGATCACAGCCCTGTCGCAGGAACAGATCGCCGCACTGTCGTCGGCGCAGATCGATCTTCTCAACAGCACGCAGATCGGCGCGCTGTCCAGCAAGCAGATCGCGGCGATGCTGCTGGAGGACATCAAGACCTTCACGACCGACGAGATCGCGGCCATCAGTTCCAGTGCCGTTAAGGGGCTGTCCGCATCCTACTTTGCCGGACTGAGCCTGGCACAACTCGACAGCTTTACGACCGCACAGGCGCAGGCGTTGACCAAGGCGCAAGTGGATGCGGTGGTGGCGGCCTACACCGAATTCGGCGGCCCCTGACTATCGCATCACCAGCTTTTCCCGGCAGACGAATTGAACGGATCGCATGTTGCATGCGATCCGTTCATGCTTTCGGGTAGAGACGTGTTGCGACAGAAAAAACAATCATTTGGTGCACTTTTAACCGAAAGTTAAGCTGTACCAAATAGGGTCCTTACGAAGCGAAAATCTCTCGCGGACAAAGATGCTTTCGAGCCGCCGCTGCTGGCAAGATGGCATTCAGTCGAGGGATGATTGCTTTCACGGGCGTAGGGATCAGAGACATTCGTTGCTCTGGAAGCATGATGCCATTCCAATGCGCTGGCTCGCGCGAGCCATGTTTCACCTAGCACCAACGCCGGTCAAGGGCGGTGCCGGGCTTGCGGATGCCGGTGGCGGCTCCGGGAGAACGGTAGCGTCGCGCGATGCGCAAGGGCTTTAGACCCTTGCCGTGAAGCCCCTTGGATTATCGGAGGTGAGGCGGGTGATTGCGTCTGCCAACTTTAATCCTGGAGCATATTTTCATGGGTCTCACTACTTTTGTTTCGAACCTGTCCACCGCACAGATCAAGGGTCTTTCCACTAACTCGGTCAAGGCACTCGACACCGCCGCCGTCGCGGCTCTGAAAAATGAGCAGGTCGCTGCGCTTACCTCCAGCCAGCTTGCAGTAATCGACAACGATGAAATCAGCTCGCTGAAACTGAGCAACCTTTCGACCGGCGCTCTCGCTGGCCTGACGCTCGGCCAGTTGCGGGAGATCAACACCGACACGACTGATGCGGTGGCTCTTACGGCCAGCCAATACGCCTATCTTTCCACGGACACGATCGGCGGGCTCCTGGAGGCAGATCTGGATAAGCTCAGCGCAGGCGACGTAGGCAGCCTGACGTCCAAGCAGGTCGCTGCACTGAAGCTCGACCAGTTCAGCGCAACGTCCGTCGTCAATCTGAGCAAGGACCAGGTTGGCAAGCTGTCCGCGGCCCAGGTCACAGCCCTCAAGGACGAGGCTGCCGCAGCGCTGACCGTCAGCCAGCTCGAAGGCCTGAGCGCCGCCGGCGCCGCCGGTCTCGAAGCGGCGGACATCGCCGCACTCTTCAACGATGCGACGAAGGGTGCTGCCAACGTCGGCGCTCTCAGCGCCAAGGCGGTTGCCGGTCTGGGCGCCAACATCGCCCAGCTCGACGGTGTCGGCGGCGGCGCGCTGTCGGTAGACCAGATCAAGGGGCTTACCACGGCACAGGTCAGCGTCCTGACCAACGACGAGATGGACGGCTGGGATGCCACCAAGATCGCGGCCCTGTCTTCGCAGCAGATCCAGGCCCTGAACATCGCCGAGCTCAAGGATACGCAGGCTGGCGCGCTGACGGCGACCCAGATCGGTGCGCTCGACGCAGGCAAGATCGCAGCCGTCAACAAGGATGGCTTCGCCCTGTGGGATGCCGCCAAGCTCGGCGCCATCAGCGCCGCCGGCGCCGCCGGCCTGACCCCCGACCAGGTTGCCTCGTTCAACACGGCCGACGTGAACGCCCTCAATGCGAAGGCCTTCGCTGCCCTGTCGCCCACGCATCTGGCATCGCTTGACGACGGCATCATCGCTGGCCTGAAGGCAGAGCATGTCAAGGCGCTGACGTCCGCCCAGATCGTGGCGCTGACCGACAACCAGGTCACGGCCCTGACCGGCGCCCAGCTCAAGGAAATGTCGTCGGCCCAGATTTCGGCCTTCGAAGATGGCGATATTGCCCGCTTCACCGACGTCGAACTCGCCGAGATGTCCAGCGCCGCCCTCAAGGGCCTTCAGGAGGACGACTTCCTGACCTTGACCGACGCTCAACTCGACAAACTGACAGGCGGCAAGGAAACGGCGTTCACGCAGGACCAGGCCAACTGGATCATCGCCGCCTATACCGAAACCGGCGTCCAATAATCAGCAAGGCGGCGGGCGCGGCTTCGGCTGCACCGCATCCTCCATCGGAACACCGGAACGGGCGGCGCGCAAGCGTCGCCCGTTTTCATTTTAGGCGCCCTCACGACAGCCAGCCCCGCACAAGCCCGGCTGGCAATAAGCGCAAGGTGTTTCACTGCGCCTGCAATTGCGGCTCCGTGCCGCTCGTCGGAGGGACGTCATGAATGTAAAGACCGCCTTGGCTCCAGACCCGGCATCGCCTCTGGTCACCGTGTTCCAGCAGGCGCGCAGCCAGAAACTGTCATTGGCGGACCTGTTGCAATCGGCCGAGGCCTTGGCGACGGCGGGCCTGCTCGCCCAGGCGGTCGAGCTCTACAAGACCTGGATCGCCTTCAATGACAGCAACCCGCTGCTGCACATGGCCTGTTTCAACTACGCCGTCGCGCTTCGCCAGACGGGCGACGTCGTCGGCGCGATCCATGCGCTGCAGGCTTGCCTGAAACGGGATCCGGCCTTCGGTCCCGCCTATATCAATCTCGGCCGCGCCTTCGAGGACTGCGGCCAGATCGACCAGGCCGTGCGGCAATGGCTGGCCTTTGCAGAGGCGACCAGCGAAATCACCCCCGAGAAGCTGGGCCACCGCCTGATGGCCCTCCAGCACACGGGGCGCGTGCTGGAAAACGCCGGCCGACTCGAGGAGGCGGAAACCGCGCTTTGGCAGGCGATCGAGCTGCAGCCTTCGAAACCCGAAGCGGCTCAGCATTGGCTGTCGACACGCCAGCACCAGTGCAAATGGCCGGTCCTCGTTGCATCGACTCATGTCACTGCCCGCCAGCTGACCGATGCATTCTCGCCGTTGACGCTCGGCTGCTATGCAGACGACCCGATCTTCCAGCTTGCCAAGGCCTATCGCTACAATAAATCGTTGGTCGGCCGGCCCGACATCAGCAGCGTCCCGCGCAAGCCGGCGCGGCGCAAGTCGGGTACGGGCCAGCGCCTTCGGGTCGGCTACGTTTCATCGGACCTGCGCCAGCATGCCGTCGGTTTCGCGCTCAGCGAAGTGCTGGAACTGCACGACAAGAACAGCGTCGAGGTTTTCGCCTATTACTGCGGGGAACCGTGCGTCAACGATCCGACCCACGACAGGATCAGAAACGCCGTGGATTGCTGGCGCGATATCGCGACGATCACGGATATCGACGCGGCAAAGCTGATCTCCGCCGACGAGATCGATATCCTTATCGACGTCAACGGATACACCAAGCACGCCCGCACGGCGATCTTCGCCTATCGACCGGCCCCGGTCATTGTCAATTTCTGCGGTTATCCGGGTTCCATGGCCAGCCCGTACCATCAATACCTGATCACGGACGATCATATCATCCCGGCGGAAAACGAGATCTACTACACCGAGAAGGTCCTGCGGATCGCCTGCGGTCAACCGATCGACCGCAAGCGGGAGATTGCCGCACGGCCGACCCGGGCGGAAGCGGGCCTGCCGGAGGGCGCGTTCGTCTACGCCTGCTTCAATGGCATGCAGAAGATCACTGAGGAGTGCTTTGCGCGCTGGCTGTCGATCCTTTCGGCCACACCCGACAGTGTGCTCTGGCTGCTCGGCGAGAACGCGAGCGCCAACAAGCGCTTGCAGCAGAAGGCCGAAGAGGCCGGCATCGCCGCCGAACGCATCATCTTCGCCGGCAAGATGCCCAACCCGAAGCATCTCGCCCGCATCGCACTCGCCGACCTGTTCCTGGACACGCACCCCTATGGCGCACATTCCACTGCCGCCGATGCGATCACCATGGGATTGCCGGTTCTGACCGTTGCCGGCAAGAGCTTCCCGGCCCGCTTCTGCGCCAGCATCGTCGCCGCAGCCGGCATACCGGACCTGATTTGCGCATCCCCGGAGGAATATGTGCAGCGCGCCATAGCGTTCGCTCATGATCGCAAGAGCCTTGAGGCTGTCCGCGAGACACTCGCTCAGAACCGCGACACCTCTGTCCTGCGCGACATGCCAGGGCTGGCCCGCCGGCTGGAAGAACTGTTCTGGCAGATGCAGGGCGAGGCCGAGCGCGGCGAAACGCCGGTGCCGGACCTGCTCAACCTCGACGTCTATTACGAGATCGGCGCGGAGCTCATCCAGGCGCACATCGCGTTCGAAGGCGAAGAGGCCTACCGCCACCGCTACACGGAGAAGCTGGCCCGCTGGCACGAATTCTCACCGCTCCCGCACGATACCCGCTTGTGGACTGCCCCGAGCGCGGACGCGTGAGCGAACGATGACTTCAGGCACCATCGGAATCGTCGGCGCAGGGCTTTCGGGCGCCGTTATCGGGCGCACACTTGCGGAAGCGGGCCATCGGGTGGAGATCTTCGATGCCCGCAATCACGTGGCCGGCAACTGCCATACCGAGCGTGACCCCGAGACGGGCATCATGGTCCATGTCTATGGTCCGCACATCTTCCACACGGACGATGCGGAGGTCTGGGACTATGTGAACCGCTTCCAGACATTCCTGCCCTACAAGAACCGCGTCAAGACGACCAGCAACGGCCATGTCTATTCCCTGCCCGTCAATCTTCACACGATCAACCAGTTCTTCGGCACAGCCTTGCGGCCGGACGAGGCCCGCGCTTTCATCGAGACGCGAGCCGATCAGTCAATAACCGATCCGCAGACCTTCGAAGAGCAGGCCCTGCGCTTCGTCGGACGAGACCTCTACCAGGCGTTTTTCGAAGGCTACACGCAAAAGCAATGGGGTTGCTCGCCAATGGAGCTACCCGCCTCAATCCTGAAACGCTTGCCTGTCCGTTTCAATTACGACGACAACTACTTCTTCCACAGACACCAGGGCATGCCGGAAAATGGATATACGGACATGGTCGAGCGCATCCTCGACCATGCCAATATCGTCGTACAGCTCGAGACGCATTTCGACCGCGCCGAAAGCGCCGGCTTTGCTCACATTTTCTATTCCGGCCCACTAGACGGCTATTTCGACCATGAATTCGGCCGGCTCGGATACCGCACCCTCGATTTCGAGCGTTTTACCTATAGCGGCGACTATCAGGGCTGCGCCGTGATGAACTACGGCGACTTCGCCGTGCCCTATACTCGCATCACCGAACACAAGCATTTCTCCCCATGGGAAGAGCACGCCGAATCTGTCTGCTATCGCGAGTTCTCGCGGGAATGCGGCCCCGGCGACACGCCCTATTATCCCATCCGGCTGGTGAAGGAGAAGGAACAACTGGAGCGCTACGTGGCGCGCGCGCGACAGGAAGCAGCCGTCACCTTCGTCGGTCGGCTCGGAACTTACCGCTATCTCGACATGGACCTGACGATTCGGGAAGCCCTCGACACCGCTCGCCTCTATCTCGCCTGCAGGTCGCAGGGCAGCGCCATGCCCGCCTTCGCGCAGCCGCCGGTCTGACCCGGTCGGCTGGAGCGAGGCAGGGGAAGCCTATTGACCCGCGCGCGTTGCGTCAGTTCGCAGCGAAGCAGTAGAACAGCCCGTCGCCGCCCGTGCTCTTGAAGGCCTCGAGCGTGCAGCCGCCCCGCGTCGGATGCGAAGCATTCCAGGACTTGGCTTCGGCGGATTCATCCAGGCCCGTGCGATCACTGTGGCCCACGATTGCAGCCCCGTCCGTCCCGCCCATGGTCCAGTTCCCGCAGGTTTCAGGCGCGGCTGTGCCATCGGGCTTGGAGCCTGTGAGCATGTCGTGGCGGTTCGGTGTGTCACCGCGACCGTTGATGACCTCCCCCTTCTCGTTGAGGGCGGTCTGTTTCGTCAGGTTGTTCTTGTCGCTGTGCAAGGAGGCGACGTCGTCGGCAATTTTCTCGCCTTTGGCATTGTACCAGGGACCGGCGCCGATTCGGTCCTTTGCATTCTCTGAATCCGTCGAGAGGTAGGCCTTCCAGGTCTTGCCCGTCGACCCTGCGGCACTTGCGAGCTTGTCGCAATAAGCGTCCGCCCCCTGCAGGCCGCCAAGATCCCCGCCCTGGCCCGGATTGACGCTGGTGACAAAGAAACTCATGCTCGTGTCCTGCGCATGGGCCGTCCCGAAACAGGCCAAGGCGACTGCGATCACTGCAAAGCGATGTTTCATCGATCTTTCTCCCTGGTGCACAATTGTCGCGCGAGCCTATCGGCAGCCTCGCCGCGAGTAAAATCGAAATCCCGTGAAGTCAGATCGCGTCGTTACCGCCGGACTGACGGCGGCCCCGAAGAGCGACAGTCCTCGCTCGGGACGAACGCGCCAGCATGAAGCGCACGCGGCGTGCCGTTCCGTATGCCCCGTTCCCTGCCAAGTTGGGGGCATTCCAGAATCGGCAGCGCGTCGGAGTGGCGAAACTACCGGAAGACCCGAACGCGGTTCCTTTGTGAGACGGCGACAAGATTGCCGGGAACGGGCTGGAGCCGAAACGCTCCACCCGAAAGGCTGCCATGGTCGCGCGCCAGCGTGGGAAGCGGTGACTCGGCCCCGCGACTTCACCGATCTTAGCCGTTGGGCTTCGGTTCCGGCTCCGGCTCCGGTTCGGGCTTCGGTTCGGGCTTCGGCTCGGGCTTCGGTTCGGGCTTTGATGGACTGACATCGTATGGACCGCGGTCAGACGCCCCGCTTGCCCAAGGTGGGTTCCAGGTGTGCGACTTATCGGGGGGAACACATCCCGCGAGGGCCGCACTTCCCACGAGCATCCCCGCTAACACCAGTCGTGAAGCACTGTTATTGAGAACTACAATTTTGCTCATTATCCCCTGCTCTTCTCCACTTTAAGTATCCGGGCGCTGTAGCGTGTGGCTGAGAGCAAGTAAATAAAAAATCAACCTGTAGGCGAAACGCGGGTATCGTTGCGGCCACCACTGATCCTGTCCCGCAGGCCATCCGCCTGCATTTCGACGGCAAGACCGCGCAACTGGTAAACCTCGGAACCAGTGACTTGAAGTTGACGATGACGAGGAGTGACGACATCGAACGGGAGACGGACAAGCTCTACCGTCAGGCGCGCGAGGGCGGACCGCCGTCCACCTGTCAGGACAACGTCCGCAGCGGTCCAGGTACGATGCCCTTACGGACAGGTGAGCAGCACCGGGACGGCCCAAAGCGGCCCGATTTCGGAAGATTGATTGAATATATCCATTAGTTTGCGCTAATATTCTGGCCGCGCCACCGGGGTTCACGGGGTGCCGCAGCAAGACCCAAGGTTTCATTCAGATTTAGCCGTACACCTCGGCAGATGGAGGAACCATGCGTAGCACTCACAACAGATTGATGGGTTTGTGTGCAGGCGTCGCTGCGACCTTGACCATGTTCGCGTTCGCGCCGGCAATGGCTCAACAGACCACCGGCGTGCCTGGCTCACCCGACGCCACGACAACGGTCGACGGCCGCTACCTCCCTCCACCACCCCAGCCATTTCGTGGCGACATCGGCCTCAACGCAGTTCAGTCGAAGATGGCGTGGCCAGCGCGTGTGGTGCCGCCGAATGGCGCGCCGAATATCCTCCTGATCATGACCGACGATGTCGGCTTCGGTGCGCCCTCGACCTTCGGCGGCGTCATACCGACGCCAACGCTCGATCGTATCGCCGCCAGCGGCCTACGCTACACCAACTTCCATTCGACCGCGATGTGCTCACCGAGCCGTGCCGCCATCATCACCGGCCGCAATCACCATAGTGCGGGGTATGGCGTCGTCGGCGAGATGGCGACCGGGTTCCCTGGCTACAACAGCATCATTCCCAAGGACACCGCCACGATCGGCCGCATCCTCCTGGAGAACGGCTATCGCACTTCCTGGTTCGGAAAGGATCACAACACGCCGACCTACCAAACCAGTCAGGCTGGGCCGTTCGACCAGTGGCCGACCGGCATGGGTTTTGAGTACTTCTACGGCTTCGTCGCCGGCGACACCAGCCAGTGGTCTCCGCTGCTGTATCGCAACACGACGCGGATCAGTCCCTATGTCGGGCATCCGGGGTGGAACCTGACCACCGCCATGGCCGATGATGCCATCGACTGGTTGAACCAAATGAATTCCGTCGACCCGTCGATGCCGTTCCTTCTCTACTATGTCCCGGGCGGCACCCATGCGCCACATCATCCGACACCCGAATGGATCAAGAAAGCGACTGACCTGCACCTGTTCGACAAGGGCTGGAACGCGCTGCGTGACCAGATTTTCGCCAATCAGACGAAACTCGGCGTCATCCCGCAGGATGCCAAGCTCACGCCCTGGCCGGACGATCTGCTGAAGACTTGGGACACCCTGTCGGCCGACGAGAAGAAAATGTTCATCCGACAGGCCGACGTCTACGCCGCGTACCTCATGTACACCGACCATGAAATCGGCCGCGTTGTGCAGGCGGTGCAGGACCTTGGCAGGCTCGACAACACGCTCATCATCTTCATCAGCGGCGACAACGGCGCGAGCGCCGAAGGCACGGTGAATGGTACGCTCTCGGAGGTTCTCGCCATCAACGGCGTCAATATGCCGGCCACCGAACAGTTGAAGTATTACGATGCTTGGGGCACCGACCGGACCTTCCCGCTCTACGCGGTGGGATGGGCCTGGGCATTCGACACGCCGTTCAAATGGACCAAGCAAATTGCCGGATACTTTGGCGGCACCCGCCAGGGCATGGCGATTTCCTGGCCGGGTCATATCACCGACAAGGGTGGCATTCGCACCCAGTTCCACCATGTCATCGACATCGTGCCGACCATCCTGGAGGCGACGGGCATTCCCGCACCGGTCATGGTCGACGGCATCGCGCAAAAGCCGATCGAAGGCGTCAGCATGGTCTACAGCTTCGACAAGGGCAATGCCGAAGCGCCGTCACCGCACCGCACCCAGTACTTCGAGATGATGGGCGAGTATGGGTTCTACAATGACGGCTGGATGCTCAGCGCGGTTCCCATCCGTCCGCCCTGGGAGATCGTCGGCAAAGCGATCGAGAACCCCGCAACCGCCTACAAGATGGAGCTGTACGATGTCCAGAACGACTGGACGCAATCCACCGATGTGGCTGCTGCCAATCCTGACAAGGTGCGGGAGATGAGGGACCTGATGTTTGGCGAGTTCGCCAAGTACCAGGTGCTACCGATCGACGCTTCGGCGATGACGCGCTGGGTATCCCAGCGCCCTTCGCTGACGGCCGTGGCGGCGAAGGTTCGATTGTTGCCGAAGGCGGGCGCTTGGGCGGATACGGATTGTACCTGGTGAAAGGGAAGCCTGTATTCACCTACAACCATCTCGGGCTCAAACGGGATCGCTGGGAAGGCCCGGATGAACTCTCACCCGGTAGACACACCTTGGTGTTCGACTTCAATTATGACGGGCTTGGTTTTGCCACGCTTGCCTTCAACGATCTGAGCGGCGTTGGCCGTCCCGCTACCGGAACACTGACGGTGGACGATAAAGTCGTCGCGACGCAAAGAATGGAGAACACCATTCCATTCGGTCTTCCACTGGATGAGACGTTCGACGTTGGCTCGAAGACTGGCACGCCAGTCGACGATCGCGATTATCAAATTCCATTCACCTTCACTGGCAAGCTCAACAAGCTGTCGATCACTGTCGAGCCACCAAAGCTAACGCCGGAGGATGAGCAGAAGCTTCGGGACGCGTCTCGGGCCGCTCAGGACGCAAAGTAGCGGTGAAGGCAATCGGACGGCCAGTGCGTTACTCGTTCATCAACTATGCGTTTTCGCCCTAAGCGTGACAAAGTCGAACGAGAGCAGCGGGTTGCCTTGATGATGCTGTCCAGCTCTGCCCACCGGCCAGCATCTGGACGATAGCAGGGCTGCGCTCGGCATCTTCCGGGCGTCCCCTGTAGACGCCATCGTTCTTGGCCTTGGCAATGCCCTGCGCCTGTCGCCTTCTGCGGTCCTCACAGTCCTTGCGGGCATTGGCTGCGAGCATGTCGAGCATCATGCCGTTGATGGCGTCCAGTATACGGCTCTGGATGTCTGCCACGCTCGTCTGCGGTCGGGCATCAGGTAAGATGGGGACGGAGATTAGACCAGACCCCTGTCGCACAGACGGCGGAATGTTTTTGCGGGTGGAGTATTAGCAACAGCCGAAAATTGGTCTGAAACGCTGGTCTGACTTGGTCTGGGCCGTCGTCGAGCACGTCAGTTAACTGGCTGAATTTCTCCGATCTTTAGAGAAGATAGATTTAATGGTGGAGCTAAGCGGGATCGAACCGCTGACCTCTTGCATGCCATGCAAGCGCTCTCCCAGCTGAGCTATAGCCCCATCAAGGGTCCGGCGAGGCCGGTTCCGGGATACCGAACCGGGGTTTTCCCGGGCAGGTGCGGCTTCATACTTCCGGTTTCCGAAGATGGCAAGCCGAAAAATCCTTTCCGGCCGGATTTTTTTGATTCCGGCCGGAAAAACAAAATCTTAGGCTTCCTCGTCGTCGCCGGTGACGCCGATGATGCCCGTCATGTCGTTGTCGTCGTCATCTTCGTCCTGCTCGAGGAAGGTGTCGTCCTCGTCGCCCATCTCGACGTCTTCGTCGTCCATATCCGGCAGATCGTTGCCGCCTGCTGCTTCATCATCAGCGTCCTCGAGCGAAACCAGTTCGACGTCCGTGTTCTCGGTATCGACCTCGTTGACCTCTTCGTCCTCATCCTTTTCCAGAACGGCGGCCGCAGAGGTTTCCTCAAAGAAGGAGAGCGGATAGGACTTGCCCGTGTAGGGCGAAACGATCGGATCACGGTTCAGGTCGTAGAATTTACGGCCGGTTTCCGGGTCAATGCGCTTGGTTCCAAGTTCCGGTTTTGCCACAGTCAAAGCCTCTTGAATGGCCGAATATTTCCGGCGAAGCCGGATAACCGGCGGGATGTTCGAGAAAAAGAATTAGCCGGCTCCCATAATCGTCTTGCCCGCCGCTGTCAAAGCCTAAGTTTACAGGGCTTTGCGAGGCCGGCGCGCGCATGAAAAACGGCCATGGCTTTTTCCCAGGCAAGGAGGATGACGCTTCCGGTGCTTTGTGCTAGCAAGCCGCACAACTTCGGTGGGGGATGGCGCCAGGACAATCGCGTTCGCAGATCGGCCGGCCGTCCAGCACGCTCTGAATCGAGGATCTCCGTTCCATGTCGCATGGTGCCCAGCCAAAGCCCGCAACCGCACGCAAGTCATCGACCGCCCTTTCCGGGACCGTCCGCATCCCAGGCGACAAGTCGATCTCGCATCGTGCCTTCATGTTTGGCGGGCTTGCCAGCGGCGAGACGCGGATCACCGGCCTGCTCGAAGGCGAGGACGTGATCAACACCGGCAAGGCCATGCAGGCCATGGGCGCGAAGATGCGCAAAGAGGGTGACACCTGGATCATCAACGGGGTGGGCAACGGCGCGCTGTTGGCACCCGAGGCACCGCTGGACTTCGGCAATGCCGGCACCGGCTGCCGCCTGATGATGGGCCTCGTCGGCGTCTATGACTTCGATTCGACCTTCCTCGGCGACGCCTCGCTGACCAAACGCCCGATGGGGCGCGTGCTGAACCCGCTGCGCGAGATGGGCGTGCAGGTGAAAGCCGCCGACGGCGACCGCCTGCCGGTGACGCTCCGCGGACCACAAGCGGCAACGCCGATTACCTATCGGGTGCCGATGGCCTCCGCCCAGGTGAAGTCGGCCGTTCTGCTCGCCGGCCTCAACACGCCGGGAATCACCACGGTGATCGAGCCGGTGATGACGCGCGACCACACGGAGAAGATGCTGCAGGGTTTTGGTGCGAACCTGACGGTCGAGACGGATGCAAGCGGCGTTCGCACGATCCGCCTGGAAGGCCAGGGCAAGCTGAGCGGCCAGGTGATCGACGTGCCCGGCGACCCCTCCTCCACCGCCTTCCCGCTCGTTGCCGCCCTCCTCGTGCCCGGCTCCGACGTGACCATCCTCAACGTGCTGATGAACCCGACGCGGACCGGGCTGATCCTGACATTGCAGGAGATGGGCGCGAACATCGAAGTCTTGAACGCGCGCCTTGCCGGTGGAGAGGACGTGGCCGACCTGCGCGTGCGCCACTCGCAACTGAAGGGCATCACCGTGCCGGAGGACCGTGCGCCCTCGATGATCGACGAGTACCCGATCCTTTCCGTCGCCGCCGCTTTCGCCGAGGGCACGACGGTGATGAACGGGCTGGAGGAACTGCGGGTCAAGGAAAGCGATCGCCTGTCCGCCGTCGCCGTTGGGCTGAAGCTGAACGGCGTGGACTGCGACGAGGGTGAAGCGGCGCTGGTCGTGCGCGGACGTCCCGATGGCAAGGGCCTCGGCAGTGCGTCGGGCGCGGCCGTCGCCACCCATCTCGACCACCGCATCGCCATGAGCTTCCTCGTCATGGGTCTCGCCTCCGAACACCCGGTGACGGTGGACGATGCGACGATGATCGCCACCAGTTTCCCCGAGTTCATGGGGCTGATGGCGGGGCTAGGTGCGAGGATCGAAAGCAACGCCTAAGATTGCAACCCTCCCGGGAATGAAGCGTTAATGCCCGTCAGCTAGGTTTCGCTGAAACCGGAGGACAGAGCATGACGAAGCTCCCCAGCCGCCTTGTGCGCCGTCTCGCTGACGGGCGCGTCGTCTATCGCCGGCTCCCGCGGGCGAAGGCGGTAATACTAAGCGAGGCGGATTATCAGGCGGTTGAGACGCTGGGTCAGCGCAAATCGTTGAGCGCCGTGGCAATCGCATTCTCGATGCTCATTTCGTTCCTGCTGTATCGTCAGGGTGTGCTGCCAGCGCCATTTGCAGCTATAAGCGCCGCGGCCGTCTTCTCTCTGTCGTTCCTGGCCGAGGCGGTCTGGGGCAGGCGACAGAACGCAATCCTTGACGCAGCTCCGCTGTTCGAAGGTGAGGGACTAGAACCTGTTCCATCGAGGCTGGATTTGATCCTCTCAGCTCCAACTCTCCTCCTTGGAGCGATGGACAATAAAGGGCTTCGCTCAGGTATCATCCTCTTCGGTGGGATCCTGTTCGCATCCTTGTTCGTGCTCTGGAAACAGATCGAGGGCAGCGACCCGACTGTTCCCGACACCCATCCCGTTGCCCTTGTCCTGGCGGCAATCGCTTCCGCCATAGCCTTGCGAGCCCATCTTAAGGAGCGCCAGAGACGGAAGGCAGAGCAGTCACGATAGGTGTTCCCATCCTTGCAGTGTCACCATTCGCCTTGCGATCGCCAAAGCGTCAGAGATGCGCTCACGGCGGCGGACCTACTCATTCGCACTTGGCATCACGGCCCATTCTCCGGTAACACGAAACGTGAAGCGATCCCGAAACAAGGAAATTCAATGACGACGATTGCTATCGACGGTCCAGCGGCTGCCGGCAAGGGCACGTTGTCCCGCCGGATTGCCGAGGTCTATGGCTTTCATCACCTTGATACCGGCCTGACCTATCGCGCCACCGCCAAGGCGCTGCTCGACCGCGACCTGCCGCTCGACGACGAAGCCGTCGCCGCCGATGTCGCGCGCAAGCTCGACCTTTCCCACCTCGACCGCGGCGTGCTTTCCGCCCACGAGATCGGCGAAGCCGCCTCGAAAATCGCCGTCATGCCGACGGTGCGGCGCGCCCTTGTCGAGGCGCAGCGGGCGTTTGCCCGGCGGCAGCCCGGCACGGTGCTCGACGGGCGCGACATCGGCACCGTCGTCTGCCCAGACGCCACCGTGAAGCTTTTCATAACGGCCTCACCCGAGGTCCGGGCCCAGCGCCGCTACGACGAGATCATCGCCAATGGCGGCACGGCGGACTACGACGCCGTGTACGATGACGTGCGCCGCCGTGACGAACGCGACATGGGCCGCGCCGACAGCCCGCTGCGCCCCGCGGAAAACGCGCACTTGCTTGACACCTCGGAAATGGATATAGAGGCGGCGTTTTTGGCGGCGAAATCCATCATCGATGCCGCCCTTAAGCACTAGAGCGACAGCCGTCCCCGCGCCGGTTTAGCTTCCCCTTGGGGAAGCGGACGTGCCTCGCTTTTTGTCAACGCTAACCCCCCGGCGCCCGTGCCTTCATCCGGCACACCAGGAGTTTCCATGTCCCAAGCTAATCCCACGCGCGACGATTTCGCAGCCCTCCTGCAGGAATCGTTTGCCACCCACGACCTGGCCGAAGGCTATGTCACCAAGGGCATCATCACCGCCATCGAGAAGGACGTCGCCATCGTCGACGTCGGCCTCAAGGTCGAGGGCCGCATCGCGCTCAAGGAATTCGGCGCCAAGTCCAAGGACGGCACGCTGAAGGTCGGCGACGAAGTCGAAGTCTATGTCGAGCGCATCGAAAACGCTCTCGGCGAGGCTGTTCTGTCGCGCGAGAAGGCTCGCCGCGAAGAAAGCTGGGCCAAGCTCGAAGTCAAGTTCGAAGCTGGCGAGCGCGTCGAAGGCGTCATCTTCAACCAGGTCAAGGGTGGCTTCACCGTCGATCTCGACGGCGCCGTTGCCTTCCTGCCGCGTTCGCAGGTCGACATTCGTCCGATCCGCGACGTCACGCCGCTCATGCACAACCCGCAGCCCTTCGAAATCCTCAAGATGGACAAGCGCCGCGGCAACATCGTTGTATCGCGCCGCACGGTTCTCGAAGAGTCGCGCGCCGAGCAGCGTTCTGAAATCGTTCAGAACCTCGAAGAAGGCCAGGTTGTTGACGGCGTCGTCAAGAACATCACCGATTACGGTGCGTTCGTTGACCTCGGCGGCATCGACGGCCTGCTGCACGTCACCGACATGGCCTGGCGCCGCGTCAACCATCCGTCGGAGATCCTGTCCATCGGCCAGCAGGTCAAGGTTCAGATCATCCGCATCAACCAGGAAACCCACCGCATCTCGCTCGGCATGAAGCAGCTCGAGAGTGATCCGTGGGATGGCATCGGCACGAAGTACCCGACCGGCAAGAAGATCTCCGGTACGGTTACGAACATCACCGACTACGGTGCGTTCGTCGAGCTGGAGCCGGGCATCGAAGGCCTGATCCACATCTCCGAAATGTCCTGGACCAAGAAGAACGTCCACCCCGGCAAGATCCTGTCCACGAGCCAGGAAGTCGACGTGGTCGTTCTCGAAGTCGACCCGACCAAGCGCCGCATCTCGCTCGGCCTCAAGCAGACGCTCGAGAACCCGTGGGAAGCCTTCGCGCACAGCCACCCGGCTGGCACCGAAGTCGAAGGCGAAGTCAAGAACAAGACCGAATTCGGCCTGTTCATTGGCCTCGACGGCGACGTCGACGGCATGGTCCACCTCTCCGACCTCGACTGGAACCGTCCGGGCGAGCAGGTCATCGAGGAGTACAACAAGGGCGACGTCGTCAAGGCTGTCGTTCTCGATGTGGACGTCGACAAGGAGCGCATCTCGCTCGGCATCAAGCAGCTCGGCCGCGACTCGGTCGGCGAAGCTGCCGCTTCCGGCGATCTGCGCAAGAACGCTGTCGTTTCGTGCGAAGTCATCGCGATCAACGATGGCGGCATCGAAGTGAAGCTCGTTGACCACGAAGACATCACCGCGTTCATCCGTCGCGGCGACCTGTCGCGTGACCGCGACGAACAGCGTCCGGAGCGTTTCTCGGTCGGCCAGACCGTTGACGCGCGCGTCCTGAACTTCTCGAAGAAGGATCGCAAGATCCAGCTTTCGATCAAGGCACTGGAAATTGCCGAAGAGAAGGAAGCCGTCGCACAGTTCGGTTCGTCCGACTCGGGCGCTTCGCTCGGCGACATCCTCGGCGCGGCTCTGAAGAACCGCGGCAACGCGGAATAATCTCCGCGTCAGTCAAAATAAGGAGCCCGCGGGGAGCGATCCCCGCGGGCTTTTTTCATGATCGGAGTGCCGCACGGGCGAGCGGCCCGCGCCCTTGCCGATCAGGTCCAGTAGTCCCCAAGCTTCTGGTAGAAGGCAAAGCCCGGATCGGGTGGACCGGCAAGCTCCTCCATCTTGCGCCTGCGGTCCGGCAGATCGGGATCGGCATCTGCCGGCTCCTCTGCCTGCTGATCGTCGTCGCCTGCTTCTTCATTGCCGTCGTCAGGCTCGTTGTCGTCCGCCGTGTCAGACGTCCCTTCCTCGTTACCCTCCTCGCGACGGAGAGCCTCGCCGCTCTCGAGATCGTCCTGCGCAAGCTGGTGAGGGACGACGGGAAAACCAAATCCCTCCCGCAACGCTAGCGGCATGAGCAGCCTTTCCAGCGGTCGATCCAATAGGGGAAGTGCATTCGCAGCCGTTCGTGCGAGCTTGTCGCCCTGCTCGGTCCTTGGCTGCAACGCCTCGGCGCTCTCTTCCTCGCGCGGTGCGGCGGGCACGGCAGCGGGGCCCGCGTCGCCGCCGGCGCCGTCCGACTGGGATGGCTTGGGGCCTCCCGGTTCGTTCCCACCCGCTCGGTCGGTCGTGCCCGGCTTTGCCTCGAATGTGCGCGGGTCTGGGGCTGAATCGTCAGCGGTATGTTCGGGCAGCGGCGTCTGGTCCACAGCATCCGGTGGCGCCTCGGGCAGCGGCGCTTCCAGCAGCAGGCGCAGAACGAGCGCCTCGTCGTCCGTCAGGTTGGAAATGATGCCGGCTACCAGTCGCTGCATGCTTTCCTGGGGCGTCCCGCGGGAACTCCCAATTGGATTGGCTTTGCCTGTCAACCGATCACCCGCATCGGCGTCGAGCCGTGACTGGCCGTTGCTCATGCTGTTTTCCGGCGCCTTCGCCGCATCAAAGCGTAAACGGGCGCTGTCGTTGCTCCCATGCTGCAAAACGCTGGGGGCGCCCTGCGTTCCAGTTCCAGCAACGGCGGAGGCCTGCGTCGACATTCTGACAGCGGCAGGCGCCATCGTCGGCCCCGGCTCGATACGCGAGCGGCCGTGGCTTGGGCGCGCTTCGCCTCCAGCCTCGAACATCCTGCGCAAAGTCGCCTGCAAGGCCCTGCTGTCGCCTGCACCCGGATTGACTCCGCCGGAGGGCCCATCCCGCCCAAACTTCCGCGACGAGGCCGCAAGCTGCGCCTCCAGGCCGGCAAAGCGCCGATTGAGCCTGCCGGCCACTCGGTCGACATTCGGAGTGTCGGTGGCGATGGCAAGCAGCGCCTGCGCCAGCCGCTGCGCGTCCCGACCTCCGGGATTGCGGATGATCTCCATCAGCACACGTGTTGAAGCAACGGACAGCGCCGTCGTCAGCAGCCGCTCGATCGACGGCCGCATCTCGGCCGGCAGACGCGAAAGCAGGTTCGCAAGGTGCTTGGCCGGTTCGTTGTCCTTGCCGTCGCGGGGCGGCATCGTCTTCATCGCCGCAAACAGAACGTCGAGCAGTTGATGGGCGACCGCGCCCTTGTCGCCCCTTTGAGCGATCTGGCGCATCATGGCCTCGAGCAGACGAAGAACCACGGCGGCTCGCAGGTTGGCCAGCGCCTCGGCGGAAAGCACCGGGCGTGGCCCGCCCTCGGTGCTCGGTTCCGGCGGCGGATTTGGGACTGTGACTTGTGTCGCCAGGCGCGGCAGCATCACTTCCTCCATCCGGCATCTTCTGCGCGCCGCCATCCGACTGGCACGATGCCTCTCTCCAACGATCCATGGTCAAACTGGGAGGGCATCATGCGCGCCCATCAGGTTCGGACTGGCTGGCGGCCCGCGCGGCGAGGGCCCTGCAAGCACGCGCGGCAAATCGTGGCCGCGGATGCAAGAACTGACGATGCACGCACCGACAGCGATCGGTTCGCCGATCTCCTGCCGGGATGTCGCGCAAGACAATCAATGGGCCAAGCCTCTCATCATATGGTTAACACCTGGTAAAATCGGCTCTGCCAGACGTTACAGGCGGGGGCCGCGCTGGCGGACTCCGAAATGCGGGGCATCGCCCAAAGGGAGCGGAGACGAGCTCTGGCCGGGACCATCAGCGCGCAAAATCGCGATGCTTTTTTGGCTTGCACATCGTCCTGCCATTTCCGATCTTCACGATATGCCTGGCCAGCATCATTGGAGGTCCCAATGTCCGTACGCCCGCCGCAATCGCTTGCCCGACCGACGTTCTCCGGTTTCAACGTGCTCGAATACGAGTTGATGGCCGAACGCGCCGACGCGCTTGGCCGCCACGGGCTCAAGGTCGAAAAGGTACTGGAGCGATTGAAGATGGATGCCGGGCCTGGGTGCGAGCCGAAACTGCGCGAGGACCTGCTGGACTCGGCGGCGGATGCCGTCTGGGCCTTCTTCATCCAGCGCGAGATGTGCGGCCTGCGCGACCAGCGTGACATCATCCGCCGCTACGAGATCCCGAAAGCGGTCCTCGCGCGGGTCGGGATCGTGCGCAAAAGTGGGCCGTAGGGAACGGGTTCAATCAGCGCGCATGACGGCCTGGTTCAGGCGGCCTTGCGCCTCAGCAGGTCGTAAATCCCGATATCGTCGACGGGCAGCACCAGCACATTGTTTTGATCGATGGCCTCGGATAGCTGCAGGATGTCGCGCATCTCGTTTTCCGCTTGCGCGCCCAGTGCAGCGTTCGACAGGTTCCCCGCACCGTTCTCGGCCGAAGCGTTACCGCTTTCGGTTGCGTCGTCATTGTCCGCTTCGTGCCTGACCGCCTGGGATGCAAGGACCTGGATGATCTGCAGGCTGCCGTCGGTGGATGCCGTTGCGTCAACAGTGCTCTCAACACCGTCGAGGTGCTCCTTCACGGCGTCCTGCTGTTCGCGGACGTCTTCCAGCTTCTCGGCGTTCTCGAGATTCTGGATGTCCTGCTTGCGCTCCGCTTTTGTCTCAGCGTCCTCGACCCTGCCCGGTTCGGACCTCGTATCGCGCTGTTTCAGTTCCTCGACGGTCTTCGGATCCGCGACATCCTCAAGACGCTGAAGCACCTTGCGCATCTCCCGCGTCATCGACTTGTCGTCTTCGGCCTTCTCTGCCAGCGCCGCCTTTACCTTCCGGGCCGCCTCACCCCAGGGATTGGCGATCGCGTCGATGATGTCCTGCGCCTTCAGGCCAAGCTCCTTCAGACCGGTCTTCTCTTCGATGCGATCGACGTTCTCGGGCAAGGTGGCACGCACTGACATCAGCGCGGCGGAGATCTGTTCACCGAAGTCCTTCTCCTCTCCGGTCAAGCCTGCTTCCTTGGCAATGCGCGCGGCCATTTGCGCCGCGGGGTCGGCGCCCGTCGTTGCCGTGCCATTGAGGACGGCGATGACATCTTCTTCGGGAACACCCAGCGATTTCAGCGAAATCTTGACGGGCTTTCCAAGCGAATCGGCCTTCTGGTACTCCAGCATGGCCACAGCGTCACTGAGCCGTTGCGCAAAGGCTTTTCCCGATTCGTCATGTCCCTGCGACAGTCCCACTGCCGACGCGAAGCGTGCGATCAGGGTCGCCAACGGATCTGGATCGCCCTTCATCGCGCCAAAGAAATGGGCGTTGATCTTTTCGTTCGCCGCCGCCGAGACCGGATCGGCATGTGTTCCGACGATTCTGTCGTTCTTGTCCTTGCCCGCGGCCTTGTCCTCGGCCTCCTTGCGCCGTGCCTCGATGTCTTCGAGCATCGAGCGAAGCTGGTCGGTCGCAAATTGGCCGTTTGACTGTTGAAACGGCGGGAGCATGCAATTGTCCTGATTGCAAAATCGATAGACTCTGCAGCAGAGGATAAAGAGGCATGGTTAAGCCGGTGTTACCCGGGGCACCTGCAGTATTCGGGACACCGGCTCCTCAGCTATGGGCGAAGATATCGGTTTCTTCCCAGCCGAGCAGATCGAGCTTGGCCCGCGTCGGCAGGAAGGCGAAGCAGGCCTCCGCATGTTGCAGTCTTCCGTCCCGGACAAGCCGCGCCATGAGCTTGTCGCGCAGTGCATGCAGGTGCAGCACGTCGGAAGCGGCATATTCGAGCTGCGCCTGCGACAGCGTTTCGGCAGCCCAATCGGAGGACTGCTGCTGTTTGGAGATATCGATGTCCAGGAGTTCTTTCAGATTGTCCTTCAGGCCGTGCCGGTCGGTGTAGGTCCGCGTCAGCCGCGAGGCGATCTTGGTGCAGAACACGGGCGAACAGGTGACGCCGAAGGTGTGAAAGAGCACGGCGATGTCGAAGCGGCCATAGTGAAAGATCTTCTGGCGGGACGGGTCGCTCAGCATTGCGACGAGGTTGGGCGCGCGCGTCTGGCCGGCGGCGATCTTGATGACGTCGGCCGTTCCGTCCCCAGGCGAAAGCTGGACGACGCAGAGCCGGTCCCGGCGCGGGATCAGGCCGAGTGTCTCGGTGTCGATCGCGATCGCACCGGTGTAGCGCGCCGCATCCGCCGCCGGGATGTCGCCCTCGTGATATCGTATTGCATTCGCCATCGAAGACCCCACATGAAACCGCACAAACTTTGAGTGCGCTATATCGCATGTTTGGCCGTCGGGGTACTCCAAAGCGGCGATATGGCGCGCCGATCAGAAGACCAACGATGAATAAGCCCTTTAGACACCGCACTTTGAGCTGCCTCCTCGCTCTTTTCCTCTCGGCGCTCCCGCCAATGGCTTTTGGGCAGCCGCTGGGTGCATTCACCGTCGACGGTGGAAGTGAGACATTCACCGACCTTCCCGGCGTCAAAGCCCCGGAAGACGCGGCCCAAAAGGACGAAGTGGTTTGCACGCGAGATTACGAGGAGACCGAGCCGCGTCGGTGGGGTGAATTAAAGCAGCCGGTCTACACATGCACGCAGAACGGCCGGACGTTTACCAGCCGCAACCCGCCCCCTTCGCGCGAACGTGATCTGCGGGGTATCGGCTGGTAGCCTGACACGCGGCGTGCCCGTATTATCGGGCGCTCAGAAAGAGTAGCGATTGACGAGCGGGGGGAAAGCCATGACCGAGACGACCAAGCCACTGGTAATCAGCGCGCCCGAGCCGCGAACACTCGATCTGATCTTCACACCCGAGGCACTTGGACGCCTCAAAACAAACTACCGGATTGTCGAGGCAGATTCCGAAAACATCGGCAGGCTCGACGACTCCATTCTTTCCGAGGCACGCTACATCATCGGCCAGCCGCCGCTCTCGGCAGAGACGCTTGGCCGGATGCCCGAGTTGCGCTGCATCCTCAATGTCGAGAGCAATCTCATCAACAACATGCCCTACGACATCCTGTTTTCCCGTGGGATTCATGTGGTGACGACCGGGCAGGTTTTTGCCGAACCCGTCGCTGAACTCGGCCTCGCCCTGGCACTGAACCTTGCCCGCGGCGTCATCGATGCCGATGTCGATTTTCGCGAGGGGCGCGAACGCTGGGGCGGTGAAGGCAATGCCGGCGCGCGCCTCGTTTCCGGTTCCGACATCGGCATCATCGGTTTCGGCGACCTTGGGAAGGCGCTGAACCGTGTCCTGTCAGGCTTCCACGCCCGCATCCGCGTCTTCGACCCCTGGATGCCGCCGTCGATCCTGAGGGAAGCCGGCGTCGAACCCGCCTCGCTCGACGCGGTCCTGTCGGAGAGCGATTTCGTCTTCGTCGTCGCCGCCGTGACCAGCGAGAACAAGAGCTTTCTCGGCGCCGAAGCCTTTGCGCGGATGCGCAAGGGGGCGGCCTTCATCCTGCTCAGCCGCGCCGACGTCGTCGATTTCGACGCCCTGATCGCGGCCGTCGAGAGCAGCCGGATCGTCGCTGCGAGCGACGTTTACCCGCAGGAGCCGCTTGCGGCGGATCACCCGGTCCGACGGCTCAAGGGCTTCATCCGGTCGGCCCATCGGGCCGGCGCGCTCGACAGCGCCTTCAAGAAAATGGGCGAAATGGTGCTCGAGGACATGGACCTGATGGACCGCGGCCTTCCACCCATGCGCTGCAAGCGGGCGGAGCGGGAGACCGTGTCACGCATTCGCTCCAGGCCGGTGAGCGTGAACTGATACGAACTCTCCCGGCGGCCTCCCGGCGAGACCGGTGGACCCTAGTGGCCAGGATGCAGCGCGTCGTTCAGGTACATGCAGGTGAGCATAGTGAAGATATAGGCCTGGATCACGGCCATCAGCAGTTCGAGGCCAGTAAGGGCAACCGTCATGGCGAGCGGTGCGATCGCAGACAGCATGCCGAGCGATCCCAGACTTCCGAGGCCGACGACGAACCCCGCAAACACCTTCAGCGTGATGTGGCCGGACAGCATGACGGCGAAGAGACGCACGGAGTGGCTGACCGGCCGCGAAAGGTAGGAGATCACCTCGATCGGAACGATGAGCGGCGCCAGGACGATCGGAACGCCGGAGGGCAGGAAGAGGCGAAAGAAGCCAATACCGTGGCGGACCACCCCGCAGATCGTCACCGTGAGAAAGACCAGCATCGCAAGCGCGAAGGTGACGACGATGTGGCTCGTCACGGTGAAGGCGAACGGAAACATGCCGATCAGATTCGCCGTTAGGATGAACATGAAGAGCGAAAAGACCAGCGGAAAGAAGCGCGCTCCGGCCTCTCCGGCATTCTCCCGCAACGTTTTGGCGACGAATTCGTAGAGGAGTTCGCTCGCGGACTGCCAACGATCGGGCACCAGCAGACGGCGGCTCGTCGTGAGCACCAGAAACAGGCTGGCGGCGACGACGGTAAGCACCATGTAGGCCGCGGAATTGGTGAAATCGATATCAATCGCGCCGAACTCGGCAACGTCGAAGAGTGATCTGATTTCGAATTGTTCGATTGGCCCCGCCATCATCGACCCCTTGGTTGGTGGGGCCGTCCCCGACGAAGCGTAGCGGCATAGGTCGTCCTATGCAGGGTCCCGGGTACTACGGCGCCGGATGCTGATCAACCTGCTGCGACAAAATGACCGAAGGCTTCCATCGCCCCCTTCTCCCGCCTGGGCGCCGAAGCGGACCGCCTAAGGGTCCGGCGGAGGACCTCCTGACGATCCTATAACGGCAGCCTCGTCACCAGCAACGGCCATCCCCGCCTCGATCGTCGCAACCCAGGCGCGCGCGATCGCGAGCCCAGCAGCGTCGGCGTCCGGTCCATGGGCGGCGGCAAGCTCATCGTGACGTTCGAGCCATCCTGGCGACACACGCTCGATCTGATCGGGAAAGACGTCGCGCCAGTGCTCGGCAACGCTTCGGTCGACCTCGAAATGAAACTGCGTCCCGTAAGCTGCGCGGCCGAGGCGAAAGGCCTGGTTGGCAGCGATCGCATTGTGCGCCAGATGCGTTGCCCCAGCGGGCAGCGTGAAGGTATCGCTATGCCATTGGAAGATCGGGAACGTACCACCGACCGATGCCAGCAGCGGGTCAGTGAGTCCCTCGTCCGTGGGATGGATGTCGCACCAGCCGAACTCCGCTGCCACGCCGATCAGGTTTGTCGCACCGTAGCCACGCGCCAACAATTGACTGCCGAGGCAGACCCCCAGGACCGACTTTCCGGCGTCCCCGTATTGGCGCATCAATGCCGCCAGGTCGGGCAGATAGGGGTGCTTCTCATCATCGATCGCCGATTGCGGCCCGCCCATCACGACGAGGGCATCGTGACTGACTACATCCTCCGGCAGGGCCTCCCCGGCATGGGGCCGGCACAGCACGATTTCGGCCCCAGCCTCCCTGAGCGCCGTCTCGACCTGCCCGAGGACCGTCACCCTGTCATTTTCGACGACAAGCACCCGCATCAAACAATTCTCCTTGTCCGTGAACACGTGCAAGGAAGCACGGGCGGGCGGGCGTTTCAAGGACGCACAAAATTGCCCGGCTGCGTTCGCAGCCGGGCAAGGCGGGGAGGATTTCGAAGGCAAGTCGAACATGCCATGAGATCCGCGGCCTGGCTGTTCCCTACGGAACAGCCTCTACCCCGTCGATATCAGGCGGTTTCCTTGAAGAGGACGTTCTGGTCGAGCAGGTAGCGGGCAAACAGCGGCAGGCTGGCGGCACCGATGGTTCGCGCCTGACTGCCGGCCTCGCCCTCGAGTATCTCGGGCATGATCACGCCCTGCAGATCGTGCCGGTCGAGCGCGATGCGGGTGGCGATCACGATCCGCTGCCGCACCCAGGCCGGAAAGCCGCCGTCGATCACCGCCGCCGAAAAGTCGATGACGGAGGCCGCGGCGACGAGCGCCTGGGCGAGTGCTGCAGCAGTATCCTGGATCCACGTCTCGAGCAGTTCGCCGAAATCGATCCAGTCGTCCGGCGAATACCACAACGGTCTCGGGTCGATGCCGCGGGCACGCAGATGATTCTCCAGCACGAAGATCGAGGCGATCTTCAGCAGTTGCACCGTCCTTCCATCCCTGCCCTGCACGGGCAGCGGGCCGATCGCGCCGGCCGTTCCGGTGCGGCCGGAAAAGAGTGCCGAATTGAGCACGACGCCGCCACCGATAAAGGAACCGATGAAGAAGTAGATGAAATCGGGATAGCGCTGGCCCAAGCCGAAGACGAGTTCCGCGGCGCAGGCGCTGGTCGCATCGTTCTGAAGGAAAACCGGGTGGCTGACGCGACGGGCGACATCCCGCTGCAGGTCGACGCCGCGCCAGCGATCCATGTCATGCTGCGGCGCGCCGACCTCTGCGGCCCAGTTCCACAGCTCGAACGGCGTCGCAATGCCGATGCCGGCGATGCGCTGACGCTGCTCATCGGTGAGTTGCCCTTCCAGTTCGGCAATGCCATCGATGATGAACGACAGAATATCGTCCGGCATGGGATAGGCGTAGATG
The DNA here is from genome assembly GCF_056394765.1 of Mycoplana sp. 10N416. Taxonomy (NCBI): domain Bacteria; kingdom Pseudomonadati; phylum Pseudomonadota; class Alphaproteobacteria; order Hyphomicrobiales; family Rhizobiaceae; genus Mycoplana; species Mycoplana sp. 10N416. The sequence goes on along the minus strand of NZ_JBFTIM010000004.1, from coordinate 240,793 downwards.
CGGCGCACCTGCAGTCGGACCTGGCCGACGAAATCCATCACGGCGAGCTCGGCGCTGCGTCGCCCGATCTTGACCCCAAAGGAATAGACCGCATCCGGGTTGAGCCGCATGGGGATCGACGGCTGGCCGACTTTGCCGCGCGTGGGCTCGCCACGGATCAGCAGTCCATCGGCCTCGAGCGCGCGCATGATGACTGTGACGGTCTGGGCAGAGAGACCGCTGCGGCGGGCAATTTCAGCCTTGGACAGTTCGCCGTGCCGGCGCACCAGCGACATGACGAGCCGTTCGTTGTAGGCCCGCACGCGCACCTGGTTCGACCCGCCGGACGGATCAAGAATCACCGCCGGCGAGATCGCCGGTGCGGTTGTCTCAGCCATGCAGGTCTCCTCCCGAAATCCGGCAAGGGATTCAATTCGAGTCTTCTGCGCCATCCCCAATTCCCGGGCATGCGCGTTGCTCTGCGGGCTATGCCCCGATTTGCCGCAGCATGCCACAACGAATTAATAATTCAATTCGATTTATTTATTGACAACACCCCGGCTTCGGTGCTTCCCTTGAAAGTGGAAGCGCGACCACGGACCTGCGGAGGAGCAGGCGGGCATCGGCATCCTGGATGCCCAGACGGCATCGACCATTTCGTCCTTGGGAGGATTACATGAAGAAGACCATTGTGAGCGCTGCTCTCGGCGCACTCGCGCTCGGCGTCGCATTTGCTTCGCCTGCCGCCGCTGAAGATGTCACCGCCTGCCTGATCACCAAGACCGACACCAATCCCTTCTTCGTCAAGATGAAGGAAGGCGCGACGGCGAAGGCCAAGGAACTTGGCATGACGCTGAAGGCCTACGCCGGCAAGATCGACGGTGACCATGACAGCCAGGTTGCCGCGGTCGAATCCTGCATCGCCGACGGCGCCAAGGGCATCCTGATCGCCGCTTCCGACACCAAGGCAATCGTCGATCAGGTCAAGAAGGCGCAGGACGCCGGCCTGCTCGTGATCGCGCTCGATACCCCGCTCGACCCGGCGACTGCCGCCGATGCGACGTTCGCAACCGACAACCTGATGGCCGGCAAGCTGATCGGCCAATGGGCCGCCGCCACCATGGGCGACAAGGCGAAGGACGCCAAGATCGGCTTTCTCGACCTGATCCCGTCGCAGCCGACCGTGGACGTGCTGCGCGACCAGGGCTTCATGATCGGCTTCGGCATCGATCCGAAGGACCCGAACAAGATCGGCGACGAGGACGACCCGCGCATCGTCGGCCACGACGTGACCAACGGCAACGAGGAAGGCGGCCGCAAGGCGATGGAAAACCTCCTCCAGAAGGATCCCGACATCAACGTGATCCACACGATCAACGAGCCGGCCGCCGTCGGCGCCTACCAGGCGCTCAAGGCCGTCGGCAAGGAGAACGACGTGCTGATCGTCTCCGTCGACGGCGGCTGCCCGGGCGTCAAGTCGGTTGCCGAAGGCGTCATCGGCGCCACCTCGCAACAGTACCCGCTGATGATGGCCGCGCTCGGCGTCGAGGCGATCAAGAAGTATGCCGAGACCGGCGAGAAGCCGAAGCCGACCGAAGGCAAGGACTTCTTCGATACCGGCGTGGCGCTCGTCACCGACAAGCCGGCCGCCGGCGTCGAATCGATCGACGTCAAGACCGGCACGGACAAGTGCTGGGGCTAGCCCTTTCGCCCCAACACCGCGGGCATGAACCGAAGGGCGGCCCGGCCGCCCTTCGCACACCGACGCTTTGACAAGACAGCAAAAACCGCGCAGCTTTCCATGAGTGCCGGGCCTGTTGGTCGCAGGCGGGCGGCGCGGAACGCACGCACCCCAATGAAGCGGGGCACGGGAGGAAGGTCATGGGCGAGCCCAACCTAGCCGCACAACCCCAGGACTTCGAGAAGGTCCTGGTCCACAGCGCCACCGAGGTCGCGTCGTTCGACACGCACGACAAGACCGCGGTCCAGAAAATCCAGCATTTCCTGCATTCGACGCCGGCCGCAATCCCGTTCATCGTGCTCGTGGCGGCGATCATCATCTTCGGCATGGCGATCGGCGGAAAGTTCTTCTCCTCCTACACGTTGACGCTGATCCTGCAGCAGATCGCGATCGTCGGCATCCTCGGCGCCGCCCAGACACTGGTCATCCTGACGGCCGGCATCGATCTGTCGATCGGCGTCATCATGGTGTTTTCCGCCGTGATCATGGGCAACTTCGCCGTCACCTACGGCCTGCCCGCGCCGCTGGCGATCCTCAGCGGTTTTGCCGTCGGCGGACTCTGCGGCTTTCTCAACGGCTTCCTCGTTTCCAAGATCAAGCTGCCGCCCTTCATCGTCACGCTGGGCACCTGGTACGTCATCATGGCCACCAACTTCATCTACTCGGCAAACGCGACCATCCGCGAAGCCGATGTGACGGCGGTGACACCGCTGCTGCATGTCTTCGGCATCAGCTTCAAGATCGGTTCGGCCGTGTTCACGCTCGGCGTCGTGATGGTGGTTCTGCTCGTGTTCGGCCTCTGGTATGCGCTCAACCACACGGCCTGGGGGCGGCATCTTTATGCGGTCGGCGACGACCCGGATGCTGCTGAACTCTCCGGTATCCGCGTCGATCGCGTGCTTCTCGGGGCCTACACGCTGGCCGGACTGATCGCGGCGCTCGCCGCCTGGGTCTCGATCGGGCGCAATGGCTCGATCTCGCCTTCGGCCGCCGTCACCGACTACAACCTCCAGGCCATCACCGCAGCCGTGATCGGCGGCATCTCGCTGTTCGGGGGGCGCGGCTCGATCCTCGGCACGCTGATCGGCGCCATGATCGTCGGCGTGGTCTCGATGGGCCTCAACATGCTCGGCGCCGACCCGCAGTGGAAGGTCTTCCTCACCGGCGTCCTCATCATCACGGCTGTCGCCGTCGACCAGTGGATCAGAAAGGTAGCAGGCTGATGGCAAGCGATCCGATCCTCACCGCACGCGGCCTGACCAAGCGCTATGGCCGCGTCACCGCACTCGACAACGCCGATTTCGACCTCTATCCCGGCGAGATCCTTGCCGTGATCGGCGACAACGGCGCCGGCAAGTCGACGCTGATCAAGGCAATCTCCGGCGCCGTTACCCCGGACGAGGGCGAGATCAGCCTGGACGGCCAGCCGGTGCATTTCCGATCGCCGATCGAGGCCCGGCGCGCCGGCATCGAAACCGTCTACCAAAACCTCGCACTTTCTCCAGCGCTCTCGATCGCCGACAACATATTCCTCGGCCGCGAGATCCGGAAACCCGGCGTGATGGGATCGTGGTTCCGCAAGCTGGACCGGTCCGCGATGGAAAAATTCGCGCGCAACAAGCTCTCCGAGCTCGGCCTGATGACGATCCAGAACATCAACCAGGCCGTCGAGACGCTGTCTGGCGGCCAGCGCCAGGGCGTTGCCGTGGCGCGCGCCGCCGCCTTCGGCTCCAAGGTCATCATCCTTGACGAGCCGACCGCAGCGCTCGGGGTGAAGGAAAGCCGCCGGGTGCTGGAACTGATCCTCGACGTGCGCTCACGCGGCCTGCCGATCGTGCTGATCTCGCACAACATGCCGCATGTGTTCGAGGTGGCGGACCGCATTCACGTCCACCGGCTTGGCCGGCGATTGTGCGTCATCGACCCCAAGCAGCACACCATGTCGGACGCGGTCGCCTTCATGACCGGCGCCAAGGAACCGCCTGTGGAAGCGCTTGCTGCATGATCGCGACCGTCGACGATATCGCCGCGGAGGTCGCCCGCCGGGCGAAAGATGCAGGACGTTTCCTCATCGCCATCGCCGGTCCGCCCGGTGCTGGCAAGTCGACGATGGCCGACCAGTTGGCCGAAGCCCTGAAGACAAGGGGAGAAAGCGCCGAAGTCCTGCCCATGGACGGCTTCCACATCGATAACGGCCTGTTAATCGAGCGCGGGCTCCTGGCGCGCAAGGGCGTGCCGGAGAGTTTCGACGTCCGCGGCTTTCTCGACATCCTTCGCGCCGTGCGCGCGGCCGACCAGGAGGTTCTGGTCCCGGTCTTCGACCGATCGCGCGAGATCGCCATCGCCTCGGCGCGAGCCGTTTCACCCCGGCATCGTTTCATCGTCGTCGAGGGCAACTACCTCTTGCTGAACCAGGGCGAGTGGACCGACCTGGAAGGCCTGTTCGACTACTCGATCATGCTCGCGCCGCCGATCGAGGTTCTTGAGGAAAGACTCTGGGCGCGCTGGCGCGGCTACAAGCTGGGTGAGGCAGCCGCGCATGCGAAGGTCTACGAAAACGACCTGCCGAACGGGCGCTTGATCCTGGAAAACCGCAGACCGGCTGACCTCACCCTGGAGCAGGGTTGATCCCCCTACATTGCGCCCGGGCGCGAATCGTTGCAACGTCGCCCGGACACAACCTTGGTGTGCAAGCACTCAGCCATGGGGCCAGAGGGATCATGAATTTTCAGGAAGCAGTCTCAACCGTCTTTTCGAAGTATACTGATTTCACCGGGCGCGCGGGTCGTTCGGAGTTCTGGTGGTTTGCGCTTTTCAACCTCCTCGCCTCGGTGGTCCTCGGCATGGTCGACCAGGCGATCTTCGGCCAGGAGATCCTTGGCTTCATCTTCGCGCTCGGCGTGCTCCTGCCGGGCATCGCCGTGGCCGCCCGGCGTCTGCACGATACCGATCGCTCCGGCTGGTGGCTGCTGATCGTCCTCGTTCCGCTGATCGGCTGGATCGTGCTCCTCTACTGGTACATCAGCGAGGGCACGCCGGGGGCGAACCAGTATGGTGGCCAGCCGGCCTGAGGCGGCAAAAGGTTTGCCACAGGCCCTGTCGGGGTGATAATGCGCGCGGCATCCCATCAAGTTAGCCGCGGAGTTCCAGCGCATGCAAACAATCACCATTCGCCGCCCCGACGACTGGCACCTGCACCTGCGCGACGGCGAGATGCTGAAGGGGGTGATCGGCGATACGAGCCGTCACTTCGCCCGCGCCATCATCATGCCGAATCTCGTTCCGCCGGTGGTCACCACGGCGGACGCGACCGCCTATCGCGAACGGATCATGGCGGCGGTGCCGGCCGGCGACCGCTTCCAGCCGCTGATGACGCTGTACCTGACGGAAGACACCAGCCCCGACGACGTCGAGGCCGGCAAGGCGAGCGGCCTTGTCACGGCGGTCAAACTCTATCCTGCCGGCGCGACGACGAATTCGCATGGCGGCGTGCGCGACATCGAAAAGGCGATGCCGGTGCTGGAGCGGATGGCGAAGATCGGCCTGCCGCTCTGTGTCCATGGCGAAGTAACGACACCGTCGGTCGACATCTTCGACCGCGAAGCGGTGTTCATCGAGACCGTGCTCGATCCGCTGCGCCGGCGGCTGCCGGAACTGAAGGTCACGATGGAGCACGTGACGACGAAGGACGGCATCGACTACATCAGGGCGTCGAAGGCCAACCTCGCCGGGTCGATCACGACCCATCACCTGATCATCAACCGCAATGCCATCCTGGTCGGCGGCATCAAGCCGCACTACTACTGCCTGCCGGTCGCCAAGCGCGAGCAGCATCGCCTGGCCTTGCGCGCCGCTGCCGTCTCCGGCGATGCGCGCTTCTTCCTCGGCACCGATTCTGCCCCGCATGTCGATCCGTTGAAGGAATGCGCCTGCGGCTGCGCCGGCATCTACACCTCGATCAATACGATGAGCTGCCTGGCGCACGTGTTCGAGGAAGAGAAGGCGCTCGACCGTCTGGAGGCCTTCGCGTCGCTGAACGGGCCGGCCTGGTACGGCTTGCCCGCCAACGACGAGACGATCCGGCTCGTGCGCCGCGAGACGCCCGTCGCCTTCCCGGCGAAGATCGAGACTGGCGCCGGGCCCGTCACGGTCTTCGATCCGATGTTCCCGCTTTACTGGGACGTGGAGGCCTGACCGCGCAAGCAGGTCAGCGTGCCAACGCTCAGAACTGACGGCCGATCCGGGCGTCGACCGACTGGCCATTGGCGCTGCGGACGGCGACGTCCTTGGTCAAGTTAACCTCGCATCGCCGCCTGCACTATCAAATGGGTGGTCGCAATCTATGCGGCATGCGCACATCCGCCGACACGGCTTCCCTGTAATGCCGTGTCGATAGCTGAAATGGCCCTCGTCAGAGGGTCGCGCCGACTTCGCGCAACTCTTTCAGTGCCGGCGCCTTGGGCAGCCAGATCTTGTCATAGGCCGCGATGATGTCTGCAGTGTTCTGCAGGTCAACGTCCACGATCTTGATTCCGGAATCCTTGAAGTTCTGGAGAAGCGTGGCCTCCTTGGCGACGGTTGCGTCGATTTGCTTGTCGAGCTCCTCGCGGGTGAGGCGCGTGATGATCTCACGGTCTGCTTCGGGTACACCCTTCCATACGCGGGCGGATGCCAATGCAACACAGGGCATGAAAATGGCGTTCATCCGCAACATAGTCTTGGCGACCTTGTCGTAGCGCTGGTTCCAAGACAGATCGAGGTCGGCTTCAAGACCATCCACCTGACCGTTCGACATGGCGTCGAACACCTGCGGTGTCGGGATGGGCGTCGGGGCTGCACCGAGCAACTGATAGAAGTCGCGATAGGCCGGTGTCGTATTGATGCGCAGCTTCATGCCCCTGATGTCGTCAATGCCAGCGGTTTCCTTGCCGGTGAAGACGACGCGCAGGGTCGTGATGCCATAGCCAAGGCCGATCGTGCCCGTTTGAGCAGGCAGCACATCCAATAGCTTGGTTGCAACAGGATGGCGAACAAGCTTTGCTACCTTTTCCGTGCTCGATACGAGCCATGGTGCGTTGATGGCCGCGATCTGCGGAATGCGCGAGCCAAGCTCGGCCGTCATGATCCAACCTAGATCCAGCGCGCCCGACTGCATCTGCTGCAACATCGCGCCTTCATTCCCGAGCTGGTTCGACGGAAAAACCTGAATCGTGAGACGGCCGTTGGTTTCCTCCGAAAGGCGCTTCCCGACGGCCTCGGCCGCAACGTTCCAGGGATGGCCAGGAGGCGTGGTGATCCCGAGCCGGTAGATCTTGGCGCTCTGCGCACGCAGGATCGAAGGTGCGGAAACAGCCATTGCTGCTCCCAACGAGAGCGTTTTCGTGAAGGTTCGGCGTGTAATGGTCATGGTGGTCCCCCTCTATGTGAGTTTGCGGTTACGAAAAGTAGGTTGAAAGCGCCGGGAAGATCGAAAGCAGCACCAGAATGATGCAGCAGATAAAGAAGAACGGCAGCGTCACGATGAACATCTTGCCGGGCTTCGCTCCGGTCACGGCGGCGGCGATGAAGAAGTTCAGACCAACCGGCGGCGACAGGAAGCCCAGGACCAGGTTTATGACGGCGACGACGCCAAAATGGACCGGATCGATGCCATAGACGTCCGTTGCGATGGGCAGCAGGATCGGAATCGTCATGATCAGTCCAGGCGCTCCGTCGATCACCGTCCCGATGACGAGCAGGATCACATTGACCAGAAGCATGAACGTGACCGGGTCTTTCGCGATGGTCTGGATCCATTCTGCTACACGCTGGGGGACCATCCCGTACACGAGAACCCACGAGAATACGGCTGCGGCTGCAATCAGGAACAGAATGCCTGCCGACAGAACCCCTGCCTTGATGAACATGTCAGGGAGCTGCTTCAGGCGGAGATCGCCCGTGACGAAACGGCCGACGAGGATCGCTGCAATCACGCCCATCGCCGCAGCTTCCGTCGGGTTGGCAAGCCCGGTCACGATCGACCCGACGATGATCAGCGGAATGATCAGTGTTGGCACTGCCTTCAGCGTAATGGCTACCCGCTCACGCATCGGCAAACGCTCACCGCGCGGATAGTTGTAAACGTATCCCATCAGGGCAATGACGATGCAGAAGGCCGCAGAGAGAATGATGCCGGGGATAATGCCCGCGGCCAGCATGGTTCCAACCGGCACCTGCGCGATGACGCTGTAGACGACGAACATGATCGACGGCGGAATGATCGGTCCGAGCATGCCGGCATAGGCGGTCAGTCCTGCGGCGAAGGTCTTGTCATAGCCTTTGCGCTCCATTTCCGGCACGACCATCTGGGACATCAGTGCAACCTGCGCCGCTGCCGAGCCGAGAATGGAAGCCACGAACATATTGGCCAGCAAATTGACATAGGCGAGCCCGCCCTTGAGGGCGCCGACGAAAGCCATCGCCATATCGATAATGCGCCGTGTAATGCCGCCGCCATTCATGATCTCACCGATGAGAATGAAAAGCGGAATGGCAATCAGGCCATAGCTGTCCAAACCGGTAAACATCTGGGTCGGAAAGGATATGAACAGAACCGTATTGTCAGTTTGCCAGATGTAAGCTGCCGCCGTCAGGCATAGCACGATGGAGATCGGCAGACCGATCAACATGAAGGCAACGAATGCGCCGAAGGTAACCATCAGGCAGCTCCTTCTGCAGTCGTCAGCGAAACCTGCTCGCGCTTGCAAGCAATTCCGAGATCTTCAAGCAGGTTGGCTGCACAGTGTACGATTAGTGTGACAGCAAAAATCGGCAGGATGAGATTGACGATCCAGGTCGGCCATTCCAGCGTCTGGGTTTTTTCCGTGTAGAGGAAGTTGAACGTTTCTGCCGCATAGCCCTGTGCGTCGAAACCATGGGAAGCAATTCCCGCAGGATCCATCCAAACCCAGCACATTACTAAAAACCCGATAGCGAACGCCAGCGACATTGCGGTGGCGAGCGCCCGCAAGCGTGCAACCCACTTGGGCGGCAAGTGATCGGAAAGAAGGGTAACAGCAAAATCGATACGGAGCCGCGTCATAACCGAGGCGCCAATGAAGCCTAGCCAGATCATCGCGAAAATCGAAGCTTCATCGATCCAATAGATCGGCACCTTGGCAAAGCGCGTCACCACGTTCACCAATATCAGGGCCAAGAGCACCGTTATGAATATTCCGGCCAGGAACTTTTCGCTCCGCAGGATCGCCTGGGATAGTCCGGTGATTTTTTCCGCCCAGCCACACCGGCTCGACGGCTCCTCTGCAGACGACATTGCGTGCACTCCTCCCTTTGCATACTTATTGTATTCATAAAGTATGCGATATTTCTGGTGTCAACTGCTTTCCGGTATGAGGGGAGAAAAACCCACTATCCGTAGCCGGCGCGCTCGTCAGATTGCGGGATTTAAACTGAGATAGCGCGCTGTCATCGGCGATGACCTTCCCGACCTCGTAGGCTTCTGTGGCTGCGGGCGCCTGCGAAAACTGGCGATTGTCGCTGCTGCGAACGCCATCACATCGTGGTGAAAAGCGCTATCAGGGCGAGGCCGGGGACACCCAACGGCCAACGCCATCGATGCGACGGTGAGATCTACACCTCGATCAACACCATGATCTGCCGGCGCACGTGTTTGAGGAAGAGAAGGCGCTCGACCGGCTGGAGACCTTCGTGTCGCTGAACGGGCGGCCTGGTATGGCCTGCCCGCCGACGGGGGACGATCTGTGCGCCGCGAATCACCCCTCGCCTTCCCCACGAAGATCGAGCGCCGGGCCGTCACCGTTTTCGATCAGATGTTCCCGCTCTACTGGGATGTGGACACCTCACCGCGCAGGCACATCACCGCGTCACGATCAGAATTGACGACCGATCCTGGCGTCGACCGACTGACCGTTGGCGCCGCGGACGGCAAAGTAGAGCATGATCGCCGCCCAGAGAATTGATTTCTCCGCCCCCATCAGTCCTTCAGCCTTGACGACCCAGTGGAAGTAGACGGTTACAGCGAGAACGATCATCGAGGCGAACGCGGCCGGCCGCGTGAATAGGCCGATCGCGATCAGAATGCCGCCGAAAAACTCGGTCGCCGCCAACAACGGCGACCAGATCGCGCCCGGATAAAAACCGAGGCTTTCCACCATGCCGACCGCTCCGAAGGGATTGAGGATCTTGCCGTAGCCATGGACGGCGAAGAGCGCCCCGGCAAGAATGCGCAGCAGAGTCTCTGTGCTTTCGCCAAGGGAGGAATAGACCGGGCCAAGGAGGGGCAGGATCAATCGGGGCTGCCGAGAGATGGTATCGCTCATGAGGAATCCAATCAGGAATTTTTTGCACCGCACACCGTTTCGGGGCAGCGCTCTTCCGGCGCAAGATCGGCCGCGGTAAAGCCTGATGAACTCAGTTGACATGTTCGTGAACCGCGCAGCAACTCACTTCAAAAGCGGTCCGCGTGCCCGGACGCCTGCCCACCACTAAGGAAAGACAATCATGAACGAGCAGAAGCCCCGCATCTCCATCCTCTACTGCACGCAGTGCAACTGGCTTTTGCGGGCAGGCTGGATGGCACAGGAACTCCTGCAGACTTTCGGCGACAGCCTGGGAGAAGTTGCGCTGCTACCGGGTACCGGCGGCAGCTTCGAAATCCGGGTTAACGACGAACTCATCTGGGAGCGCAAGCGCGACGATGGGTTCCCGGGGCCGAAGGAACTGAAGCAGCGCGTGCGCGACGTGATCGAGCCGGATCGCGATCTCGGCCACGTCGACCGAAGCTGAAAATGCCGGGTTGCCGAATTGCCGGCCGCTTGCTCAACGATAGGGCGAGGAGCAGACGCGATAAACGCCGCCGCCGGCATGGTAGCGGTTCGTTCCAGGGTCGTAAGTGCGGTAACGATTGAGGCACCACGTCACGTGGGAGTCGTAATTGCCGTAGTCGGGCGCGTAGTACGGGCTGTCATAGGTTTGATAATAGGTCCGGTACGGCGGATAGTAGGGTCGGTTGTACGGGCCGTTGTAATAGGGCCGGTAGTACGGCCGGTAGATCGGCCAGTAATACGAACGATAGTAAGGCTGATAGATTGGATTGTTATAAGGCCGATAGAAGGGGCTATAAAGCGGCGTGAAGTTCCAGCAGCTATAGGCATTGCACACGGCACGGGCCGGAACGACGTCGGATCCAACCACGTGATCCGGAAAAGCCGGCGGCAAAGCGTTGACGGAAAGCGGGAACAGAACAGCCGCAAGACCCATGGCGCCGGCTGGAGCGAGACTGCGAAACCTGGACATTGCGATCCTCTCTGACTTTTCCAAAAAGGCGATTTCCTATTGCATTCCCTCTCTGCGTCTTACTTCGACGCGTTTCCGCGCCGTATAATTCCCTAGCCTTTCGCGCGCTCCGTCCAGCACCGCATTTCTTGGAAGCAGAGGACAAGGCGAAGAAAATCGGGCATGAGATGCGGGTTGCATCAGCATACTACAACTCGGAGCACGGCATGAGTCTGAAATTCGGCACCAGCGGACTGCGCGGTCTTTCACGCGAGCTCGAGGGTCCACCGGCGGCACTCTACGCCACCGCCTTCGCCCGCCATCTTCTCGGTTCCGACCTCGCCAGGCCGGGCGACGCGGTTCTCGTCGGCCGCGATTTCCGCCCATCGAGCCCGGCGATCGCCACGATCGTCATCGCCGCGCTGCGGCAGGCTGGGCTTGCGCCGCGCGATTGCGGCACGATTCCGACGCCGGCGCTTGCGCTCCTCGGGATCAAGTGCGGCGCCGCGAGCCTGATGATCACCGGCTCGCACATTCCCGCTGACAGGAACGGCATCAAGTTCTACCGACCGGATGGCGAGATCGGCAAGGCGGACGAAACGGCAATCATGGCGATCGCCGAAACGATCGCAGCCAACGGAGAAACCATTCAACCATCGGCCACCACGGCAAGCGATGCGTCCGGTGACGCCGAGGCCTTGTTCCTCGAGCGCTATGCCGGCCTGTTGCCGCCGGGGGCGCTGACCGGGCTGCGGATCGGCGTCTACCAGCACAGCACCGTCGCGCGCGACCTTCTCGTGACCGTTCTTTCCGGCTGCGGTGCTGAGTGCATCGCGCTCGGGCGCTCGGACACTTTCATTCCGGTCGACACGGAAGCGGTGCCTGTCGAGACGATCGACCGGATGCGCGGCTGGGCAGCCGAGCATCGGCTCGATGCGATCGTATCGGCGGACGGCGACGGCGACCGTCCGCTCGTCGCCGACGAGACCGGCACGCCGCTGCGCGGCGACCTGCTCGGCCTGATCGCAGCGAATTTCCTCGATGCGGATGTCGTGGTGACGCCGGTGACCTCGAATTCGGGGATCGAGACCGCCGGCCGCTTCAGCGTGCTGCGGACGCGTGTGGGGTCGCCCTTCGTGATCGCGGCCATGGACGAGGCTGTGGCGAAAGGCGCCAGGGCTGTCGTCGGCTTCGAGGCGAACGGGGGCACCCTGACGGGCACGCCCTGCACGGTCAACGGCAAGGTTCTTGCGCCGCTTCCGACCCGCGACTGCTTCCTGCCTGTGCTTGCCGTCCTCGCGTTGGCCGCCAAGAGTGCACAGCCGCTTTCCGCCGTCGCCTCCTCGTTCCGCCTGCCGTTCGCCGCCGCCGACCGTCTGGAAAACTTCCCGATCGAGACCAGCGCGGCGCTGATGGCCATGTTGCGCTCGGGTCCTGCAGCTCTTGCAGCCTTCCTGGCTCCAATCGGCGTGCCGACACGCACGAGCGACCTCGACGGGCTGCGGGTGACGCTCGCGGACGAGCGAATCATCCACTTCCGCCCTTCCGGCAACGCCCCGGAAATGCGCTGCTACGTCGAAGCGGCCAGCGAGGAAGTGGCGCAAACCCTTCTCCAACAGGGCCTGGCCATGATCCGTGACTGGGCGGCGCGCCCCAATTGAAGGATTTGCACATGTCATTGCAAAAACTTCAAAAAGCCCGTTGACACCGACGGGCTATCCCCGTACATCCGCCTCCGTCGCCCAGATGGCGGAATTGGTAGACGCGCCAGCTTCAGGTGCTGGTACTCGCAAGGGTGTGGAGGTTCGAGTCCTCTTCTGGGCACCAATTTCACGTTCCGGATCGTCCGGTACAGCTCAAAAAACCCCGCGTTAGCGGGGTTTTTTGTTGCCCTTTTGCAAGGTTTTCGTCCGCTCGCATCCATCGGCGGCCACGGGCATCCAAAGAATTTGATGGCATTTCTGATGGCATTTTGCTGGGACGCCATCAGTTGGCAAAGAGCGGCAAGGCCGTGCGTCGCACCTACCATCGTGCCTCCTACTGGGATGAGCGCCTCAAAATGGCAGCCTGGCTCGATGGCCCACTGCCTGACCCAGTGGTGGCCGTCGCCGATAAGGTTCCGCTGAACGAAGTCTGCGCTGCCAAGGAGCGCCGCGGCTTCATCAAATGGCTGCGCCCGAAACGGTTTGGCCCCCTTATCGCAACGATGTCGTCAAACCAGCCTTGGAATGGCCTCGAGGAGCATCCTTGTGTAGGCATCCTGCGGCGTTCTGAAGATGTCCTCTGTCGTGCCTTCTTCCACGATCTTGCCGCGGTACATCACGACGACGCGATCACAAAGATGACGCACGACCGAGAGGTCGTGGCTGATGAACAGCAGTGTGAGGCCGAGTTCCTTGCGTAGCGTCAGCAGCAGATTGAGAATCTGCGCCTGAATCGAGACGTCCAGTGAAGCTACCGGTTCGTCACAGACGATCACCTCGGGTCGCATGGCAAGCGCGCGGGCGATCGCAACACGCTGACGTTGTCCGCCCGAGAACTGATGCGGATAACGGTCGGCAACCGCGGGATCCAGGCTGACCGCCTCGAGCCACTTTGCAACATAGCTGCGTGCGTTGGCTCGTGTCGTAAGACCGTGGGCGATCGGGCCTTCGGCGATCGATTGCCCGATCGTGCGGCGCGGATCGAGCGATGCGAAAGGATCCTGAAAGATCATCTGCACCTTGGTCGTCAGTTTCCGGCCCTGCTGGCTGTCCAGCATGACAGGTGCGCCAGCGAGCCTGATTTCGCCTTCGGACGGACGATAGATGCCGCACACCATGCGTCCCAGCGTGGACTTGCCGGATCCCGATTCTCCGACCAGCCCCAGGGCTTCGCCTCTGGCAATGGAAAGGCTGACGTCATTAACCGCCAGCACCGCTTTTCTCGGCTTGACGATACCCAGCCGCTCGCCGATGCGCCCCCAGAAGCCGCTTTTCCATTCGAAGCGCTTGACCGCCCCCTTCACGGTTACGAATTCCGGGTACGGCTCTGCCGTTGTCGCGACGTCATTCGCCTGGAAAGCCTCGTTTTCGCCTGCTTGAGCACCCAGCAACTGGCCCGGCTTGGCGCGTGATGGCAGTGCATCCAGCAGCAGTTGCGTGTAGGGATGGGTCGGCGCGCGCAGCACGTCGGCCGCCGGGCCGGTTTCCACGATCTTGCCGGATTTCATCACCGCAATGCGCTTCGAGATTGATGCCACCGTGGCGAGATCGTGACTGATCCAGATCATCGAGATGCCCAACTCGGCGACCAGTGCCTTAACCTCGACGAGGATCTCGGCCTGCACCGAGACATCGAGCGCCGTCGTCGGCTCGTCGGCAATGACCACTTTCGGTTTGTGCAACAGAGCAATGGCAATGGCCACGCGCTGGCGCATGCCGCCGGAAAACTGATGCGGATAGAAGTCCACCTTCTGCTCCGGGTCGACGATGCGCACCTGCCGCAACGCTTCGACACAGCGAATGCGTGCCTCAGCGTCAGACAGGCGCTCGTGGGCTCTCAGCGCCATGGCCATCTGGTCGAGGACCGTCAGCACCGGGTTGAGCGTCATCATCGGATCCTGAAAGACCATCGAGATTTCCCGACCGCGGATCTTGCGCAGATCAGCTTCACTGAGGCCGACGAGTTCGCGGCCTTCCAGCTTGATCGACCCCTGAACAATGCGCCCCGGCTTGTCGATCAATCCGATAAGCGAGAAGCCAGTGATCGATTTTCCGGAGCCGGATTCGCCGACGAGACCGAGAATCTCACCACGCTCGAGGTGAAAAGAAATGCCATCGACGGATTTCACCGTGCCGGCGCGCGCTTCGAAGTGGGTGTGAAGATCGGTGACTTCGAGAAGGGGAGCCGTCATTTCTTCAGCCTTGGATTGAGCTGGTCGCGCACCTGGTCGCCGACAATGTTGATTGCCAGGATGAGGATGATCAGAGCGACACCGGGATAGATAGAGATCCAGTAGCGGCCCGACAGGAGGTACTGGAAGCCGGTCGAGATCAGCATGCCCAACGAAGGTTCCGTGGGCGGCAGGCCGACACCAAGAAACGACAGGGTGGCTTCAAGCGAGATCGCACTGGCCACCTGCACGGTCGCGACGACAATCAATGGAGGCAGGGCGTTGGGGAGAATGTGGCGGGTCACGACGAACCAGCCGCTCATCGGCACCGAAAGCGCCGCCTCGACATAGTCCTTGTTGCGCTCGGCTGCGGCAGCACCATGCGCGGTGCGGACGAAATAGGCGTATTGCGAGAAAACCAACGCGACAATGAGCTGGCTTTTGCCCTGTCCAAGAAGTGCGGCCACGACGAAAGCGAGCAGGATAGCCGGGAATGACAGCTGCAGATCGACCAGCCGCATGACGAGTGCCTCGAAGCGGCCGCCAACATAGGCCGCCGCCGATCCCACGAGGGCGCCGATCGTGAATGCGATGGCGCCGGCCAGAAGTCCCATCTGCAGGGAAATTCTGAGCCCATAGAGAATGGCGGAAAACAGGTCCCGGCCCTGGCTGTCGGTACCAAGGATATGGATGTATCCGCCCTGCCCGATATAGCCCGGCGCCCGGCGCGCATCGCGCAGGACAAGGCTGGCAAGGTCGTATGGGTCCTGCGGCGCGATGAGGGGCGCAAAGACGGCCAGTAGGATGATGGCAACCACTGCAATGGCGGCCGCCACCGGGACCGGATGCCGGAAAAATTCGGCCCAGAACCCGTTGGACGAACGCGGCGTCACCGATGTCGCTGTCATTTGCCGCCTCCCTGCCGCATGCGCGGATCAAGCACGGCATAGGCGAGATCAACGACGAGATTGATTGTGATGAACAAGAGCGAAACCAGCATCAGATAGGCGACCATGACCGGGCGATCGAGAGAGGTGATGCTGTCGATGATCAGCTTGCCGAGGCCGGGCCACGAATAGATCGTCTCGGTCACGACGGCGAAGGCGATGGTCGACCCCAGCTCCAGCCCGAAGACGGTCACCAGCGGGATGGAGATCAGGCGCAGGACGTGCCTGCACAAAATGGTGTACTCATCGATGCCGGCGGCACGGGCAAACTTGATGGTGTCGGTCAGCATGACTTCGCGCGTGCCGGACGCCGATAGCCGGATCATCATCGACATCTTGAACAGCGACAGGTTGAGCGCCGGCAAGGCCAGGTGATGCAAGCCATTGGGGGTCAGGAAACTCCATGGCACGCCGAACAGCGTGATGGTATCGCCGCGCCCTCCCGCCGGCATGATGCCGAACTGCACGGCGAACACCATGATCAGCATCAGGCCGATCCAGAAGGTCGGCACGGAAAAGCCCAGGATGGACAGGGCCATGATCGCCTTGGAAAGCCAGCTGTCGGGCTTGTATCCGGCATATACGCCGAGCGGTATCCCAACAACGCTCGCCAGCAGGATGGCGATCACGGCCAGTTCCATCGTCGCTGGAAGGCGGGATGCGATGAGCTCGGAAACCGGCATGTTGTAGACGAAGGAACGGCCCAGATCGCCATGGAGCAGGCTGTTCATGAATTGCAGATATTGCTGCCACACCGGAAGATCGAGGCCGTATTGCTCGATCACCCGCTGGCGGATTTCCTGCGTCGCATCGGGAGATATCAGCACGTCCACCGGATTGCCGATCACGAAGACGCCCATAAATACCAGCATCGACATCACCAGCATGACGAGCATCGCCTGCCAGATTCGCCGCACGATAAATGCAATCATCAGTCCTGTCCCCACTCGCATCCCGGCAGCCGGCTACGGGATAAATTGTGCGGCCCCTGGCGGAACATCCCGTTTCCGCCGGCGGCCGATCAGTGCCAGTCGTTCTCCAGCAGGGCGCGGGTTTCCGTGACCGCGACGTCCCAGATCGCCAGCATGTCGGCGTCGGGCCGCTCGAACAGGCCGTGGTAGTTGCCCTCGCCGAGGCGCTCGCGCTTGCGGCCGGCATCGACGCGCGCCAGGCCGTCGAAATCGACTCGTTCCTGGACATGCTCTGGCTGGGCGACGCCTTCCAGGCGGGTCCACGGAAAATTCTCCATCCAGGACGCGTGCGACGCGCGGTTGTCGATTTCAAGCACCTTGGCCATGGTCTTGGGCGCCCGCCACCAGTCGTGCATCTTCACGCTGGCGTCCCGGTTGCGGTTCAGCCATTCGGATACGACCGTTGCCGCCGGCGTGTTGCCGCCATGTCCGTTGACGACCAGGATGCGCCGGAAGCCGGAACGGTGGAGGCTGTCGAGAATGTCCTCGATCACGCCGACATAGGTCCGCAGGCTGAAGGACACGGTGCCGGGAAAGTCGGCGAAGCTGGAGGCCAGGCCGTAAGGCACGACTGGGAAGACCGGCACGCCGAGGGGGGCGGCTGCATCCAGCGAAACCTTTTCGGCAAGGATCATGTCCGTGCCGAGGCTGAGGCGCGCATGCTGCTCGACACTGCCGATCGGCAGGATGCAGCGGTCATCCGTCTTGACCCGCTCTTCGACCTGGCTCCAGTTCATCGCATTGATATGCATCCGAAAATCCTTCCGACCCTATTCGCTTTCGTCTCTCGTGGAGATGATTTCCGAAAACAGTAACCTCTAAATCGCATCATACACAAGTTCCAATTGGAACAAAAAATGCGTTTGACATAGCTAATGCGCCCAGTATTTTGTCCTAAATGGAACCTAATCGCGGGGGAGAGGCGATGGATGATCCGATCAGGATAGCGCTTTTCGAAGGTCGCGCAGGGCGTGCGGAAGCCGTCGATGAACGGATTGACGAGAGCGACATTCTGCACGCCAAGCTGTGGTCGAACCCGTGCTGGCTCTCCTTCCGCATCAACTATCTCGCCCTGCACTACAACAATCCGGTCTACGGCATGATTGGTGCCGACCACGATTTGTTGCGACCGGAATTCGTGGTGCTTTATTCGCTGTTCCTGAAGGACCGCACGACGCTTTCCGAGGTCGTTGCCGGTTCCGGTTTTCCCAAGAACACGCTGAGCCGCGCCACCCAGAAACTGACCCGACTCAAGCTCATCCGGCGAGAAGAGGATCTCGGCGACCTTCGTCGCGTGGTGCTGTGCCTGACAGATGCAGGGCGTGCGATCGTTGAGGCAAAGATGACACCGATGATCAAACGCGAACGCATGATGCTGGAGGCTCTGAGCCCGGCCGAACGCATCATGCTGTCCGACATCCTGGCCAAAATGGTCATCGCGTCCCGCGATTGGCCGGAAACGATCTCCTCCTCCGACGCGCCTGCGATCGAAGAGTAGAAAACCACGAAATCAAAGCAGGGAACTACATGAACATGCAGAAACAAATACGTGCGCTGATGCTTGGTACTGCACTGCTGCTGACCGCCGGTCAGGCGCTGGCCGCCGATCTGGTGATGGCGATCAAGGCTGGGCCAGCTTCGATGGATCCGCATTTCACGGCAACGGCCGCCAATGCAGAAGCCACCAAGCATATTTTCGACACGCTGATCCGCTCCGGCAACAATCTCGAGCTTGAACCGTCACTCGCCCTGAGTTGGGAAGCGCTGGACCAGACGACCTGGGAATTCAAGCTTCGCCAGGGCGTGAAATTTCACGATGGTTCCGACTTCACTGCCGAGGACGTCAAGTTTTCGATCGAGCGTATTCCCAATGTCACCGGCCCCAACCCGGCGACCATCTTCGTGCGCAGCGTCAAGTCAGTGGAAGTTGTCGATGCTCACACTGTCCGCGTGAAGACCGAGAAGCCGGCCCCCAATCTGCCGAACGATTTCGTGCGCCTGTTCATCACCTCGCATACGGCAGCTGCCAACTATTCGACGCAGGAAACCGCTGCTGAAGGTTTCAACAGCGGCAAGGCAACGATCGGAACCGGCCCTTACAAGTTCATCTCGTGGGCGCCGACGCAGGATCTCATCCTGGAGCGCTTCGATGGATATTGGGGTGGTGCCGAGCCGTGGGATCGCGTCATCCGCAAGGAAATTCCGAATGACGCAGCTCGCGTGGCCCAGCTGAAGGCCGGTCAGGTCGACATCATTTCCAAGGTTCCGGCAGCGGACGTGCCGGTCCTGGAACAGGACTCCGCGCTTTCTGTCGTGAAGAACGAGAGCATCTACATCAGCTACCTCGAGTTCGATTTCCGCGAAAGCAGCCCGCAGGTCTTCGCCAAGAACGGCGCGAAGCTCGACAAGAACCCGATGCTTGATCCGCGCGTCCGCGAAGCGTTCGATCTGGCGCTGGATCGCGAGACCATCGTCGAGTTCGCACTGGAAGGCATGGCCGTCGTTCCGACGCAGCTCGTGACCGCCAACATCTTCGGCTATGACAAGTCGCTTGAAGCGCCCAAGTTCGATGTGAAGCGCGCCAAGGAACTGCTGACGGAAGCCGGCTACCCGGATGGCTTCAAGATCACGCTGAACTATGCCAACGATCGCATGCCATCGGAACTCGGACCTACGATTGCGCAGATGCTGGCGAGCATCGGCATCACCGCCGATGTCAGCGGTGTGCCGGCTGCCGTCTTCAATCCGGCCAAGACCCGCGGCGAATATTCGCTGTACATGGCAAGCTGGGGCACGCTGACGGGCGAGGCAAACTATATGCTGTCGTCGTTGATGCACTCCAATGAGCCTGCCAAGTCGCTCGGCGCATTCAACGTTCGCGGCTACGCAAATCCGGAAATGGACAAGCTGATCGAGGATGCCGCCGCCGAGATGGATGCGGATGCCCGTCGCGGCCTGCTGGAAAAGGCCAACGGCCTGGTTGCAACGGATCGTCCCGATTTGCCGCTGGCAACGCTGCTCAGCGCCTGGGGGCTCAAAAAGGACAAGGTGGTCCTGACGCCGCGCGCCGACGAAGACACCTTGGCAATGAATATCCGTCCGGCGAAGTAATCCGGGCAAGTACCCAAAAAGGCCGGGCCCAGCGCCCGGCCTTTCCCGTTGTAAAAACGATTGAAAGGACAAAAACATGGCCAAGGTTGCCCTTGCCATTCATGGCGGCTGTGGAGTGATGGCCAAGCTTGACTTGAGCGATGCCGAATGGACGGCCGCGCGTCACGATCTGGCGCTCTCGCTCAAGGCTGGCTGGACCGTACTGAGTGCTGGAGGTTCCGCGCTCGATGCGGTCGAAGCGGCAGTAGTGGTCATGGAAGACAGCCCACATTTCAACGCAGGGCATGGTGCGGCACTGAACGAGAACGGCGTCCACGAGCTTGATGCCTCGATCATGGACGGCGCCACATTGGCGGCAGGGGCCGTCAGTGCCGCCCGCTCGATCCGCAACCCTGTCAAAGCTGCGCGTGCGGTCATGGAAAAAGGCGACGCTGTGCTGCTCACCGGGGGGGCGGCCGACCAGTTCGCCGAGAAATCCGGACTCGCTGTCGAACCGCAATCCTATTTCACGACCGAGCGTCGCGTTCAGGCGCTTGCCGCCATGAAGGCTCATGAAGCCAGCGGGACTGCCGCCGCCGCAAAGGAATCGGAAAAGCACGGCACGGTCGGCGCGGTCGCCCTGGATGCATCCGGTCACCTGGCCGCCGCCACGTCGACGGGCGGCTACAACAACAAGCCCGACGGGCGCGTGGGCGATTCACCGATCATTGGCGCGGGAACCTATGCGCGCGACGGCATCTGCGCCGTATCCGGCACCGGCAAGGGTGAGTTCTTCATTCGCCATGTTGTCGGGCACGAAATCGCAAGCCGCATGGCCTATCTGAACGAAAGCCTCAAGTCAGCATCGGACAAGGTCATTCATCAGGACCTGAAGCCGCATCAGATCGGTGCGGGACTGGTCGCCGTGGCCGCAGACGGTTCGATCGCCGCTCCCTACAACACCGATGGCATGTTCCGCGGCTGGGTGACCCGCGAAGGCGAAATCTTCGTCGCGACCCATGACCAGGTTTTCCAGCTCGAAGAATTTCCCGCCTGACTTTCTGAGTGGCCTCGATCCGAGCAGATGCAGCAAGCCAGGCGCGGGCCGTGCAACCCGCGCTTGGCATCGAGTTTGCCTTGGTGGAGGAGATGGTCATGGGGCACGGTAGTCGCCGACTCTTTCGATAATCCTGACGGGGGCGTTTCTCCGCTGGCCTTCACCGCTGGATCTTTGCTAGATCGGCCTTCTAATTTTCAACGTTGATCCGAAAGAACCAGCACGGCAGCGACGTGACAGGCTTTCATTCTTGCGACCAAGGTAGCGAAGATGAACAAGCCTTTTGTTTCGTTGTGTCCAGAAATCACTCGGACACACGCACTGATCCTGATGGACTGGTTAGAAGATGAACGCGTCACGCGCTACCTGAGCGATTCCCGCAGTGTGTCTCGATTCATCGCACAGGCCATCGACCGAACTCAGTTGCCGATCCTGACACATCTGTTCAATCAGGGCGGCCGCTTCTTTATGGCTTACGACCGAAACGATACCCCGGTCGGCTTCGTCCGTCTGGTCAAGACAGGCGCTGAGTGTGAAATAGTCTTGGTCGTCGGAGACCATGACAACTGGGGGCACGGACTTGGCGCCAGCACCATCCGCGAAGGTTTGAAGCTCGCCTTCCTCGACATGCGAGCCGAGAGCGTCATCGCCAAAATTCACCCGAACAATACGCGCTCGCTAAAGGGTTTTGAACGCTGCGGTTTTCTTCTCAAACTCGAAACACCAACGCTCAATTCTCTGTCCATGACCTCTGGCCGGTATCTCCAACTCCTGCGCGAAGGCGCCATGGCAAAATCGACCGACATCTACGTCACGGAGATCGACAAAGCACGGCTCCAGAGCCTGATTGAGTTCGAGCAAGGGGCGGCAATTGTCGAGCTTGAACACGAGATCGAGAGAGCCATTGTCGTTGATCCTCAGCACGTCGCGCGCGATGTCGTGACAATGAATTCCAGGGTCGTGCTGCAGCTTGACGATGAACAAAAGGAAGTGGGTCTTGTCTATCCGCAAGACGCCGACGAACGCTCTGGTAAGCTATCGGTGCTCTCCGACGTCGGCGCCGCGATCCTGGGCTATCAGGAAGGCGATGCCATCGACTGGAGGGTTACAGATCGTACGCGACGTATCCTGATCGAAAGGGTGATCTACCAACCGGAATCGTCCGGTGATTTTCATCTCTAGTTGCACTGTGGCAAACCTGCTTGTCGAGTTCGTCAGCAGCCTGACAAGCAGGAGCGACGGGCAGGGCTTCCGGTTACGCAACGCTCATCGAAGGAGGAGCCGAACCCCGAAAGGCTCAAGACCTGCCCGCTGCGGCCCCGATCGTTGATTCCATCAAGGGAGAACAAGAGCCACCGTGATCTCCCACGGCGGCTCCTCTTTTGTAGATCGATCCCTCAGAACTGCTTTGCGGCTCTGGCTCTTCCGCCGACGGACTTCTGTCCATCGCCCTCGACGTTGAACAACAGGCTCGATTCAAACATCCAGAAGCTGGCCGTCTCCAGGGTCAGGCCGGCCGTCAGCGACGCGTAAGCGCCCGAGCCTTCGAGGCCGGCATAGCCGCCCGTGACGCCGAGCTGCGGGGTCAGCATCGATCCGCTCTCCAGCGCGAAGGACCGGGCGATCTCCGCCCCCAGGCTCACGCGGAACTGCTCCTCGTCAAAACCGTCGATGTCGATCTCGTCGCCCGTGGCGTTGCTGATCGTGTAGTCCTCGACCTTCTCGTTGAAGTAGATCGCCCTGAGCTGCGGCGTCAGGACCGTCACCTCGTCGAGTTGCCAGGCGCCCTTGATCGCCGTGTCGATCAGCCAGCGTTTGGTATCGAAACTGCCGCCCCAGAAGGCCGTGTCGATATCGTTGGCGGAGCCGCCGTAAAGCAGGCTCGCATCCCAGAACACGCCCTTGCCGATCTCGAGCGAGGCATAGGGACCGGCGA
Organism: Mycoplana sp. 10N416; assembly: GCF_056394765.1. NCBI lineage: Bacteria > Pseudomonadati > Pseudomonadota > Alphaproteobacteria > Hyphomicrobiales > Rhizobiaceae > Mycoplana > Mycoplana sp. 10N416. Next base: position 217,904 of record NZ_JBFTIM010000004.1, on the reverse strand, counting down.
GCCAACCGTTGCCGGTCAGCTCGGCGTCTTCGTCTGTCGGATCGGTCATCCGGTCGTAGTGGAACGACAAGCCGATCAGCGCTTTTTCCGAAAGCAGGTAGTCGGCGCCCAGGCTGATCATGCCGAAGCCGCCCCACGGCGGGTGTTTGCCTGTGACGAGCCTTGAAGCCATCAGCCAAGCCCACCAAGGGCGACTGTCGGCCGACGAAAAAGCGGATTTTGGACGCGGAAAACTGCTAAGATACAGTTCCGGAGTGGGAGCCCCACCGATCATGGAACGCCGCCTGACCGCAATACTGGCCGCCGACGTCGTCGGTTACAGCCGCCTCATGGGCCTCGACGAGGCGGGAACACTCGCAGCGCTGAAGACGCATCGGCGCGAGATGGCGGACGCCAAGATCGATGAGCATCAGGGGCGCATCGTCAAGGTCACCGGCGACGGCATGCTGGTCGAATTCCCGAGCGTGGTGAATGCAGTCGCCTGCGCCGCCGACATCCAGCGCAGGATGCGCGAGCGCAACGTCGACGTGCCGGATGACCGCCGCATCGAATTTCGCATCGGCATTCATCTTGGCGACATCATCTTCGAGGACAACGACATCTACGGCGACGGTGTCAACATTGCCGCGCGCATCGAGAGCATTGCCCAGCCGGGCGGTATCGCGGTGTCCGGCTCCGTTCGCGACAATGTCGGCAACCGGCTCGACCTCGCCTTCGAGGACAGGGGCGAGCAGCAGTTGAAGAACATCGACCGGCCAGTACGGGTCTTTAATGTCGGCCTCTTTCAGCACGCTCCGCCGCAGGGCGCAGCGAGCGCGGCGCCCAAGGCAGCGCTGGAAAAGGAAAAGCCTTCGATCGCCGTGCTGCCCTTCGACAACATGAGTGGCGATCCGGAGCAGGAATATTTCTCCGATGGCATCACGGAAGACATCATCACCGACCTGTCGAAGATTTCCGGGCTCTCGGTCATCGCCCGCAACTCCGCGTTCACTTACAAAGGCAAGTTGGTCGACATACAGGACGTATGCCGGCGCTTCAATGTCGCTACCGTACTTGAAGGAAGTGTGCGCAAAGCCGGACAACGCGTGCGGATCACTGCACAGCTTATCGACGGCAAGGATGGAACGCACCTATGGGCCGACCGCTACGACCGCGACCTGACCGACATCTTTGCGATCCAGGACGAAATCACGCACACAATCGTCGACCAACTCAAGGTAAGGCTCCTGCCTGAAGAGAAGAAGGCGATTGGACAGGCGCCGACAGCGAATGTCGAAGCCTATACCAACTATCTGAGGGGCCGCGAGTTTTTTCACACGCGCACCAAGGGATCGTTGCAACTGGCGCGGCGCCTCTTCGCCAGGGCGGCTGATCTCGATCCCAACTACGCGCGCGCCTATGCCGGGATCGCCGATTGCGATTCGGCCCTGCATGCCTGGCACGGTGCAGAGATCTCGCTCGAGGGGCTGTTTGCGACCTGCGCCAAGGCGCTGGCGCTTGATCCCAGCCTCGCCGAAGCCCATGCCTCGCACGGCCTTGCGCTGTCGACAACCGGCCGGCACGGCGACGCGGTCGCCGAATTCGAACGCGCGATCGCGCTGGATCCGAATTCCTATGAAGGCCATTACTTCTATGCCCGGCACTCGTTCGCAGAAGGCGATCTGGAAAAGGCAGTTGAACTCTACGAACGCTGCGCCGACATCAATCCCGACGACTACCGGTCGCCGCTCCTGGTCATGAACGCCTTGCACTCGCTCGGTCGACACGACGAGGAGGCCAAGCTGGCCGCCGTGGGGCTCGAGCGGGCGCAGCGCGCCCTCAGGCAGCATCCCGAAAATTCCGATCCCGCCCAACTCGGCGCCATCGCCCTCATTGCTCTTGGCCAGCATGAACGGGCCAAGGAGTGGGCAGATCGCGCCCTGGCGATCGATGCAGACGACAACAATGCGCTGTACAACATTGCCTGCGTCTATTCGCTGCTCGGCGAGCCCGATCGCGCCATCGACCTGCTGGAACCCTACTTGCAGAAGGTGGGGCCGCACATGAAATCGTGGTTCAAGAACGATTCGGATTTCGATCCTATCCGAAGCCATCCACGCTATGCGAAACTGCTGGAACTGATGGACTAGGCCGGGTGGAGCTCCGGCGCGAGCGGGTCGCGCCGGAGCTTGTCGAAACGGATCAGCCGAACAGGGCTGCCGTCTTTTGCATCGTTATCCAGATGCCCCAGAGGATCGGGATACCCACGACGGCCCAGGCTGCGGCCGCCTTGGCATCGAGGCCGCCCTTGCCAATGCCGAAGGAGCCGGTTGGTCCCTGATGGGCCGTCGCGGCGGTCTTCGCCTGCAGCTTCGCGACCTCCTTGTCGGACATGAACCACTTGGAGTCGAGCGGCTTGACCATTGCATTGGCGATCACGCCAATCACCAGCATGCCCGCGAGGATGTACATGGTGAAGTCGTACACCTGTTCGCGCGGAATCCCGGCTGCGATCTGGAGCTCGCGAATGTAGTTCACGACCACAGGGCCGAGGATACCGGCGGTCGCCCAGGCGGTGAGCAGGCGTCCGTGGATCGCGCCGACGAACTGCGTCCCGAAGATGTCAGCCAGATAGGCAGGGATGGTGGCGAAGCCGCCGCCATACATCGACAGGATGATGCAGAAGATCCCCACAAACAGGAGCTGGCTGCCCATGCCGGCCGCGGTCGGAGCGAGTGCATACAGCACGATGCCAAGCAGGAAGAACGTGTAATAGGTGTTTTTCCGACCGATCTTGTCCGACAGGGACGCCCAGAAGAACCGGCCGCCAATATTGAACAGCGAAAGAAGACCGGCAAATCCGGCGGCAATCGCCGCGATGGCAGCCCGCTGCGAGCCATCAAGGTCGGTGAAGCCGAGCTCCGGCAAGCCAATCAGGCGACCACCGAAAATTTCCTGAAGCATTGGCGAGGCCATGCCGATCACGCCGATCCCGGCGGATACGTTCATGCACAGGACGATCCACACCAGCCAGAACTGCTTGGTCTTATGGGCGTCGCGCAGGTGGACGTGACGCGTCGTGATCATCGCCTGGTTGGATTTCGCGGGCGGTGTCCAGCCTTCCGGCCGCCAGCCAGCCGGCGGGATGCGGTAGCCGAACGCGCCCCCCATCATGAATACGAGATAGATCGCAGCCATGACCAGGAAGGCCTGCCAGACGCCGACAGACGTTTCGCTCTGGAAGTGGTTCATGAGGATGTCGGCAAGCGGCGCTCCGATCATCGCGCCGCCACCAAAACCCATGATCGCCATGCCGGTCGCCATGCCGCGCCGGTCCGGGAACCATTTGATCAGCGTGGAGACGGGCGAGATGTAACCAAGCCCGAGACCGATGCCGCCGATGACGCCGGCGCCGACCCACATCAGCCAGAGCTGGTGGCTGATGATGCCTATTGCTGCAAGGACCATGCCGCCGCACCAGCAAAGCGCGGAGACGAAGCCTGCCTTGCGCGGCCCGACCTTTTCAAGCCAGCCGCCCCAGATGGCTGCCGAACAGCCGAGCAGGACGAAGAACAACGTGTAAATCCAGCCGAGATCGGAAACGCGCCAGTCACAGCTCGTGGTGACGAGCGCGCTCAACAGGCCCATGTCGGCGCAGGTCACCGGCTGGTCGATGCCGATTGCGCGCGACAGCGGCAACCAGAACACGCTGAAACCGTAAGCCATGCCGATGCACAAATGGATGCCGAGCGCTGCCGGTGGGACCAGCCAGCGGTTGAAGCCCGGCTTGGCAACAATCCTCTCCTTGTCGAGAAGGCCGCCGTAGGGGCCGGCCCCTCCGGTGAATGTTTCTGTAGCTGTAGACATAATTCTCCTCCGGCCCGCGACAGGCATCTGCTGGCGGGACCATCCTGATGAGTGGTGATTGTGCTTGGGGCCCATCCTCCGTGGGCGCAGCCGACCGTACTACGGCGTGACCATTCGACTCATTCGCTCCTCCGCCTGGTTCACGCTCATGCAAAGCAACATGCATGCCAGGCTATAACATCAAGCAATTTCATATGCTTAATGAATGCGGAGAAGTCTCCCATGGACATTTTGTCCGCAGCCGACAGACAAAATGTCCGGAACCTCAATCGGCTTCCGGCAACCAGATGGTGAAGGTAGTGCCCTTTCCTGGCGTGCTTTCGACGGAGGTGGCGCCGCCCTGCCGACTGATCAAAGTCTGGCTGATCGACAGTCCAAGACCGGTCCCATCCCTCCGCTTGGTCGTGAAGAATGCGTCGAACACTTTTTGCAGCAATTCTTCACTCATGCCGATGCCGGTATCTGCAACCACGAGCGCGATACCTGGTCGACCATCACGATCCTCATCGCGTGTTCGAAGCGTCAGGCAGCCGCCGTCCGGCATGGCATGGATCGCGTTCACGATCAGGTTGACCAGGACCTGCTGCAACTCTGTCCGGTTCATCAGCAGCAATCGGGTCGTGCCCGCTTCGCGAACCACTCTGATGCGGGCCTTGTTCAACAGGTGTTGGACCAGCGGCAGGCTGTCCGAGATGACGTCTTCGGGCGCGTGGCGCTCCATGTAGCCGGCATATTCTTCCGGTCGCGCGAATTGCAGCAGCTTGGTCACGATCTGGCTGATGCGGTGGATCTGTTCGTCGAGCAGCCGGAATTCCGTCCGCGCCTCGTCAGCCCGCTCGCCCATCACCGAGCGAACGACTTCAAGGTTGCCCTGCATCACCGCGATAGGATTGTTGATCTCATGTGCGACGCCGGCGGTTATCTCTCCGATTGCCGCCAGCTTTTCCGACATGATGAGCTGCTTCGTCGTGGCCTCCAGACGGTGATTGGCCAGCTGAAGCTCGCGCGTGCGTTCCTCGACACGTGCATTCAGCTCCTCGTTCCACGCACGCAGCTGGCCGTCCCGCTCCTGCAACTGGTCAAGCAGATGATCGAGATGCACCGCCACGCGTCCGATCTCGTCATTCGCCGGTCGGACCTTGGTGCGTGCGCCAAGGTCGCCATCCTCCACGCGGGCAATGGTGCGGGCCATGCGCTCGAGAGGCAGAAAGATCGAACCTGCCCAGCGCAGGAACAGGGGCACTGTCGCAGCCGCAATGACCAGAAAGGCGAACAGGATCGTCAGGAGGCTCTCGCGCTTGGCCTCCGTGAATGGTGCTTCCAGGAAGCCGACATACAGCATGCCGACGCGTTTGCCGTAGCTGTCGACGATGGGCTCGTAGGCCGAAATGTACCAGTCATTGACGACGAATGCGCTGTCGAGCCAGGTCTTGCCCTTGTCCAGAACGGCGGAGCGGACAATAGCCGAGACACGCGTGCCGAGCGCGCGGCGGTCCTCGAACAGGCGAACATTCGTGCTGATGCGGACGTCCTCGACGAAGAGCGTCGCCGTTCCCTGGCTTCCCTCGGGAAGGCTGGCTTCGCGGTAGACAAGGTCGTTGATCGTGTCGATGAACTCCAGGTTCTGGTTGAGAAGGATGCCTCCAATCAGCGCGCCGACTGTGCCGTCGGGGAGCGGCGTCGCATAGGCGGAATGGACGACCATGCCGCGCGCCTCGGTGCTCTTGTCGGTGGGAACAGCATTCGGCGTCGGGACAAGCTCGATGCGGGCGCGCCCTGCAAGCTCACCCGCAATTGCGGAGAGATCGCTTTCCTCGAATATGTCGATGGCGGTCTTGCCGGCTCCGCCCAGCGCCTCGCCAACGATTGGCCAGTCGAGCCGCACAGTCTGCGTCTGCAACGGATGCGCGGAGGCGAGGACGTTGCCCCGTTGGTCGATCAGGTAGAGGAAATCGAACGAAAGATCGCGCCGCTTCTGGTCGAGGAGGGAATTCAGCGCAGCAAAAGGCTGTTCGTCTTGTCCGATGACGTCCCTGAACCGCGCCGACGCAGCAAGCGCACCGATCTGTTCGCCCGTGTTTTCCAGAATGCGGGCGAGATATTGGTGCGCGATGGTGAGGTCGCCATTCACCTTGGAAATCAGCGTTGCGTCGAACTTGCTGTTCCAGCGAAGGACAGTAACGCCGAGCAACAATGGCAGAAGCACAAGCGTTGGCAAAAGCGCGATTGCCAGCAGGCGAAATCGGACCGAACGTCCGCCCTGCCGCTCTGTATTGGCCGCATGCACTGGCTGTTCAGGCATTCCACACCGCGCATTTGCGGTCGATTGTCTTGCGTGACACGCCAAGACGCCGCGCCGCCTCTTCGCGGTTGCCGCCGACCTCCCGCAACACGGCGAGGATGTGGCGGCGCTCCATCTCGGCAAGGCTTTCCGCTTCCTGCCTGGCCTGCGCCTGGGGCAGTCCATCATATGCAAGCTGCTCATAGGGAAACCGTCCGAGGATCAGCGTGCGTTCGATGAGGTTGCGTAGCTCGCGCACGTTTCCGGGCCAGGGATAACTGGCCATCGCTTCGCGCGCGGCATCATCGAGCGCAACTTGAGGGACCCCCAGCTGCTGCGACAGCTTCGTCATGAACAGCGACGCCAGATCCTGCACGTCGTTCCCGCGCTCCTTGAGCGGCGGGAGATGAATCTGGAGCACATTGATGCGAAAATAGAGATCGGCCCGGAAGCGGCTCGCCTGGACCTGCTGGGCAAGATCGGCGTTTGTCGCAAATATGAACCGCAGATCCACCGGTACCTCGCGTTCGGCTCCGACCGGGCGGACACGTCGATCCTCCAATACCCGCAACAGCTTGCTTTGCAGGGACAGCGGCAGTTCGCCGATCTCATCGAGAAACAGGGTGCCGCCGTGCGCATGCATGAAGAGGCCCTCACGGGCGCTTCCGGCATTGGTGAAAGCGCCCTTCAGGTGGCCGAACAGTTCACTTTCAATCATGTCCGGAGGAATGGCAGCGCAATTGACCGGCACAAAGGGCTTGTCGGCGCGGTCGGACAGGGAGTGCAGCGTGCGCGCCGCGACTTCCTTGCCGGTTCCGGATTCGCCCGTCAGAAGAACGGTTGTCGGCAGCGGCGCAACCCGGGCAATGGTTTCGCGGACCCGCTGGATCGGCTCGGATTCACCGATGAGCCGGTCCCGCAGCAGCATATGATCGGACGCGGCCCGCAACTCGAAGCGCAGCACGTTGTTCTCGCGCTGCAGGCGCAGGCGGTCGAGGCACCGTGCAACAGCATTGATAATCTGATTGGAGCGGAACGGCTTCAGCACGAAGTCGGCCGCGCCGGCGCGAAGCGCCTGGATCGCGGTCTCGAGGTCGGCAAAGGCCGTCATCAGGATCGCTTCGGCGAAAAAGCCGATCGCCCGTTGCTCGGCAAGCCAGTCGACGCCATTTCGCCCCGGCATGATGTTGTCGAGGATGACGACGTCGAAATGCTGCTGGTCGAGCTTACGGGTCGCCTCTTCCGTGTCAGCCGCTTCCTCTATCCGCTTGCAGCGGGGTCCGAGGGTGCGAACGAGGAAGTTGCGCATCCCGGGCTCATCATCGACGACCAGCACCGACGCATGCGCAAGCCACGGTCCAAATTCCGGATCCCGGCTCGAACGGTCGATATTGCGGATTGCCGATGCTGACATTCTTTCCCCCAATGCTCCACGCCGCCGAACCTAACCGAACCGGCCGAAGATGCAAAAGGGAGGTTAGGGATTGTTGCAAGGCTCACGAGTGGTCAGGGGATGACGGTGTTTCCAGCTCTCGCGCGCTCCAGACGAGCTTAAGCGGGACATGGGCGAAAGTGGAGTTAGCCGCTCGCCTCGGGGTCGCTCGACCAGAACAGTCGTTTCGCATATGCTAACATAAGTGGGACTGCTCTGCGGCCAACTCCATTGTAGCGGAGACCAACCAGATTGGGAGGCAAGCGCACGAGCATGACGCGACCACCCGTTACAGTCTCGGTTCCCGGGCAGATCGACCTGATCGACGAGGTCATTGCTTCGTTCCCAAGGGGAAGGATACTTGATCTCGGCACCGGTTCCGGTCTCGCCGCGCGGCAATTTCACGAAGCGGGCTGGGAGGTCACTGCCACCGGCTTCGACATGGACGCCTATCTGGACAACAATCCTCTGCCCGCGGGAATCCGCGTCCTCGCAGATGTCGATATTTGTGACGCCCACCAGCTCGAGGATGCGGAATTCGACGCTATCTGGTGCGCCCACGTGCTGGAGCATGTGTCGAACACGGGACTGGCCCTGGACGAACTGCGTCGGTTGTTGAAGCCCGATGGCTGGTTGTTCATCGCGGTACCGCCATACAAGGATACGGTTGTCGGCGGGCATGTGAATAGCGGCTGGAATTTGGGGCTGCTGATGTATGTGCTGGCCGATGCAGGGTTCGGACTGGCTCATGGCCGCTTCATCCATCACGGTTACAACGTTTTCGCTATGGTCCAGCGCGGACCGGGACGGTTGCCCGCAGGGATCCTTCGCCGCGCAAACGGCGACATCGAAACTCTGGCTGAGGCCGGTCGCTTTCCTGAAGGCTTTTCGCCGCGCCAGGGGTTCAATGGACGCCAGCGTTCGGTCAACTGGCTTTGGAGCCACCCGCCGCATGCCATCCCTGCGCGACGCAGCGAACTTGCCTCGCCCCCACCGATCGCACCCATGCGGATCGGCTTCTTCGTGCCCTGGATCACCAAGGGCAAAGGGGGCACCGAAAATGTAGGCCAGATGATGGCCAACGCCATGGCGCAGCGCGGGCATGAGGTGACGATCTTCACGTTCGACGACAAGCGCGCGCCGTCGCGCAGGCCCTTGGATGATCGAATTGCGCTTGTGCATTTGCCCGAGACCGAGGACGAACCCGCCGATCAACAAATGGCCGTCGAAGTTTCCAGTCGCAACCTCAACGTCCTGGTGGGGCTGCACATGAACCGCACCATGCTGCGCTATGTCCGCTGCGCCCACAAGGTCGGCTTGCCGCTGGTCCTGTCCGAACATGCCGATCCGCGTCTCCCCAATCTGATCGGCGCCTTCCCGGCCGACGAGCGCGACATCGCAATGGCGGGGGCGACGCTGATCCATCTGCTGCTCGATGATTTCGTCGAGACGCTGGATCCTTCGATCCGCGGCAAGGCACGTGTCATTCCAAACACCATTCCAGAACCCGGGAAGCTGGCCGACCCCGGCGCCGACAAGGAGAAACGCACACTTCTCGCGGTATCCCGGCTGGTGGCGCGAAAAAACCAATCACGCGTGATCGAAGCGTTTGCCCGGCTGGCCCCTGATTTCCCGGAATGGCGGCTGCAAATAATAGGCGACGGGCCGTTCCGGCGGCAACTCGAGGCACAGGCAGGGACACTGCACATCGTCGACCGGATCGACTTCGCCGGTGAACATGATGACGTCTACCCCTTCTATGCCGATGCCGACCTGTTTGTGATTCCCTCGTTCCTGGAAGGATTTCCGCTGACGCTGTGCGAGGCGATGGCGCATGGTCTGCCCGCAATAGGCTTCGGCTTCTGTGCGGGTGTGCGGGCCCAGATCAAACATTGGGAAACCGGACTTCTCTGCGAACAGAGTGACGAGATCGAGGTGCTCGAATCCGCGTTGCGGCGGATGATGGGGGACAGCGTACTACGCGCGCAGGCGGGACGAGCAGCTCGGCAAGTCTTTGTCGAACGCTTCAGCAACGCCACCGTCCATTCCGCCTGGGAAAACATGCTGGCCGAAGCGCAGCAGATTCATTCGCCTCCGCGTCGACCCGACCACGCCACCGTCATGGCGGTCCGCCTGTGGGAGAAGGTGTGGCGGCCGAGTACAGGGCATGGCGCCAACTAAGCGGAAATCCGGAACAATTGAACGATGAGCAACGTAAAAGCTTTTCTCCGTTTCAAGGAACAGCTCGAAACCCGGCAACTGGCGCACGACCCGGATCGCGATATCCGCGAACATGTCCTGTCTCTTACCGGACGGAGGGTTGGTTTCGGTTATGTTTCAGAGACGCTCAAGTCGCGTTTCGGCGCCAATTTGCCCAACCTGTTCAAGGACATTGTTGCGGTGGACAAGCCCGGCATCGAGAGTGCCGATGTGTATCTGGCCTTGGGAACCATCAGTTCCGAACCGGAGAAATCCCACAAGGGTGCGGTGCGCCTGTTTAACGCCGCGCCGGTCACCAAAGATATCCTGCTGTTCGAAGCCGGTTTTCTCGCCACGACGCATAGCTGGGCGCATAGCTTCAAGGACGGCAACCCATCCCAGGCGTGTCTGGGATACGTGTACGATGACATCGCGCACTACTTCATGGCCGACTACCCCAATCGCCTTATCCAGAAGTTGAACGGTCACGAGACACCCTCAGACGAAGAACTGGCCCGGGCGGCACGATTGCTGGAGCGGATCGTCAAGCAACGCATCAGCAAGTACAACGCCCAGCCCATGCAGGCCCCGGTCATGACAACGGGATATCCGCGGCGGGTGCTGGTGTGCGACCAGACCTACGCCGACGCCTCGACTGTCTATGGCAAGGTGGGAGACGTCGAATTCGAGCGTATGCTGCTCGCCGCCATTGCGGAAAACCCGGATGCCGAAATCCTGGTCAAGACCCATCCAGATTCGGTCTGGGAAAAGGACAAGCGCACTGGCTATTACGCACACCTGCAATCGACTGGTCGCGTCCGCATCCTCCGTGATCCGGTCAATCCCTATGTGCTGTTCGACCTGGTCGATACCGTCTATGTCGGCACCAGCCAGATGGGTCTCGAAGCGCTGTTCGCGGGCAAAAAGGTGGTGACGTTCGGCGCCCCCTTCTATGCCGGCTGGGGTCTCACCGAGGACCGTCAAAAGATACCGCATCGGCAACGCAACCGGACCCTGACGGAGATATTCCACTACTTCTACATCTGGTACACGATCTATCATCTCCCCGGCCGCAACGGGCCGGCCGAGATCGAGGATGTGCTGTCCTACATCGAAAGGAACCGTCCCTATCCCTTGCCGCTAACGGAAGCCGAGATCACCGCACCGCCCCGGGTATCGGTGATCCTGCCCGTGCATGGGGTCGAAAAATATATCGAGGAATGCATCACCTCGATCCAGCGCCAAACCTTGCGCGAGATCGAGATCATACCGATCAACGACGCATCACCCGACGGCTCCCAGACGATTATCGATGGGCTGGCGGCAGAAGATCCCCGCATCAGACCGATCCTATTGTCCGAGAACATTGGCCAGGGCTTTGCGCGCAACCGCGGCCTCGAAGCGGCGCGAGGCGAGTATATATTCTTCATCGATTCCGACGACTGGATTACCGATTCGGAACTTCTCAGGAAACTGGTCGCGGTGGCGGACAAGACCGGCGCGGACATGATCCGGTCGAAGAAGGCAGGCGAAGCTGTCTTCGACAGCGATGACACGCTCATCACGATCCGGGAGGACGAGACCGAGCGGCACTTTTCGAACGACATCGACAAGACGACCTTCCGCGACAACCAGGACATTCTGCACAATCGGCACTTCTGGTTGTGGATGTACAGGCGCAGCTTTATCGAAAAGAACAGCATCCGCTTCTTGACCACGCAGTGGGAGGAGCGCGCCTTCCTGCTGAAGGCACTTCTGAGCGCCGAGGCGCTTTCTCTGACAACCTTTCCTGGCATCATGTATCGGGTTCGGCCGGAATCGACCGCACGCCGAGAGAAAGGAACCACCGACGTTGAAAGGTTTCTGCAAAATTTTGAACAGATCTGCGCTCTTCTGAAGGAACATGGCGCCGTAGATCGCAGCAGTCCGTTGCGCCCACATCTGAACTTCCAGATTTCGCAGTTTTTCCATCTCCTGTTCTTCGGCTTCTGGTATCCGACTCTGACGCAGGCAGGCGGCCGTCGGGAGCCCTATCTGGAAAGGCTTGCAAAGGCGCTTGAGGAGGTTGATTTCCAAAGCACGGACCTGTCGGACGCACCGCTGGTGGTCAAGAAGGACTACTCCCTGACGCAAGTTTATCGCTTGATCACGACGGCTCTGCGCGCGCGGAAATTCAAGTGGATAGAGACCGCCGTGGCCTCTCGTCCCGTGGCGCAAATCAAGCTCTATCAGGAATTACTGAAGGCGCCCTCGACCATGGCCCATGAGGAGTTTCAAGCAGCGCTTAGCCTCTATGCCCGCAACGAACTGGTCGAGAGTCGCGGACCGACGCTGGAGAGCCCCGCGAAACCCCGTATCGTCATCCATATCGGCGCGACGAAGACCGGCAGCACCTTCATCCAGCACATGCTGGAGAAGAACCGCCCGGCCCTGCTGCGCCAGGGCGTCTGGTTTCCGGAAGTGGGCCTGTATTGGCAGCCCACCCGGCCCCACAAGCAGGCCGGTCATTCCGAATTCACCCGCTCGGCCGTTCGCAACGACCCGCCGCTGCGCGATCATATCCGCCGCGGTCTGAACCTGATGGATGGGCGCATCCACACCATCGTCTTGTCCAGTGAGGCCTATTTCCTGAACCGGAACGCCCATCAGTTGGCCAACTACTTTGCGGGCCATCCGATCGAAATGGTCGTGTACCTGCGGCGGCAGGACGAATGGGCCAATTCGCAGTATTGCGAGTTCGTGGCGGGAGGGGCCGTCGGGCGCGTGGATGTACCCATCGACGAATGGTTGAAACTGCCGGAAACGCGTCGACGGCTGGACTACATGGTGCCGCTGAAAGCCTGGACCGACACGATCGGCATCGAAAACGTCCACGTGCGTATTTTCGATCGGAAGGAATTTGAAGGGGGCGATCTGATCACGGACTTTGCGCAGGCAGCCAAGCTGCCGGAATTGCTGGACCTGCCGCGTCCGGACGCGCGCGAACAGAATGACGCGCGATTGGCGAACGGTCATGTCGAGCTCTTGCGACTGTTCAACCAACGCCCTTTTGCCTCTCAGGAGAAATATTTCAATTTTATCGAGGAGTCCGGCACCGCGCTGACCGGATGGCGGCGCGACCACGGAATGCCGCTGCCGAAACCATGGATGCTGTCCGTGGAGCAGGCAGATTCGATCATGGCCGAATTTGCGCCCACCAACGCCGCGATCGCCCGCGATTATCTGAAGCGCCCGGACATGTCGCTGTTTGGTCCGCGCGGTCCCATTCCGGATCAGATCCCGGTTTTCGCCGGGGAAATGGCGTTGGTGGAGCAAATCTATCAACGGCATGCCCAGCAGAAAGGGGCGGTTGCTTTCGATCCGAAAGTAACGGTCATCAGGGCCACCTGGCCGCTCATCAAGCAAATCCGTGTTGCGCTCAAAAAAGTCTGGCTTCGCAAGTCCATAGTCTTCGAGCGTCCACTGCTGTGGGGGAACCCGTTCACGCTTGAACCTCGCAATATTGAGCGATATGGGATCATCAAGAAGCAGTGGCCTAAGCGCAAGAGAGCAAGGGTCATATTGAAGAACATCTACCTTGGCCGGCCGATTTTGTTTCGGTGAACAAGACCGATCCAAGTCGAGCTTGAGAGGACGACGCATGCCGATAACTCACCTGGAACGGCTCGAGGCGGAAGCAATCCATATCTTCCGTGAGGTTGCGGCGACGTTCTCGAAGCCGGTGATGCTGTACTCGGTCGGCAAGGATTCGTCCGTGATGCTGCACCTGGCCATGAAGGCCTTCTATCCGGCAAAGCCTCCCTTTCCCTTTCTGCATGTCGACACCACCTGGAAGTTTCGGGAGATGATTGCCTTCCGTGACCGGATGGCCCGGGAACTGGGTTTTGATCTGCTCGTTCACATCAATCCCGACGGCATCGAGCAGGGTATCTCGCCTTTCCAGCATGGCTCCAGTGTCCATACGCATGTGATGAAGACCGTGGCCCTGCGCCAGGCGCTCGACAAGTTCGGCTTTGACGCCGCGTTTGGCGGCGCCCGCCGCGATGAGGAGAAGTCGCGCGCGAAGGAGCGCATCTTCTCGTTCCGCAACGCCTCCCATGCCTGGGATCCCAAGAACCAGCGCCCGGAAATGTGGAAAACGTACAATACCCGCGTCGCGCCTGGCGAATCGATCCGGGTATTTCCGCTGTCCAACTGGACGGAACTGGACATCTGGCAATACATCCTGAAAGAAAACATACCGATCGTGCCTCTCTACTTTGCCGCGAAGAGACGGGTGGTGGAGCGAGACGGAATGATCATCATGGTCGATGACGAACGCATGCCGTTGTCGGCGGCCGACACGGTCGAGGATCGCATGGTCCGCTTCCGCACCCTGGGCTGCTATCCGCTGACCGGCGCCATCGAGTCTGACGCGGCGACGCTGGAGGAGATCGTCGGCGAAATGCTCACCGCCAGAACCTCCGAACGCCAGGGTCGTCTGATCGACAAGGACGAAGCCGGCTCGATGGAAAAGAAGAAGCGGGAGGGGTATTTCTGATGTCCTACGCTGTCTCGGACAATCCTGGGAAAGGGATCGCGGAGTACCTGCGCGAACAGGAAAACAAGTCGCTGCTTCGCTTTATGACCTGCGGATCGGTCGACGACGGCAAGTCGACGCTGATCGGCCGCCTGCTCTACGACACGAAGTTGATCTTCGAAGACCAACTCGCCGCACTCGAGCGCGACAGCAAGAAGCACGGCACCGTCGGAGAAGACATCGACTTCGCCCTCCTGGTCGACGGTTTGGAGGCGGAACGGGAACAGGGCATCACGATTGACGTGGCCTACCGGTTCTTTGCAACGGAGCGGCGCAAGTTCATCGTGGCCGATACGCCCGGTCACGAAGAATATACGCGCAACATGGCGACGGGGGCGTCCACCGCTGACCTCGCGATTGTTCTCGTCGACAGCCGCCAGGGCATCCTTCGCCAAACCCGCCGGCACTCGTTCATTGCCTCGCTGCTCGGCATCCGCCACGTCGTGCTCGCGGTCAACAAGATCGACCTGGTCGGCTACGACCGCGTCGTCTTCGACCGGATTGTCTCCGAGTATCTCGAGTTCGCAAATAGTCTGGGCTTCAAGACGATCCAGGCAATCCCAATCTCCGCTCGCTTCGGTGACAACGTCTCGCACCGCTCGGAAAAGACGCACTGGCACGCCGGGCCGAGCCTGCTCGAACACCTCGAAACCATCCCAATCGAGACCGATGGGCTCGACAAGCCGTTCCGCTATCCGGTGCAATATGTATCGCGGCCAAGTCTCGATTTTCGCGGGTTCGCCGGCCAGGTCGCGTCCGGCTCGATCGCGGTGGGCGACGAGGTTGTCGTGGCAAAGTCGGGCCAGACGTCGCGGATAAAGGAGATTGTCACTCACGGCGGTCTCCTGGAGCGTGCGGTCGAGGGACAGGCGGTGACCCTGGTCCTGGAGGACCAGCTCGAGGTTTCCCGCGGCAACATGTTGGTCGCCCCCGACAACCGCCCGCATGTGGCCGACCAGTTTCAAGCACATGTGATCTGGTTTGACGCCGACGCCATGATCCCGGGCCGCAGCTATATCCTTCGAACGGAGACCGACACCGTCAGTGCGACGGTCACGACGCTCAAGCACAATGTCGACGTGAACAGCTTTGCGCACATCGCCGCAAAGGCATTGCACATGAATGAAGTCGGCGTCTGCAACCTTTCCACTCAGGCGTCGATTGCCTTCGACAGCTATGCGACCAACCGCGCGACTGGCAATTTCGTGCTGATCGATCGCCTCAGCAACCGCACGCTTGGCGCTGGAATGATCGACTTCCCGCTGCGCCGGGCACAAAACGTCCATTGGCAGGCGCTCGAGGTCAACCGTGACGCGCGCGCGGCACTCATGCATCAACGGCCTGCCGTCATCTGGTTCACGGGCCTGTCAGGCTCCGGCAAGTCGACGGTCGCCAACAACCTGGAGAAGCTTCTCCATGCAAAGGGTCGGCACACCTATATGCTCGACGGCGACAACGTCCGGCACGGGCTCAATCGCGATCTCGGGTTCACCGAGGAAGACCGGGTCGAAAACATCCGCCGCGTGGCCGAGGTGGCCAAACTGATGGCGGATGCCGGCCTTATCGTCCTGGTATCCTTCATCTCGCCGTTCCGCTCGGAACGGCGGTTCGCGCGGGAACTGATGAATGAGGGCGATTTCCTTGAGGTCTACGTCGACACGCCACTCGAAGAGTGCGCACGCCGCGACCCCAAGGGCCTTTACAAGCGTGCCCTCAGCGGCGAAATCAGAAATTTCACGGGCATCGACTCACCCTATGAGCCTCCTGAAAATCCTGACCTTCACCTGAAGACGGTTGGCACGGAGCCACACGAACTCGCCACCCGGATCGAAAGCCTTCTAGAGCGACGGATACATGGAACAGAATCGGATGATCGGGATATTTGAAGAGGCGGCATTGGCCGCCGGCAGCGCGATCCTCGAGGTCTTTGATGCCGGCCCCACTGTCTCCCTGAAGGCTGATTGCTCGCCCGTGACGGAAGCGGACGAGCGTGCGGAGGCGGTGATCGTGAACATCATCTCCGCAGCCTTCCCGGACATTCCGATTGTTGCGGAGGAAGCTGCTGCCGCAGGGCACGTCCCCGAGACTTCGGGCGGCCGCTTCATTCTGATCGATCCCCTCGATGGCACGAAGGAATTCATCGGTCGCAACCCCGAGTTTACGGTGAACATAGCCCTCATCGAGGACGGGGCACCGGTTCTTGGCGTGGTCTATGCGCCCGCGAAGGGCATTGCCTACAGCGGATGCGCACAGGGCGCGGAGAAACTCCTCGTCGGCGCAGATTTCAAGATCGCCGGTCGCGAAAGAATCCAGGTTCGGCCGTGCGCCGCGCCGCTGGTCGCGGTTTCAAGCCGCTCGCACAACAGTCAGGAAACCGAGCAGTTTCTCGTCGACAATGGGATTACAGAACACAGGTCCGTGGGGTCGTCCCTCAAGTTTTGCATGGTCGCCGAGGGGCAAGCGGATGTTTATCCTCGCTTCGGGCGAACCATGGAGTGGGACACGGCCGCCGGCGACGCCGTTCTCCGCGCGGCCGGCGGCACGACGGTCAAGGTCGACGGAGAGCCGTTGACCTACGGCAAGACCAAGCAGCCGTCGGACAGCGATTTCGCGAATCCCTCGTTCATCGTCTGGGGAAATCTGGACGATCGTAAACACTAGGCCTGACATTGCCGCTCATTGCACGGAGCGGGGCACGGTGGTCGCGCGCCTTGCGCACTTGCTGATCCACAACGAACCTTGTCCGCGTGGCGACCCATTCCCTCGTCTCTACAGCCCGTAAGGAACGATGCGGCGCAGGTGGTGATCGACGTGCAGGCGCCGCTTGAAGGGCGGCACGGCACGGCTGGCGCAGTTGGACCGCTCGCAGATGCGGCAGGAGATGCCGATCGGATCGAACGCCTCGGCGTTTTCCAGGTCCATGTTGTCGGCATAGACGAAGGCGGGCGCGTAGGAGATCTCGCAGCCGAGCGCCAGCGCGTATTCCGGCCTTGCCGCCCGGAACCCGCCGCTTCCCTTCGAGGCATGCGTGGCCAGACAGAGATAGCGCACGCCGTCCGGCGTCTCGGCGAGCTGTCGCAGGATCCGACCGGGACGCTCGAAGGCCTCGTGCGCGTTCCAGAGCGGACAGGCGGCGCCGAAGCGAGCGAACTGGAACTTTGCCGCACTGTGGCGCTTGGTGATGTTGCCGGCCCGGTCGATGCGGGCAAAGAAGATCGGCACACCCTTGCGGCCCGGCCGCTGCAGCGTGCTGAGGCGATGGCAAACCTGCTCGATCGAGGCACCGAAGCGGGCGGCGAGCAGTTCCAGGTCGTGCCGCAGTTCCTGCGCGGCCTCCAGGAACGTGCCGTATGGCAGCAGCAATGCGCCGGCGAAATAGTTCTGCAGGCCCATGCGACAGATCTCCAGCGCCTCCTCGGAACGAAAACCCGCCCCTTGCGCCACTGCGTCAATTTCCTGCGAAGCCTGCAATTGCGAGATCTGCAGCGCCAATTGGAAATCACGGGTAGAAGCGGCGGCATAGGGATTGATCGTCAACACGCGCGCGGTCGGGTCATAACGGCGGATCGCGTCGTCGCCGGCGGCACCACGGGCCACCCGCACGCCAAAACGCTTGTCCAGATAGTCCGTCAACGCCGACTGGTTGTCGCCGCCGCCAATGCCGAGCTCGCCAGCCAGCCGTTCGGCGATCATGTCGAGCTCGTGGATGTAGTTGTCGACGAAATGGAAGAAATCGCGCACCTCTTCATACGGCGTCGTCTCGGCCGGGCCGCCGGCGCGGCCGAGCGTGGCGTCGAAGCTCGCAAGACGTTCCGAGTTGCGGCGATAGGCCTGATGACAGGCGATCAGCGAATGCGCCAGGCCGGGGGCGTTCTGGGTGACGAGCTTCAGCTCCTGCAGGCTCGGCGAGTAGGTCTCGAACAGCGGATCGGTCAACGCCTCGGAGAGCGCCGACAGCAGCCGGTCGTTCTCGCCGACGGAGAGTTCGGAAATGTCGAGGCGAAACTTGTCGGCGAGCGCCAGCAGGACGGCAGCCGAAACCGGACGCTGGTTGTTCTCGATCTGGTTGAGGTAGCTGGTGGAGATGCCGATGCGCTCGGCGAACTGGCTCTGCGTTGTGCCGCTCGCCAAGCGAAGATCGCGTACCTTGCGGCCGATGAAGAGTTTGCCGATCGCCATGACTTGCTCAATCGTGTTTGCAAATTCGCAGTTTCAATTTTGCTATTTTATATTTCTGCCTTTGCACATCTTCAACTGTTTTCAAGCACGAAAGATCGGCATAATGGCGCCCGATACAGGTTCCAAGGGAGTAAAAATGCGCCCCATACTCGAACAGTTGCAGGCCCGTCGCGACGAGGCCTACCTCGGCGGCGGCCAGAAGCGGATCGACGCCCAGCACGGCAAGGGCAAGCTGACGGCGCGCGAACGTATCGAAGTGCTGCTCGATCCGGGCTCGTTCGAAGAATACGACATGTACGTCACCCACCGCGCGGTCGATTTCGGCATGGCCGAGCAGAAGATCGCCGGCGACGGCGTCGTCACCGGCTGGGGCACGATCAACGGCCGCCAGGTCTATGTGTTCAGCCAGGACTTCACCGTGCTCGGCGGCTCGCTGTCGGAAACACATGCGCAAAAAATCTGCAAGGTCATGGACATGGCGGTGCGCAACGGCGCGCCGGTGATCGGGCTGAACGACAGTGGCGGCGCCCGCATCCAGGAGGGCGTCGCCTCGCTCGCAGGTTACGCGGAAGTGTTCCGCCGCAACGCCGAGGCCTCGGGCGTCATCCCGCAGATTTCCGTCATCATGGGCCCCTGCGCCGGCGGTGCGGTCTATTCGCCGGCGATGACCGACTTCATCTTTATGGTGCGCGACAGCTCCTACATGTTCGTCACCGGCCCGGACGTGGTGAAGACGGTGACGAACGAGATCGTCACCGCCGAGGAGCTTGGCGGCGCCGGTACGCACACGAAGAAGTCCTCGGTGGCCGATGCGGCCTACGAGAACGACATCGAGACGCTGGAGCACGTGCGGCTGCTGTTCGACTTCCTGCCGCTCAACAACCGCGAGAAACCGCCCACACGCCCGTTCCATGACGATCCGGCGCGACTGGAAGCCCGGCTCGATTCGCTGATCCCCGACAGCTCCAACAAGCCCTACGACATGAAGGAACTGATCCTGGCAATCGCCGACGAGGGCGATTTCTTCGAGCTTCAGGAGAATTTCGCCAAGAACATCGTCACCGGCTACATCCGGCTCGAGGGCCAGACAGTCGGCGTCGTCGCCAACCAGCCGATGGTGCTGGCCGGTTGCCTCGACATCGATTCCTCGCGCAAGGCCGCCAAGTTCGTGCGCTTCTGCGACGCCTTCAACATCCCGCTGCTGACGCTGGTCGACGTGCCGGGCTTCCTGCCGGGCACTGCGCAGGAATATGGCGGTGTCATCAAGCACGGTGCCAAGCTGCTGTTCGCCTATTCCCAGGCGACCGTGCCGATGGTGACGCTGATCACCCGCAAGGCCTATGGCGGCGCTTATGACGTGATGGCCTCGAAGCATATCGGCGCCGACGTCAACTATGCCTGGCCAACCGCGGAGATCGCCGTGATGGGCGCCAAGGGCGCCACCGAAATCCTCTACCGCTCGGAGCTCGGCAATCCGGAGAAGATCGCTGCGCGGACGGCCGAATACGAGGAGCGCTTCGCCAATCCCTTCGTCGCCGCCGAGCGCGGCTTCATCGACGAGGTGATCATGCCGCATTCGTCGCGCAAGCGCATCGCCCGGGCCTTCGCGGCGCTGCGCAACAAGCAGGTCGATACCCGCTGGCGCAAGCACGACACGATACCGTTGTAAGGGAAGATCAGAACCCATGGCCAATCTTCCCGACATGACAAAGCATCGTGGCTTCCCTTCCGGCATGCCGGGTACGGGTGTCCAGTTCACCATCCGCCGCGCCAATCCGAAAGGCGTGACGCCGGTCAAGGCGCTGCCCCGTCGCGCCCGGCCGGGCTCGGCCGAGCACAAGATCGATGCCGCCTTCCTGCATGCGCTCTGGCACCATTTCGGACCGGAACCATTCGAGCGTGGCAATCTCGATGCGGCCCGGCTCAACCTGCTCTTCGGACGCGAGGTGTTGGCGGCGGAAAAGGATTTCGACCCGACCTCCTACGAGGCATTGCTGGTGATCGACGAGAAGGTGGCCCGTGCCTCCTTCCCGGAATCGTTTGAAGACGTGATGGAGATCTAGTCTTGCCGTTCAAGAAAATCCTGATTGCCAATCGTGGCGAGATCGCCTGCCGCGTCATCAAGACCGCCAAGAAGCTCGGCATCCCCACCGTCGCCGTCTATTCGGATGCCGACCGTGACGCGCTGCATGTGCAGATGGCCGACGAGGCGGTGCATATCGGCCCTGCCCCGTCCGCCCAGTCCTATATCGTCATCGACCGGATCATCGACGCGATCCGCCAGACGGGGGCCGACGCCGTCCATCCCGGCTACGGCTTCCTGTCTGAGAACGCAGCCTTTGCCGAAGCGCTGGAGAAGGAAGGGGTCGCCTTCATCGGCCCGCCGGTCGGCGCGATCCAGGCGATGGGCGACAAGATCACCTCGAAGAAGATCGCCGCCGAAGCCGGCGTCAACACGGTGCCCGGCCACATGGGCCTGATCGAGAATGCCGAAGAAGCCGTGAAGATCGCGTCTTCCATCGGCTATCCGGTGATGATCAAGGCGTCCGCCGGCGGCGGCGGCAAGGGCATGCGCATGGCCTGGAACGACCAGGAGGCGCGCGAGGGTTTCCAGTCTTCCAAGAACGAGGCGAAGAACTCCTTCGGCGACGACCGCATCTTCATCGAGAAATTCGTGACCCAACCGCGCCACATCGAGATCCAGGTGCTCGGCGACAAGCATGGCAACACGCTCTATCTCGGCGAGCGCGAATGCTCGATCCAGCGGCGGAACCAGAAGGTGGTCGAGGAAGCCCCCTCCCCCTTCCTCGACGAGGCGACCCGGCACGCCATGGGCGAGCAGGCTGTCGCCCTTGCCAAGGCGGTCGGCTACCATTCGGCGGGCACTGTCGAGTTCATCGTCGACGGCCGCCGCAACTTCTATTTCCTCGAAATGAACACCCGCCTGCAGGTCGAGCATCCGGTAACCGAGCTGATCACCGGCATCGACCTCGTCGAGCAGATGATCCGGGTTGCCGCCGGCGAGAAGCTCGCCATCAGCCAGAAGGACGTGAAGCTCAACGGCTGGGCGATCGAGAGCCGGCTCTACGCCGAGGATCCCTACCGCAACTTCCTGCCCTCGATCGGCCGGTTGACGCGTTACCGCCCGCCGGCGGAAGGCAGGCATGCGGACGGCACGGTCGTGCGCAACGATACCGGCGTCTACGAGGGCGGCGAGATTTCGATGTATTACGACCCGATGGTCGCCAAGCTGTGCACCTGGGGTTCGGACCGTACCGCCGCCATCGACGCGATGGGCCGGGCGCTTGATGACTTCGAGGTCGAGGGCATCGGCCACAACCTGCCCTTCCTGTCGGCGGTGATGGGCCACAAGCGCTTCCGCGAAGGGCATCTGACGACCGCCTTCATCGCCGAGGAATTTCCGGACGGCTTCCACGGCGTCGAGCCGGACGCCGTGTCGGCGCGGAAGATCGCGGCCGTGGCAGCGCTGATCAACGACCGCCTGCAGCGCCGCGCGACGAAGATTTCCGGAACGATCGGCAACCATCGCCGCCGCGTCGGCGCGGACTGGGTCGTTGCCTTCGGGCGCGACACCGTCGACGTGACGCTGGCGCAGGAAGGCGACGCCTCGCGGATCACGTTTGCCGATGGGGAGACCGTCGCGATCCGCAGTGACTGGCTGCCGGGCCAGACGCACGCGACCTTCTTCATCGACGACGTGCCGATGGGCGTGAAGGTCAACAAGACCGGCCATGCGCTGCGGCTGCGCTGGCAGGGCATCGACGTGATCGCCCGCGTACGCGAGCCGCGCGTCGCCGAGCTTGCCAGGCTGATGCCGGTGAAGCTGCCGCCGGACACCTCGAAGATGCTGCTCTGCCCGATGCCGGGCCTGATCACGGCGCTCGCGGTCTCGGAAGGCGACACCGTCGAGGCTGGCCAGGCGCTGGCGACGGTCGAGGCGATGAAGATGGAGAACATCCTGCGCGCCGAGAAGAAAGCGGTGATCAAGCGGGTGCCGGTCTCGGTCGGCGCCAGCCTCGCCGTCGACGAGATCATCATGGAGTTCGAATAGAGGGTGTAGAGTGGGCATCGGCGTTTGCCTCCTCATCCCGGGGATTGCCCCTCACCCTAGCCCTTTCCCCGCAAGCGGGGAGAGGGCACCGGAAGCGCTCCTTTGCCAAAGCTGGCAAGAGGAATGCAGGCGGAAGCGGCTCCCGCCTTCCCCCCGCAAGCGGGGAGAAGATCCCGGCAGGGGGATGAGGGGCCGACGCAGCCTCGAGATGACCCGCGATTGCCCGCACGAACTAAAATCGGAGCAGAACGATGACCGAGAAGACCATCAAGGACTGGGAAGCGCTGGCCGAGAAGGAGCTGAAGGCCTCGCCGGAGACACTGACCTGGCGCACTCCGGAAGGCATTGACGTCAAGCCGCTCTACACGGCCGAGGATCTCAAGGGCATCGATCACCTCGCCTCACTGCCCGGCATGGCGCCGTTCGTGCGCGGGCCGCGCGCCACCATGTATGCCGGCCGGCCCTGGACGATCCGGCAATATGCGGGTTTCTCGACGGCCGAGGAATCGAACGCCTTCTACCGCAAGAACCTGGCTGCCGGGCAGAAGGGGCTGTCGGTGGCCTTCGACCTCGCCACCCACCGGGGCTATGACAGCGACCACCCGCGCGTCGTCGGCGACGTCGGCAAGGCGGGCGTGGCGATTGATTCGGTCGAGGACATGGCAATCCTGTTCGACGGCATCCCGCTGAA
Organism: Mycoplana sp. 10N416; assembly: GCF_056394765.1. Taxonomy (NCBI): domain Bacteria; kingdom Pseudomonadati; phylum Pseudomonadota; class Alphaproteobacteria; order Hyphomicrobiales; family Rhizobiaceae; genus Mycoplana; species Mycoplana sp. 10N416. The sequence continues at coordinate 194,625 of NZ_JBFTIM010000004.1, read as the reverse complement.
CGAGATGTCGGTCTCGATGACGATGAACGGCGCGGTGATCCCGATCCTCGCCAGCTTCATCGTCGCCGGCGAGGAACAGGGCGTTTCCCGCGCAGATCTGTCCGGGACCATCCAGAACGACATCCTGAAGGAGTTCATGGTCCGCAATACCTACATCTACCCGCCGGAGCCCTCGATGCGGATCGTCGCCGACATCATCGCGTACACGGCCAAGGAGATGCCGAAGTTCAACTCGATCTCGATCTCCGGCTACCACATGCAGGAGGCCGGGGCGACGCTGGTGCAGGAGCTGGCCTTCACGCTGGCCGACGGCCGCGAATACGTCCGCGCCGCCCTAGCCAAGGGGCTGAACGTCGACGACTTCGCCGGCCGCCTCTCCTTCTTCTTCGCCATCGGCATGAATTTCTTCATGGAGGCCGCGAAGCTGCGCGCCGCACGCCTGCTCTGGACCCGCATCATGCAGGAGTTCGAGCCGAAAAAGACCTCGTCACTGATGCTGCGCACCCACTGCCAGACCTCCGGCGTGTCGCTGCAGGAGCAGGACCCCTACAACAACATCATCCGCACCGCCTTCGAGGCGATGTCGGCAGCCCTTGGCGGCACCCAGTCGCTGCACACCAATTCCTTCGACGAGGCGATCGCGCTGCCGACGGAGTTTTCAGCCCGCATCGCCCGCAACACCCAGTTGATCCTGCAGCACGAGACGGGCGTCACCAAGGTCGTCGATCCACTGGCCGGCTCCTACTACGTCGAAAGCCTGACCGACGAACTGGCCACACAGGCCTGGGCGCTGATCGAGGAAGTGGAAAAACTCGGCGGCATGACCAAAGCAGTCAACGACGGCCTGCCGAAGCGGATGATCGAAGAGGCTGCGGCGCGCCGCCAGGCGGCGGTCGACAAGGGCGACGAGGTGATTGTCGGCGTCAACAAGTACCGGCTGGAAAACGAGCACCCGATCGACATCCTTGAGATCGACAATAGCGCGGTGCGCGCCGCCCAGATCAAACGCATCGAGGAGACGAAGCGCCGGCGCGACAGTGCCAAAGTACGCGAAGCCCTCGCGGCACTGGCTGAGGTCGCGCGAACCGGAGAGGGCAACCTGCTTGCGGCCGCCGTCGAGGCGGCGCGGGCGCGCGCCACCGTCGGCGAGATTTCCGATGCGATGCGCGAGGCGTTCGGCGACCATGCGGCCACCCCGAAGGTCATTAAGGACGTCTATGGCGAGGCCTATCGCGACGAGCCGGAACTTGCCGTGCTGAAATCGCGGATGTCGGGCGTTTCCGAAAAACTCGGGCGCAAACCGAAGATCATGGTTGCCAAGCTCGGCCAGGACGGCCACGACCGCGGCGCCAAGGTGATCGCCTCGGCCTTCGGCGACATCGGTTTCGACGTCCTCGCCGGCCCGCTGTTCCAGACGCCGGAAGAGGCGGTGGAAATGGCGCTCGGCGAGAAGGTCAACGTCATCGGCGTGTCCTCGCTCGCGGCCGGCCACAAGACGCTGCTGCCGCAACTGGTCGAGGACCTGAAGAAGAAGGGCGGCGGTGACGTGATCGTCGTCTGCGGCGGCGTCATTCCGCGCCAGGACTACCAGTTCCTGCACGACCACGGCGTCGCCGCCGTGTTCGGCCCCGGTACCAACGTCATCGAGGCGGCGAACTCCGTGCTCGACCTGCTGGAAGGCCGCCGGCGCAATATTTGACGTCCGCTTGATTCAGCCGGCGCATCACTGACAGACCGATAATGTCGTCATCCCGGCCTTTGAGCCGGGATCCAGCCGCGCCGCGTCTGCGGCGCGAACAGACTCTTTAGCGCGCAAGGACTTGCGCGCGCTGGATGCCGGATCAAGTCCGGCATGACGGATCGGTTGGAACCGCCCCAACGGCTGAACAGCCACGACAAGCTCTGGAGTGGTCGTGCCAGCAACCGGCTCCCGACTCCTTCAGTCTATCCTACGTACTCCACCCTGCGCTTGCGTCCCTCATCCGCCCTGCCGGGCACCTTCTCCCCGCAAGCGGGGAGAAGGAAGGGAGCCGCAACGCCACCGTTCCCGCTCCCTGCTTGCGGGGAGAGAGTCAGGGTGAGGGGCAAAGTTGCGACCGAGATCGCGCCGTTTCCAGGTCGCGCGTAGTAAGCCGCACCAAAACGCCGCCGCGGCCCACCCGTTCACCACCATAACGCCGCGGCTGCCCCCTTCAGCTGGCCTTGACGTATTCCACCTTGCGGGCGAGCCAGCATCCGACGGTGAGGCCGCTGACCTGGCCCTCGCCGTCTCGCCGAACCACGATCGTCCAGTCGCCGGGCGCCGGCGCGTCCATCGAGCGGCGGCAGCAGAGCCGCCAGACGTCTTGGCCAACCGGATGGATCGGGTGCATGGCGCCCTTGCCGAGAAAGCCGTCAAAGGCGCCATGCCAGGCGCCGCCGGCCGAGACGATCTCGAGCGATGCCTCCAGCTCCTCCGACACGAAGCGGCCGGCAATGTCGTCGCGCAGTCCGGCGGGAATGCGGCGGGCGATGGCGCGCAGGTTCTCGCCGGGCCGTTCCATCCGGATGGAGTCACCGTCTTGCACCAGCGTCATCGATGCGCCGCAGGCGACACCGTCCGCATCCACCGTCAGCTCTTCCGGCGAGGTGGCAAAGCGCGTGGTCAGCCCGTCTCCGCGGGAAGAGATCCGGAGCAGCAGGCCGGTCGATGGCTCGAGGTAGTTGCCGTTCCACTCGGGTTTGGGACGGGCAGCTTCGGCCTTCTTTTCCGGCCGGCCGAGGGCGGCGCGCAGGACGGCGGTCGCCGTCCCATGCGCATCGCCCTCGTGATTGAACATGACGACCACCGAAAGGCGCTCGGACGCCGCGTGCAGCCGGCGCGCACGGAAGCCGCGGAGCGCGCCGCCGTGGCCGGTCAGTGCAATGTCGTCCACCGTTTCGCGCGCCAGCCCGAAGCCGTAGCGCGAGGCCGTGCCGTCGGCGAAGGGCTGGGGCACGGAAAGGCGGTTGTAGAGACCATCGGGATCGTCGCGCGTGCGGTCGATGAAACGCTCCCAGGCGAGCATGTCGTCCAGCGAGGCGGCGATGCCGGCGTCGCCCGACCAGAAGATGCGATTGGTTGCCGGGAAGAAGCCGACACTCTCGTTGCCCTCATAGCCGACGACGCCGTTCAGGGGGGCCGCCGTGTCGGAGGCGAGAATGGCGGTGTCCATGCCGGCCGGGGCAAACAGCCGTTCGCGATAGACGTCGGCAAGCGGCTTGCCGGCCGCCGCCTCGATCAGGTCGGAGAGGATGCGGAAATTGCCGTTGGAGTAGGAATAGCTGGTACCCGGCGCGAAATGGGTCTTGCGCATGCGGGCGAACAGCCGCGCGGTATCCTCCCGGGAAAACACCCCGTCGGCCATCGCGCCGTGCAGCACCGTCAGCGCCCAGTAGTCGCGCAGGCCCGACTGGTTGTTGCACAGGTCCGCGACCTTGGGCCGCCGATCCTCGAGGTTCGGCAGGTGGCGTGCAAGGGCCGCGTCGAGGCTCGCCGGATCACCGACGATGTCCAGAAGCGCCGCGCAGGTGAACTGCTTGGTGATCGAGCAGATCGGGATCAGCATCTGCGCCGTCATCGGCACGCGCCGGTCGAGATCGGCAAAACCCCAGGCATGGCGCAAAATCACCTCGCCATCCTTGACGACGCCGACGACGCCGCCGGGACCCTTGCTTCGCTCGGGCAAAGATTGGACCATGGCTTGCAGGGCGGCGAGATCGATAGCGGGCATGGGAGATCACTTCGGAGTTGGGTAGGGCGGGACGCATCGCCGATCGGCGGTACCGCCCATTCCTAGCGCGGCCTACGGGCACTGACAACTGGACGGCACCGCCCTTTGACGCCGCGTGTCGAGGCGCGGTTCCAGGAGGCGAAGGAGGGGATGGAGTGAGCAGATGCCCTGGCACGCATTCTTTCACCTGTAGTCGTTCTGACTCCACCGACTTTTCGAGCACCGCGCGTCGGAACCTCGTTCGGCCATTCGTCTTCAAGGCAGACAAGCTGGAGAGAGCAGCATGACCATTACAATTACCGCCTTTGAACGCTCGCCTGACGGCGGTAGGGGCTTGGCGCGTGACATGCGGGTTCGCTGGGCGCTGGAGGAAGTGGGTCAGCCCTACGAGGTTCGCCTTGTTTCTTTCAAGGCGATGAAGGAACCGGCGCACCTGGCGCTTCAGCCTTTTGGGCAGATTCCGACCTATGAGGAAGGCGATCTCATCCTGTTCGAGTCGGGGGCGATCGTGCTCCATATCGCCGAGCGCCATGCGGGCCTGCTGCCTGACGATGCGAATGCCCGGGCGCGGGCGATCACCTGGATGTTTGCCGCGCTCACCACGATGGAGCCGCCGATCGTCGACCGCGAAGTCGCCCGGTACCTGGAAGGCGACGCGGCCTGGTACGAGCAGCGCCTGACCGTCATCGACGAACGCATCCGCAAGCGGCTGAGCGAGCTTTCCGCTCGGCTTGGTGATGCCGACTGGCTCGATGGCGCGTTCAGCGCCGGTGACCTTCAGATGGTGTCGGTGCTGCTCCGGCTGAAGGGATCGGGTCTCCTGGACGAATATCCGAACCTCTCCGCCTATGTCGCCCGCGGCGAAGCCCGGCCTGCATACAAGCGTGCTTTCGCCGCGCAACTGGCGGTGTTCACCGCCGCCACGGCGGAGTGAGAGGGTCTGTTCCGGGTCCACGAGCGGTCACCGGTCTCGTCCACGAGCTTTTCAACAATATCGGTCAGAAATAGGCAATGGCGTCACAACGGCCACCGCCCATCGCGAAGGATATTCAAAATCTTCATCAATCTATGAAACGCCTCTTCCTTCAGTCGGTTCGGCGAGGAAGAAACAATGGTAGTCAAGGCATTCGGAAAGTCGTCCGCAGAGTTGAGGCAGCGGGAAGCTGATCGCCTGGCCGCACTCGAAGACCTCGATCTGCTCGACACCCCAAAAGACGAGGGGCTCGAACGCGTGGTGCGCCTGCTGAAAGAAATCTTCGCGATCGAGATAGGGATCGTTTCCCTGATTGACGCGCACCGCCAATGGTACAAGGCATGCTCGGGCCTCGTGGCTGACGAAGTCCCGCGCGAAGACACGTTCTGCCGACACATTGTTGCTTCCGAAGAGCCTGTCGTGGTGCAGGACGCCACGAAGGATCCGCGGTTTTCGCAGCATCCCGCCGTCACGGGTGATCAGCATATCCGGTTCTACGCGGGCGTTCCCCTGAAAACCAAGCAAGGACATACCATCGGAACCGTATGTGCGATCGACCGCAGGCCGAGATCGTTCGCAGGCAGAGAACTCGTCATCCTTGAGGAATTGGCCGGTGTGGCAATGGACCGGATTACGCTGCTGCAGTCGGCGGCGACGGACGGTCTCACCCAAGCCCTTACTCGTCGCGCCTTCCGCGAGGAGGCCGAACAAATCATCTCGATGGCCCTGAGGCACCAACACAGCCTGTCGTGCATCGTCCTCGACATCGACAACTTCAAGCGTGTCAACGACACCCTTGGGCATGCGGCGGGAGACGAGGTTCTCAAGGTGGTCGCTGCGACCTGCAAGTCCAACCTCAGAGCAGGTGATCTGTTCGGGCGCCTTGGAGGTGAGGAATTTGCGATCATCCTTCCGCATGTCGACCCCGAAGCCGCTCTCGCCGTTGCGGAAAAACTGAGGGCCGCAATCTCATCCCAGGCGATCGATGGAGACTTCGGCTCGCTCAACGTTACCGCCAGCTTTGGCCTGTCAGCGCTTTCGATCGTCACCAAAGAAGTCGATACGCTGCTGGCTCAGGCGGACGCGGCCATGTATCAGGCCAAGAATGGCGGCAGGAACCGGTGCGTTTCCTGGAGGTCACTCCAGGCCGAAATGGGCTCTCGTCGGCGCGTGCTGAAAGCGGGCACCATTTTGTTCAACGCTCGGCGTTCGGTGATTGATTGCACGATCAAATCCCTCGGCGTTGATGGTGCGGGCATAACCGTATCAAATTCCGCCGGCATTCCGCCGGAATTTGTCCTGGTTATCGCTGGCGAAGGCTTCGAGACGAAATGCAAGGTGATTGCGCAAGATCGTCAAAACCTCGAACTATCCTTCGGATAGGTTGCGGACGAAGAGGCTGCCAGACGACAATGCGCTTCAAAGCGGATCAATAGACGATGTCCGCTTTCGGGGGCGGCCGGCGGACCGCCCTTCGTTGCCTCACTCGTCGCCCATCTTCAGCGCGGCAATGAACGCTTCCTGCGGGATCTCGACCTTGCCGAACTGGCGCATGCGCTTCTTGCCGGCCTTCTGCTTTTCCAAGAGCTTGCGCTTGCGGGTGGCGTCGCCGCCGTAGCACTTGGCAGTCACGTCCTTGCGAAGGGCCGAGATAGTTTCGCGGGCGATGACGTTACCGCCGATGGCGGCCTGGATCGGGATCTTGAACATGTGCTTCGGGATCAGTTCCTTCAGCTTCTCGCACATTTCGCGGCCACGCTTCTCGGCCGCCATGCGGTGCACCATCATGGACAGCGCATCGACTGGCTCGCCATTCACCAGGATCGACATCTTCACCAGATTGCCTTCCTTGTGGTCGGTGATCTGGTAGTCGAAGGAGGCGTAGCCCTTGGAGATGGATTTTAGCCGGTCGTAGAAGTCGAAGACCACTTCGTTGAGCGGCAGATCGTAGGTGAGCATCGCGCGCGTGCCGACATAGGTCAGTTCGATCTGAATGCCGCGACGGTCCTGGCAGAGCTTCAGGATGCCGCCGAGATAGTCGTCGGGCGTCAGGATCGTCGCGCGGATCCACGGCTCGTGGATCTCGGAGATCTTCATCACATCCGGCATGTCGGCCGGATTGTGAAGCTCGCGCTCCGAACCGTCGGTCATGAAGAGCTTGTAGACGACCGAAGGTGCGGTCGCGATCAGGTCGAGGTCGAACTCGCGCTCGAGCCGCTCCTGGATGATTTCCAGATGCAGCAGGCCGAGGAAACCGCAGCGGAAGCCGAAGCCCAGCGCCGCGGACGATTCCATCTCGAACGAGAACGACGCGTCATTGAGGCGAAGCTTGCCCATCGCCGAGCGCAGGTCCTCGAAATCGGCCGCATCGACCGGGAAGAGGCCGCAGAACACGACCGGTTGCGCCGGCTTGAAGCCCGGCAGGGCCTTTGCCGTCGGGCGTTTGTCCTCGGTAATCGTGTCGCCGACCCGGGTATCGGCCACTTCCTTGATCGAGGCTGTGATGAAGCCGATCTCGCCGGGGCCGAGACTATCCATCGCCACCATCTTCGGCGTCAGCACGCCGACCCGCTCGACCGAGTATTTCGCGTCCGTGCCCATCATACGGATGGTCTGGCCCTTCGCCAGCCGACCCTCGATGACGCGTACCAGCACCATGACGCCGAGATAGGTATCGTACCAGCTATCGACCAGCAGCGCCTTCAGTGGCGCGCTCTCGCCGCCCGGGCTCTTCGGCGCCGGCAGCTTGTGGACGATCGCCTCGAGCACGTCGGGAATGCCGAGACCGGTCTTGGCCGAGATCAGCACGGCCTCGGAGGCGTCGATGCCGATCACTTCCTCGATCTGCTCCTTGATGCGGTCGGGCTCGGCGGCCGGCAGGTCGATCTTGTTGAGGACAGTGACAAGCTCGTGGTTGTTGTCGATCGCCTGGTAGACATTGGCGAGCGTCTGGGCTTCCACCCCCTGGCTGGCGTCAACGACGAGCAGCGAGCCCTCGCACGCCGACAGCGAGCGCGAAACCTCGTAGGCGAAGTCGACGTGGCCGGGCGTGTCGATCAGGTTGAGAATGTAGGTCTCGCCGTTCTGCGCCTTGTAGTGCAGGCGCACGGTCTGGGCCTTGATGGTGATGCCGCGCTCGCGCTCGATCTCCATGTTGTCGAGCACCTGCTCGGACATTTCGCGATCCGCAAGGCCGCCCGTCGACTGGATCAGCCGGTCGGCCAGCGTCGACTTGCCGTGGTCGATGTGGGCCACGATCGAGAAGTTGCGGATATGGTCCAGGGGCGTCGAAGAATTGGTGCTCATTGGCGCCATATAGCAGCGGCTTCAACGCCCGCAAAGCGGTAAATGAACCGGCGCTTTACCATGTTTGCGGTGTGGTGGCAGCGGCATGGTCTTTATACCGATGGCCAGCGACCCGACGGTGCGATCGACGGGCCACCCGCATCGAGGGGTTGTACGGCCACCATGCAAATCCCGATTGCAAAAACGCTGCTCCGGGTCCACCATCGTCGCGGTTTCTAGGGGAGCACGTGCGATGGTTTTCGGACCCTCCAGGCCGCCGATCACAGAGGACGTGGCGGAAGTGATTGCCAAGGACTTGATGGAGGGCGAGGGCCATACCCCGACCTCCGAAACGCCAATCGCCTTTGTCAAACATCCGGCCAATCCCACAACACCGGACCTGAACAATCGGGTGCGCTGGGTGCTCTTCGGCATCCTCGCGGCGATGCTCGTTCTGATCGCCACGCTGATTCTGCGATGAGCAGCCAGCTGGAAAAAACCGCGCCCGACCGGACGCCGGGGGCGGCTGACGCTATTCGCTGTCGGCCCTGGCGAGCGTTTCCAGCGTCGGCATCGAGGTGATGTTGAAGCCGGAATCGACATAGTGGATTTCGCCGGTCACGCCGCTGGAGAGATCCGACAGCAGATACAGCGCGGAACTGCCGACATCGTCGATGGTGACGGTGCGTCGCAGCGGCGAGTTCTTCTGCTGCCAGGACAGCATGGCGCGGGCGTCGGAGATGCCGGCGCCGGCCAGCGTGCGGATCGGGCCTGCCGAGATCGCGTTCACGCGGATGCCGCGCGGGCCGTAGTCGCCCGCCAGATAGCGGACCGAAGCCTCGAGCGCCGCCTTGGCAACGCCCATCACGTTGTAATTCGGCATCACCCGCACCGAACCGCCATAGGTCAGGGTCAGCATGGTGCCGCCCTCGTCCATCAGATCGGCGGCGCGACGGGCGATTTCGGTGAAGGAGAAGCAGGAGATCACCATGGTGCGGGTGAAATTATCCCGCGAGGTGTCCGCATAAAGCCCCTTCAGCTCGTTCTTGTCAGAGAAGCCGATGGCGTGGACGATGAAATCGAGCTTGCCCCAGCGCTCCTTGATCGAGGCGATGACGGCATCGACAGACGCAATGTCCTCGACGTCGCAGGGCAGCAGGAACTCGGAGCCGAGTTCGGCTGCCAGCGGCTTGACGCGCTTGCCGAGTGCCTCGCCCTGGTAAGTGAAGGCGAGTTCCGCCCCCTGCCCGGCCAGCGCCTTGGCGATGCCCCAGGCGATCGAGTGATTGTTCGCGACCCCCATGATCAGGCCGCGCTTTCCCTTCATGATCCCCGTCATTTCGTCTCTCATCCGTTGTAGCGCTGGAAGACCAGCGTCGCGTTGGTGCCGCCGAAGCCGAAGGAATTGGACAGTGCGATGTCGAGTTTGGCGTTGTCGATGCGCTTGCGAACGATCGGCACGCCGTCGAATTCCGGGTCGAGCTCGGCGATATGCGCACTTTCGCCGATAAAGCCCGCCTGCATCATCAAGAGGCTGTAGATCGATTCCTGCACGCCGGCGGCGCCCAGGGAATGACCGGTGAGCGACTTCGTCGACTGGATGTGCGGGATCTTGTCGCCGAAGACTTCGCGAATGGCGCCGATCTCCTTCGAATCGCCGACCGGCGTCGAGGTCCCGTGCGTGTTGACGTAGTCGACTTCGCCCTTCACCGTCGAAAGCGCCTGGCGCATGCAGCGCACTGCACCCTCGCCCGACGGGGCGACCATGTCGTAACCGTCCGACGTCGCGCCGTAGCCGACGATCTCGGCATAGATCTTCGCGCCGCGAGCCTTGGCACGTTCCAGTTCCTCGAGAACCAGCACACCGGCGCCACCGGCAATGACGAAGCCGTCGCGGTTGACGTCATAGGCGCGCGAGGCGGTAGCCGGCGTCTCGTTGTACTTCGAGGACATCGCGCCCATGGCATCAAAGAGGTTCGACATCGACCAATCGAGATCCTCGTGGCCGCCGGCGAACATCACGTCCTGCTTGCCCCATTGGATCATTTCGGCGGCGTTGCCGATGCAGTGTGCGGAGGTCGAGCAAGCCGACGAGATTGAATAGTTGACGCCGTGAAGCTTGAACCAGGTGGCAAGCGTGGCCGACGCGGTCGACGACATCGCCTTCGGCACGGCAAACGGGCCGATGCGCTTCGGGCTGCCGTTCTTGAGCGTGATGTCGGAGGCCTCCACGATCGTGCGCGTCGACGGGCCACCGGAGCCCATGATGATGCCGACGCGCTCGTTCTGGGCGTAGTCCGCTTCGTCCAGGCCGGAATCGGCGATCGCCTGCTTCATCGCGACATGGTTCCAGGCGCCGCCCTGCGACAGGAAGCGCATGGCGCGGCGATCGACCAGATCGGTCGCGTCGAGATTGGGCGCACCCCAAACCTGGCACTTGAAGCCGTGATCGGCGAAGTCCTTGGAAAAGCTGATGCCAGACCTGGCGTCGCGCAGCGAAGCCGTCACCTCGTCCGCATTGTTCCCGATGGAGGACACGATCCCCAAACCCGTGACAACAACCCGTCTCATTTCAACAGACCTTTTCTATTTTTGTCGCTCGATACGCGCAGCGGCCTCACTCGGCCTTGTCTTTCGACAGGCCGACGCGCAGGTCGGTCGCCTGGTAGATCGTCTCGCCGTCAGCCTTCAGCCAGCCGTCCGCCGTGCCGAGAACCAGACGTCCGCGCATGACGCGCTTGAAGTCGATGCCGTATTCGAGCAGCTTCGTATTCGGCCGCACCATGCCCTTGAACTTCACTTCGCCGGTGGACAGCGCCATGCCGCGGCCGGGCTCGCCGAGCCAGCCGAGGAAGAAGCCGGTGAGCTGCCACATGCCGTCGAGGCCGAGGCAGCCCGGCATGATCGGGTTGCCCTGGAAGTGGCAGGGAAAATACCAATCGTCGGGACGCACGTCGTATTCCGCGCGGAGGTAGCCCTTGTCGAAGGCACCGCCCGTTTCGGAAATATCGGTGATGCGATGGACCATGAGCATCGGCGGAAGCGGCAGCTGGGCGTTGCCCGGGCCGAAAAGCTCACCGCGTCCGCAGGAGAGGATTTCTTCATAGTTGAAGCTGGACTGCCTGGTGGTCATGGACTTTTCTTCCCCGGTCCTAAAGTTCTTATCATCCAGCATTAGAGCAGGATGGCACCAAATTGAAAGCGCCGGCTCGATCCCGCGCCGCTGAGGAGAGCCGCATCCCGGTCGAAATGCGGCGTCATTTTCGCGTTCCGCATACATGATGACCGGGTCTACAGCTAGTCTAAAGTGCCGACCGGATCGCCAAACTACTGGTTTTCCGCATTGCGCCGCATGGTCGCACATTTCAAAACTATTGAATCCGCCGGTTCCAAAAGTTATATCGAAACGTCAAGATTGTTCTGCAAGGTCCGGTAAGTGGATTTGTCACCAATGGCGCATGCAAGAGAAGTTAGCCTCGAAGCGCGGTTGCGCGACTGCGGCCTGCGGCCCACGCGGCAGCGCATTGCGCTGGCCGATCTTCTCTTCGCCAAGGGCGATCGCCACCTGACCGTCGAGGAACTGCACGAGGAGGCCGTCAACGCAGGCGTCCCCGTTTCGCTCGCAACGGTCTACAACACGCTGCACCAGTTCACGGAAGCAGGGCTTCTCCGCGTCTTGGCCATGGAAGGCTCGCGTACCTATTTCGACACCAACATTTCCGACCACCATCATTTCTTCGTCGAGGGCGAGAACGAGGTGCTCGACATTCCGTTGAGCAGCATCGAGATCGGCAACCTGCCCGAACCGCCCGAGGGCATGGAAATCGCCCACGTCGACGTCATCATCCGGCTGCGCTCGAAAAAGTCTCGCTGACGCTGGCCTTTCGGAGACCTCTCTTCTGCACCATCGCCGACCTACATCACGTCGTCGGGATGTCGCCCGGGGCGTGGTTTGTAGACGGGAAAGCGCCAGCCGAACCGCAACGCGCCCCCGCGCACGAGAAAGGCGGCGACGAAGCCTGCCGCCGAGGCGGCCGCAAGCGGCGCGCCAACCAGGCCCGCAGCCGTGAACACCGAGGCGCCAGTAAGTGCCGCAGTCACGTAGATCTCCGGCCGCAACAGAATGGTCGGCTCGCTTGCCAGCACATCGCGCAGGATACCGCCGACGCTCGCAGTCATGACACCGGTCGCGACCGCGACGGTCGGAGAGCCCGTCGCCGCCAATCCCTTGGCCGCCCCCATCACGCTGTATGCCGCCATGCCGAGCGCGTCGAACCACAACAGCAGGCGATAGCGCGACTCGAACAAATGCGCGGTGAAGAAGACCACCAGCCCTACGGCGACGCACACGATCAGATAGGTCGGCTTGGCCACCCAGAAAACCGGCGCGGCACCCAGAATCAGATCGCGAAACGTGCCACCACCGATCCCCGTCGCCGCCGCCAGGAAGAGAAAGCCGATCACATCGAGCTGTTTGCGGGAAGCCGAAAGCGCACCGGTCGCGGCAAACACGGCGACGCCGGCATAGTCGAGCAGTTCGAGTATCGTCACGCGTTCCCCTTCTCACAGCGGTCGTCGCGACAGACAGCCAGCCTCGCGACAGATTGATCAGGCAATGATGCGGTCCAAATAGCCCACGCGCGCCGAGAAGAGGCGTGCGGCGCTATCTTGACCGATCCCACCATCATGGAAAGGCCTCGCACGATGTTTTCCCGCTTTGCCCTTCGGATAGCCCTTCTATCCTTTGCCCTGGTCCAGGCAGTACCGGGCCAGGCGGCGGAAATCATCGATAATGCGGTCGCCTACGAGAAGACCCAGGTGGCCGAACAGTGCAAAACGGCGGTCTATGGTGACGACTTCGCCGCCGTCGTCGACTTCAACAATGACGGCCTGGACGACGCGATCACCAATCTCGGCGCGGTCAATTGCGACGGGATCGATGGCAAGCTCTGCGGCAGTGTCGGCTGCCCCCACAATTTTTACGTCGGCGTCGCGGAAGGCGGATATGTCTTCATCGCCAACGCCGATCTCTACGGATACGAACTGAAGAAGCGCTACGGCAACCTCGTGTTCGAGATGAAGGCCAACGCCGCCTCCTGCGGTCGCGACAACGACGAATACTGCATCATCACCAGCCGCGTCCGCGGCCTGCGCTTCGACACCATCTCCAAGAGATAGACGCCGGCCACGCTAGGTCGGGTCGAATCAGCCCGGCAGCAGCGACGGTGTACGCCCGGCGAGGTAATAGGCAAGGAGCCCGACCCATTCCCGCATCGCCGTCGTGGTCAGTTGCGCGTTGGCCGAGGGCTGGGTGAAATCCAGCGCCAACCGCGCGGCGCCGCTCGTGCGGTAATCCGTCGGCCAGGGCAGAACGTTCAGGCCAGCCTTGCCAAACAGCCCGATCGCGCGCGGCATGTGGAAGGCCGAGGTCACCAGCAGGCAATTGTCCAAACCGTTTTCGGCAAGCAGGCTTTTCGTGTTCTCGACGTTCTCGAAGGTCGTCCGCGAGCCGGTCTCCTGAATCAGGCGCCCGGCCGGAATCCCGAAACTTCCGAAAAACTCGGTCGCAACGGCGGCGTCGCCGGCATAGCGGCCACTGAACGAGCCATCTCCGCCGGAGACCAGAATGCGAGTATCCGGATAGGTCTGCGCCAGCCGCAGCGTTTCCACGAAGCGGTCGCCTGCCTGGTTCATCTCCAGCCCGCCGCGCGAAGCGATCACCTCCGCCTCGAAACTGCCGCCGAGCACGATGATGCAGCCCGGCCCGGCGCTCGGCATCGCAGCTCTCGGAATGTGGTTCTCCAGCACCTGCAGCATGACCGTGCCGGTGCTGGTGTAGAGGGCGACGAAGAGGATCAATGCGGACATCGCCATCGACAGCGCCTGCAGGCGTTTTCGACCGAACCAACCGAAGACAAGCGCGAAAACGATGGCGAAGAAGGCCATCGACAGTGGCTGTGCGGCCAGCCAGAAAATCTTCGATGCGAGATAGCTCACGTACACTCCATCAATGACGATGCGTTCAGCGGGGCCGAATCGTTTCCGCGGAGGGAACCACGCGTGAGGCACAAAGAAAAGGCCACGCCGCGCCATTCAGGCCGGCGTCGCTGCCATACTACCTGACCGCAGGCACCGCCTGCTTGCCGCGACGAAGGTAGACGACCCCGGCTGCGAGCAGAACTCCGGCGACGAGGACAGCTGTCGCGACCAGCGGCCGGTAGGCAATCCAGGCGATCGCAATCACCACGGGCCCTATCAGCATCGTCAGGACGAGCGCCACGGCACCGGTACCGAAGCGGACGATCGATCCGATGAACGGCACCACATCGGCGATCACGCCGAGGATCGACAGCATCATCGCAAAGCCGACGAAGATCCCTACCAGACCGCTGGCGCGAACCAACCAGGTGATGAGGGTGTTCTCACTTTGCGCCGCGTCGAACATCCGCGCTGCATCCACGACCCCTGCCTCGCTCAGGAACAGTGTGCGTCCGTTGCTGGTCCGATAGCCGACAAGCCCGTCGCCCCGCTGCGCGCCAACGAAGCTCGCCTCGCCGAGATCGACCCGCTCCAACCGGACGCGCAGATCGCCGACCGCCGGTTTGCGGGGATCTTCGGAGAGGATCGCCCAGCCGTTTTGTATCGATGCGGATGCGTCCACATCGATGATAGCGCCTATTTGCACGGCATCATCGGATGTCAGCTTGATCGCGGTGCTCCGGCCCAGAGCGGCAGCCGCCTCGCCGTCGACCCGGAATGCCCCAAGGCGGGCACTGTCGACGGTGAAGAAAGCCCCCTCGATCGGCATGTCCGGATTGTCGTGCCCGGATTGGCGAAAACCGCCGGAATCAATGGCGTCGCTTCGCCATTCCTTGGCGTAGGTATAGGTTGTGACCGTCTCTTCGCTGCCGCCGAGCTGCTTCTGGGTCTCGGACTTTTCCTGCTGGACCCACTGGTACATTTCCACGATACGCCGGACGGCGAAGGCACGTTCCGCCGAGACGACAAGTTCGTCGTCCGCCGGCACGCCATCGGGCGTAATGGCGCCGGCGACATGCACCAGCCTGCCTTCGTTCGCAGGATCCATCGATGCGCTGTCGACCGAAACAACCAGCCCCGCACCTTCGACCAGCGCCCGGTAGGTCGTCACCGAACGGCCTTCGTTCCAGGCAAGCAGCCAGATGCAGCCGCAGACCAGCACGATGCCGACCAGGATCATGACAAGAGCGTTCTTGAGCCTGGCAAACCAGGACGTCGTGGTCGTTTCGGTAAAGCTCATCGTCAAATCCCCGGCCAAGCGCTGCAATGGCAGCCCGGCTTCTTAAAACGTATCCGAATTAAAAAAGGGAATACGAGGCAGCCGACAGCCCCGCTTAGGCTGCCGTTTCCATCAAGAATGGACGGATTTACCGCTTGCCCCACAGAACCTTGAAGCGAGCGTTGCGGCAGACTTCGCCGCTGTCCTTGAAGGCTTCCTTCAACACCGGCTCATAGGGCAGGCCGCGGTTGGCGACCATCAGGAGCCGGCCGCCGGATTTTAGCGACTTTGCCGCCATGCGGATCATCGCCGCACCGAGGCCGTGGTCGGCGGCGTGGCCTTCGTGGAAGGGCGGGTTCATGACGATCAGGTCGTAGTGGTCGCGCGGCGCTTCGGCGGTCAGGTCCTGCCAGAAGAAGCGGGCCGGCACGTCGGGGCAGTTCTCGGCCATGTTCGCCTTGGCCGCCTCCAGCGCATTGTAGTCCGCCTCGAACAGGTCGACCCCCTTGAGACCGGGCGCCTGCTCGCAAAGCAGCGCCGAGAGATAGCCCCAGCCCGCGCCAAAATCGGCTGCATGGCCGCGGAAGTCGGCCGGAATCCGGCTTGCCAGCAGTTCGGAGCCTTCATCGACGCGATCGTGCGAGAACATGCCCGGCGCGGCGGTGAAGCGGCCTTCGACGCGGACGGACCTGGCCGTCAGCGCCATTGCAGCCTCGCTGACATCGGCAGGACGAGTAAACCAGAACGCGACGCCATGATGCTTCGGCGCGTGATCGCCGCCGAATTCATAACGGTCGATGCGCTTGCGCAGCGACTGGATGCCATCCTCCTTGCCACCGGCGACCAGGATCAGGCCGCCCTCGCGTACGCGCAGCAAGGCTTCGGCGATGCGGTTCTCGTTTTCCCCCTTGTGCTTGCTGCAAAGCACGAGCGCGCCGTCATAGCCCTCGCCTTCGGCAACCGGCACCACCTTCGCGCGCGCCGCCTCCAGCGCCCGGAACAAGGGCCGCAGGGGCTGTACCGCGTCGATCTCCGCCGCAAATCCCTCCGGCGGGCGCTGGCCGGCTTCGGCACCAAGGAAAAGGTAGCGCTGGCCTTCGGCCGGCATGTCGACCAGGCCGGCGGCAAAGGGATGGAACAGGGTTTTAAGCGCGTCGCGGCTCATGGACTGGACTTTCAGGAGGTGTGCGGATTGTTCCCGCTTCTTCAATGAAAAAGGGGCGCGGAACATGCCGCTCCGCGCCCCCGCATTCGATCGAGACGATGTTACTCGGCAGCCTCGCCGCCGTCGCTCTTCTTCTCGGCTGCAACTTCCTTGCCGGTCGCCTGGTCGACGACCTTCATCGACAGGCGCACCTTGCCGCGCTCGTCGAAGCCCATGAGCTTGACGAAGACCTTGTCGCCTTCCTTGACGACATCGGTGGTCTTGGCGACGCGCTCGGAGGAGAGCTGCGAAATGTGAACCAGACCGTCACGCGGGCCGAAGAAGTTGACGAAGGCGCCGAAGTCGGCGGTCTTGACGACCGTGCCCTCGTAGACCTGGCCGACTTCCGGTTCGGCGACGATCGAGTGGATCCACTTGCGGGCCGCTTCGATCTCCTTGGCCGAGGAAGAGGCGATCTTGACGGTGCCGTCGTCCTCGATGTTGACCTTGGCGCCGGTCTTTTCGACGATCTCGCGGATGACCTTGCCGCCCGAACCGATGACTTCGCGGATCTTGTCGACCGGGATGTTCATCACTTCGATGCGCGGAGCGAACTCGCCGAGTTCCGAACGGCTCTCGGTGATGGCCTTGGCCATTTCGCCGAGGATGTGCAGACGGCCGCCCTTGGCCTGGTTCAGCGCGACATTCATGATCTCTTCGGTGATGCCGGCGATCTTGATGTCCATCTGCAGCGAGGTGATGCCGGCTTCGGTGCCCGCAACCTTGAAGTCCATGTCGCCGAGGTGGTCTTCGTCACCCAGGATGTCGGAGAGAACGGCGAAGCGCTCGTCTTCCTTGATCAGGCCCATGGCGATACCGGCGACCGGCTTGGCCAGCGGAACGCCGGCATCCATCAGCGCCAGCGAGGTGCCGCAGACGGTGGCCATCGACGACGAGCCGTTGGACTCGGTGATCTCGGAGACGACGCGCAGCGTGTAGGGGAACTGCTCGGTTGCCGGCAGCATCGGGCGGATAGCGCGCCATGCGAGTTTGCCGTGACCGATTTCGCGGCGGCCCGGGGAACCCATGCGGCCCGTTTCACCGACCGAGAAGGGCGGGAAGTTGTAGTGGAGCATGAAACGCTCCTTGTACATGCCGGTCAGGCTGTCGACATACTGCTCGTCTTCGCCGGTGCCGAGCGTGGCAACGACGATCGCCTGCGTCTCGCCACGGGTGAACAGCGCCGAGCCGTGCGTGCGCGGCAGGAGGCCGACTTCCGAGACGATCGGACGGACAGTGACGAGGTCACGGCCATCGATGCGGCTCTTGGTGTCGAGGATGTTCCAGCGGACGATCTTGGCCTGCAGGTGCTTGAAGACCGCGCCGATGACTTCGGCGGTGTGCTTCGGCTCCGCACCTTCCGGGAAGAAGTGGGCCTTCACCTTCGCCTTGACGGCGTCGACAGCGGCGTAACGGGCGGCCTTCTCGGTGATCTTGTAGGCGTCGCGCAGTTCGGCTTCGGCGATCGCCAGCATCTCGGCCTCGAGCGCGGAATGATCTTCCGGTTCGAACTCGCGCGGTTCCTTGGCAGCGACTTCAGCGAGCTTGATGATGGCGTCGATGACCGGCTGGAAGCCCTTCTGGCCGAAGACGACGGCGCCGAGCATGATGTCTTCCGGAAGCTCCTTGGCTTCGGATTCGACCATCAGGACCGCGTCCTGCGTGCCGGCGACGACGAGGTCGAGCGAAGATTCGTCCATCTCGTCGAGATGCGGGTTGAGGACGTAGTCGCCGTTGATGTAGCCGACGCGGGCGCCGCCGATCGGGCCCATGAACGGGATGCCGGAAAGCGTCAGCGCCGCGGAAGCGGCAACCATCGACAGAACGTCCGGATTGTTTTCCAGGTCATGCTGCATGACCGTGACGATCACCTGGGTGTCGTTCTTGTAGCCTTCCGGGAAGAGCGGGCGGATCGGGCGGTCGATCAGGCGCGAGACGAGGGTCTCGTTCTCGCTCGGACGGCCTTCGCGCTTGAAGTAGCCGCCCGGGATCTTGCCGGCGGCATAGGTCTTTTCCTGGTAGTTGACGGTCAGCGGGAAGAAGTCCTGGCCGGGCTTGGGCGCCTTGGCCGAGACGACGGTGGCGAGAACGACGGTCTCGCCGTAGGTGGCGAGAACCGCACCGTCAGCCTGACGGGCGATCTTGCCGGTTTCGAGCTTGAGCGGACGACCCGCCCATTCGATTTCAACCGTGTGGGTATCGAACATGTCTTGTCCTTACGTGTTGCGGAGATACGCACCGCCGCCTTGCCGGCGCAGGTGGTTCTATCCGCATTCGTGACGCATCATGGGCAAGACAACGGGAGGCTTCCTGTTCCTGGCTCTGCTCACCGTCCGGTTCCGGCGCGTCGCGCCGGCGGACACAGGCGAGCGCCTGAAGCATCCTGCAATCCTGCCCCATGACAGGTCATCGGTTGGTTCCGCAGGTCCGGCCCATCCGGCCTGCTGGAGGTGTCTCGTTCCGATCAGCGGAACAGCAGCGGAAATCTTCCGCGAATACGACTGGCGGGCGTCCCGTGAGGAACGCCCGCCAGGAAACCTTTAGCGGCGGATGCCCAGAGCAGCAATCAGCTTGCTGTAACGGGCCTCGTCCTTCTTCTTGAGGTAGTCAAGAAGCGAGCGGCGGCTCGAAACCATCGTCAGGAGGCCACGACGGGAGTGGTTGTCCTTCTTGTGGCCCTTGAAGTGTTCCGTCAGGTTGTTGATGCGCTCGGTCAGGATGGCAACCTGGACTTCCGGCGAACCGGTGTCGCCTTCGACGGTTGCGTATTCCTTGATCAGCGCAGCCTTGCGCTCAGCAGTGATCGACATCGGTGATCCTTTCTTGAAATGGAGGACTTTGGGTCGCCAATCGCCGGGATGTCGTCCAGCGATGGCCATTAAGGCAGACGGAAACGTGTCCGCATGCTGGCGCTGCCTATAAACCATTCGAGTCCGAAATGGAAGGGGCGTCGATCAGGCTGACCGCGTGCCGGCCCTCACCGCATATCGCCTTCAGACTTCCCCTTCACCAGCCCCCTCGCCTACCCCCTCCTTGAGCTTCGACAACGGGATCGAAAACCGCCATTCTATTCCGTCCGCATGCATTCTACGTTCCAGCTCCGCGTCCAAGGCAATGCCGAGCATGCGTTCCAGCACGACGCTTCCAAAACCCTTCGGTTGTGTCTCGGCCAGGCCCGGATCGAAATTCGAACAGCTTTCGCGCCAGACAAGGTTCAGGCGGTCTGCCTCCAGTCCCCAGGACAATTCGACGATGCCGCTGTCATTGGCGAACGCGCCATGCTTGGCCGCGTTGGTCGCAAGCTCGTGAAGCGCCATGCCCAGCGTTTGCGATGCCTGACTGTCGAGCCGCACCGGCGGCCCGGACACCCGAACCCGTCCGGCATCGACGGGCACGAAGGGTTTCAGCTGGTTTTCGGCAAGCTCGGCGAGGTCGACGCCAAGCGCGGCATTCGTGATCATCAGTTCGGTCGATCGTGCAAGCCCGGCCAGCCGCTTGCGGAAGGAATCGGCGAAGGCCACGGCCGTTTCTCTTGTGCTGACGGACTGGTTCAACATCGCCTGGATGACGGTCAGCTGGTTCTTGGAGCGATGCGCCACCTCGCGCATGAGAAACCGTATCTCGTTCTCGGCCCGTGTCCGTGCTTCGGCTGCCTCCGACAGAGCTTTGGATACCGTGTCGAGCTCCGCGATAACGTGGCGCCGCGGCGGCACGCGTTCGCCCATCCCGAGCCGCTTGGCGTCATGCGCAAGCAGACGCACATCCCGCGAAAGAATCCGTGCAATGAGGACGGCACCTGCCGTCGCCAGCGTGGCGATGATCGCCCCGCCGGCAGTCAACCATAGCAGCGACGACATCGCCGTTGCCCGAACATCCGCCGCCTTCGCCCAGGCAACGATCTTCCAGCCGGTCAGGGGCGAAAAGTCCGTCACGACCTGATAGTCGACGTCCTGATGGCGCGCGCTGCCAAGGCCGATCCGCAAGGCGGGAACCACCTGAAGGAAGAATGGATCGCCGGTGTTGATCGCGGGGTCGGTCGACACGATCACTTTGCCAGCATCGTCCAGCACGGCTGCATTCCACTCCGGAGAAAGAATGTCCGGGTTCACGACCTTGAGCAGATGACCCGCATCCTGCGTCAGGGTCAACAATATCCGCTCGCCGGAATTGAGCCGGACAGGATAATGCACATTGAAGACCCAGTTCTGTGCGGTTTTCCCGAAAAACAGGCTGGATACTGCGGGTCTGTCGGTCGCAAATGCCTTTTCCGCCGTCGCTCGATCCGCTGTCTGGCCGAGCTCGGTGCCATAAGGCACGCGCGAATTCAGTCGCTGCTGATAGTCCGGACCGATCACAAGCAGATGGGCATTCGTCCCCACCAGCGCCGTATCCGCCTGTACCTGCAGGTTCCGGTAGTCGCCAGTCTGCAGATAGTTGGAGGTCGAGAAGAACGCCAGCATCGACAGCATGGACGACACCTCGCGGTCGATCACCCTGTTTACAGACTCGGTCGAGGCTTTCAAAAGCAGTTCAACCGCGCGCTCCTGGGCCTCGTTCGTCCGGTTGAGGACGATCGTGGCGTATATGAAGGAAGGCAGGACGACCACGAGAATGAGGCAGACCAGGTAGAAAGCGACCGGACGGCGCATTCGTTCGCGCCAGCTGTCCCAACCGTTGGGTTGGCTTGGTGCTGTCGGTCTGCCTTTTTTGCTCATCGTCAACCGGGGCCGCTCCGCGTAATGCGCTTCGCGCTACTGCTTGCCTGGCATTGCACCGCCGTCGAAATGTCAGTGTCTGCTGTACCATTCAGCCTTGCGTATTGACGGAAATCAAGTCGCGACATCTGGTCATTCCGCGACATGCAGGCGAGACCCAGCGATCAAATGCCGTGTTTGCAAACGAGCGCCAGGGGAGTATTGCCGGCGTCGTTGCAGATAATTTTCCAGAAAGGAAATCCACGTGAAGCTCTACTATTCGCCCGGCGCCTGCTCGATGGCCTCCCATGTAATCCTCCACGAAATTGGGAAGCCTTTCGAGGTCGAACAGGTTAGCACCAAGACCAAGGTCATGGAGAGCGGCCGGGACTACTGGGCGATCAATCCCAAGGGCGCCGTGCCTGCGCTCGAAATCGCCGAAGGCGAAATCCTCACCGAAGGCCCGGCAATCCTTCAGTACATCGCAGACTCCAATGGCGCGACCGACCTTGCGCCGCCGGCCGGGACCTTGGCCCGCGCGCGCGTGAACGAAATGCTGAGCTTTGTCGGATCGGAGCTGCACAAGGCGTTCAGCCCTATCTTCCAGCCCGGCAAGACGGATGCGGAAAAGGACGCCGCACGCGAAATGGTCGGCAAGAAGTTCGCCTGGCTGGAATCGTGTCTCGCCGATGGCCGGGCCTACTTGACCGGCTCAGCCTTCACGGTCGCGGATGCCTACGCGTTCGTCGTCGCCAGCTGGGCAAACGTCACCGGCATTTCGCTTGCCGCCTGGCCCAATCTCACGGCTTACGTCGAGCGGATCGCGGCGCGCCCGTCCGTTCAGGCGACGCTGAAAGCCGAAGGTCTCGCCTGATCGGCTAAATTGTGCGCGCGGCCCGGCCGCGCGCATCGGCTTAGCTGAACACCCGCTTCGGGCGGAATTCGCCGCCGCCGATCTCGCCGATTGCAACAAGCTTGCCGCGCGCCGTGACATAGGCCTCGTCGGCGGTTACCGGTGCGTCGCGGCCACGCAGGATGATCGGATTGCCCATCCGCAAGCGATGCGCCTGGTCGTCGTTGACGACGATCTGCGGCAGGCTCGACAGCGCCTCGGCGGTCTCAATCAGGAACGCATCCAGGGCCGCGAGCCGCTCGGCCTCGTCTTCGATCGACTCAAGCGCAGTCAGATCCGCAAGCGGGACCATGTCTTCCTCGCCGAACGGAGCGACATAGGTGCGGCGCAGTTCCGAGATATGACCGTAGCAGCCAAGATCGCGACCGAAATCGCGGGCAAGCGCGCGCACATAGGTGCCCTTTCCGCACTCGACCTCGAACTGCGCCGTGTTTGCGTCCGGGCAGCCGAGAAGCGTCAGGCGATGAATTTCGACCTCGCGCGAGGGTATTTCCACCGTCTCGCCGTCACGGGCAATGTCATAGGCGCGTTCCCCGTCGATCTTGATCGCCGAGAACTGCGGCGGGACCTGCTGGATGACACCGGTATAGCCCGGCAGCAAGGCCTTGATCGCATCCGCGGTCGGGCGTGTATCGGACGACCGCGTCACCTCGCCCTCGAGATCGTCGGTCGCGCGCTCCTCGCCCCAGGTCACGGTAAACTCATAGATCTTGCGGCCGTCCATGACATACGGGACCGTCTTCGTCGCATCGCCGAGCGCTATCGGCAGCATGCCGGAGGCGAGCGGATCGAGCGTGCCGGCATGGCCGGCCTTCTGCGCCTTGAACAGCCACTTGATCTTGGAAACGGCTTCGGTCGAGCCGAAATCAAACGGCTTGTCGAGGATCAGCCAGCCCGAGATCGGGCGGCCCTTGGGTTTACGTGGTTTGGACATTCGTATCTTCGATTATTGTTCGTCGGTGTCGTCGAGATCGCGGGCGACCTCGGGCGAGCGCAGCAGCTCGTCGATCTTCTGGTAGTTGTCGAAGCTCGTGTCGTCGCGGAAGCGCACGTCCGGCATGTATTTCATCTGCCTGAGCTGCGGCCCGAGCCTGCCGCGGATGTATTTCGCATGTTTGTTCAGCGCCTCGATAACGGCGTTGTGATCCGACACGCCAAGCGGGGTGACATACGCCGTCGCGTGCTTCAGGTCGGGCGACATGCGCACTTCGGATATGGAGATCACCGTCTTCTCGATCAGCGGATCGCGCACTTCGCCGCGCTGCAGGACCTGCGTGATCGCCGCCCGCACCTGTTCGCCGACGCGCAGCATGCGCTGCGAGGGGGCGGAGGAAGTTGCTCTGGTCATTGTCGTTACCTTCAAAAAAATGCGAGCGCCGAAAACTCCGGCGCTCGCATGATAGCTGAGTGGACGAGCCCTTACAGCGTGCGCGTGATGTGCTCCACGCGGAAGCACTCGATCGTGTCGCCGGCGCGGATGTCCTCGTAGTTTTCGAAGGCCATGCCGCACTCCTGACCGGACTGCACTTCCGAGACCTCGTCCTTGAAGCGCTTGAGCGTCTTGAGCTTGCCCTCGTGGATGACGACGTTGTCGCGGACCAGGCGAACGCCGACACCACGCTCGACCTTGCCTTCGGTGACGCGGCAGCCGGCGACCTTGCCGACCTTGGTGATGTTGAACACCTCCAGGATCTCGGCGTTGCCGAGGAAGGTCTCGCGGCGCTCCGGCGACAGCAGGCCCGACATCGCCGCCTTCACGTCATCCATCAGGTCGTAGATGATGTTGTAGTAGCGGATCTCGATGCCCTGACGCTCGGCGAGGCTGCGGGCCTGCGCGTTGGCGCGGACGTTGAAGCCGATGATGGCGGCGTTCGACGCTTCGGCGAGCGAGATGTCCGACTCGGTGATGCCGCCCGCGCCCGAATGGACGATGCGAGCGCGCACCTCGTCGGTGCCGAGCTTTTCGAGCGAGCCGGCGATGGCTTCGATCGAGCCCTGCACGTCACCCTTGATGACGAGCGGGAACTCCTTCAGGCCGGACGAGTGCAGCTGGCTCATCATCTGCTCGAGCGAGCCACGCGAACCCGACTGGCGCGCCACCTGCTTCTCGCGGGCGAGGCGCTGGCGGTACTCGGAGATTTCGCGGGCACGGCTCTCGCTCTCGACGACGGCGAACTTGTCGCCGGCAGCCGGCGTACCCGAAAGGCCGAGAATCTCGACCGGCGTCGAGGGACCAGCAGCCTTCACATGCTCGCCCTTGTCGGTGACGAGGGCGCGGACGCGGCCCCACTGGTCGCCGGCAACGATGATCTGGCCCGGGGCCAGCGTACCCTTCTGGACGAGGACGGTGGCGACGGCGCCGCGGCCGCGATCGAGTTCGGCTTCGACGACGACACCTTCGGCGGTGCGGTTCGGGTTGGCCTTGAGATCGAGGATTTCGGCCTGCAGCAGAACCGCTTCGAGGAGCTTGTCGAGGTTGGTGCCGTTCTTCGCCGATACCTCGACGTCGAGCACTTCACCGCCCATGGTCTCGACGAAGACCTCGTGCTGCAGCAGCTGCGTGCGCACCTTCTGCGGGTCGGCCGTCGGCTTGTCGACCTTGTTGATCGCCACGATGATCGGCACGCCCGCCGCCTTGGCGTGGTTGATGGACTCGATCGTCTGCGGCATGACGCTATCGTCGGCTGCGACGACGAGGATCGCGATGTCGGTCGCCTGCGCACCGCGGGCACGCATCGCCGTGAAGGCGGCGTGGCCGGGGGTGTCGATGAAGGTGATCTTGTTGCCGTCCTGCTCGACCTGGTAGGCGCCGATGTGCTGGGTGATGCCACCCGCTTCCCCGGCCACCACGTTCGCATGGCGAATGGCGTCGAGCAGCGAGGTCTTGCCGTGGTCGACGTGACCCATGATGGTGACGATCGGCGGGCGCGACACCAGCTCCGCCTCGTCGTCGGAAACGTTGAAGATGCCCTCTTCGACGTCCGATTCCGATACGCGCTTGACGGTGTGGCCGAATTCGCCGGCGATCAGCTCCGCCAGGTCGGCGTCGATCAGGTCGCCCGGCTTCATCATCTGGCCTTCCTTCATCAGGTACTTGATGACGTCGACGGCGCGTTCGGACATGCGCTGCGACAGTTCCTGAATCGTGATGGTTTCCGGCAGAACGACTTCGCGCGAAATCTTCTCGCGGGTCTCCTGCATCATGGAGCGCTTGAACTTCTCCTGGCGGCGACGCATGGCCGACAGCGAACGGCCGCGCTGCGTGCCGTCCTCGTCCGTCGACGCTGTCGTCAGCGTCAGCTTGCCCTGGCGGCGTCCCTCGTCGCCCTTCGGGCGGGCCGGCACCTTGGCAGGCTCGGGACGCGTGACCTTGCCGCGTGCCGGACCGCTTGGACCGCGTGCGCGGCTCTCCTCTTCTTCGGTTTCACGGCGACCGCGTGCGCCAACAGCTGGGGCGGCGGTCGGGGCGGCCGGACGGGCGCCCTGCGGACGCGGCGCTACAACGGGGGGAACAACTGGCGCTTCGACGGGTGCGGCAGCCTGCTCGACGATGGTCTCGCCGCGCGCTTCGGCAGCGGCCCGGAGCTCGGCCTCTTCCTTCTCGCGCTGGATGCGCGCTTCCTCATCGGCCTTGCGGCGCGCTTCTTCCTCGACCTTGCGGCGCGCCTCTTCCTCGGCGCGGCGGCGCGCGTCCTCGACCTCGCGCACCTGCGCTTCGGCAAGCGCCCTGCGGCGGGCCTCGATCTCTTCCGGCGAAAGCTGGTTCAGCACGACACCCATGCGCGGGCGCTGCGGTTCCTGGCGCGGCGGCGGAGCCGGCTGATGGCGCACGGGCTGCTCGGCGACACGCGGCGACGGCGCCGGCGTATGGACCGGCGGGCGCTCGTCCTCCGGCCGCGACGGACGCCGCTTGCGGGTCTCGACCACGACGGCCTTCGTGCGGCCACGGCCCATGTCCTGACGCACTGTACCCTGCTGAACCCCCGAGGGCTTCAGGGTCAGCGTCTTCTTGCCCGCTACGCTGATCGTCTTGTCGTCTTTGTTGTCCGTCATTCCGTTTCCGTTCCGTTAGATCAGGGCCGGATGCGTATCACCAGACCCTGTCGTTCAATTGGTGTCGCTAGATGCCGGTTTCGGCCGGTCACCCGCGTCATTGCTTTGGCTGGCGAGCGTCGCCCTGCGCCCGAACCGAGCCATCGCCACGGTACCTTTCGAGCATGATTGCGCGCTTCACTACACCCTCACCCGCCTGCCCTGCAAGCGCCGCGGCATGGATAAAAGCATTCTGGCCCAAAAGCGCCTCCATTTCCGCCTCCGTCACGAAGCGGAACGAAGGCACTTCTGTCTCTTCGTCCGCGGCGAACATATAGGCCCTCCGCGCCTGGTCAATCTTGCGGACGCCATCGGCGGCAGCGTCGGCAGCGTGGAACACCGCAAGCGCCGCGCCCGCGCGCACCGCCTTGTCGACGTTCATGCCGCCGGTGATGAACTGTCCAGCCTTGCGGGCCATGTTCATCATGCCCGCAAGCTGCCCCAGGAGGAGCCGTTCAACTTCAGCGCCGAGATCGGCCGATGCCTTGACGTCCGCCTTGAGCGCGCGACCGAAGAGCTTCCTGGCCACCGCCTTGTCGATCAGCGCCCGTTCAGCCTTCACCCAGCACCCGCGACCCGGAAGTTGCCGCTTCAAGTCGGCGACCACATTGCCGTCCGGACCGGCGACGAAGCGGATCAGCATGTCGGGATCGCCGCTCTCGCGGGTCACGATGCACATCCGGCCGAGTTCGCCGTCGTCCTTCGTTCTTTTCTCGGGCAACGGCATCTCCAGCTGCTGCTTACCTCAGGAGGGGACGCCGGTCAGGCGTCCTGCTCCGCACCTTCCACAACCTCAACGGGGGCATCCTCGCTGGCAAGGTCGTCCTCGGTGATCCAACCGGCCGCAAGGCGCGCCTGCACGACCATCGCCTCTGCCTCGGCGCGCGAAATCTCGAACTTCGAGAACAGGCCCTCGAACTTCTTGGTCTCCCCGTCCTTGCGCTCCGTCCAGCCGACGAGATCGTCGGCAGCGCAGCCGGCAAAGTCCTCGATGGTCTTGATGCCGTCCTCGCCCAGCGCGACCATCATCTGCGAGGTGATGCCGTCGATCTGACGCAACTCGTCGGAAACGCCGAGTTCCGTACGCTTGGCGTCGGCCTCGGCCTCGATGCGGTCGAGATATTCCCGGGCGCGCGTCTGGATTTCCGTCGCCGTGTCCTCGTCGAAGCCGTCGATGGAGGCGATCTCGTCGAGGTCGACATAGGCAAGCTCGTCGACGGCAGCGAAGCCTTCGGAGGCCAGGACCTGACCGACCATCTCGTCGACATCGAGGGCATCCATGAACAGGTTGGTGCGCTCGTTGAATTCCTTCTGGCGGCGCTCGGACTCCTCGGCCTCCGTCAGGATGTCGATGTCCCAACCCGTGAGCTGCGAGGCGAGGCGGACGTTCTGGCCGCGGCGGCCGATCGCCAGCGAAAGCTGCTCGTCGGGAACGACCACTTCAATGCGTTCTGCATCCTCGTCGAGAACGACCTTGGCGACTTCCGCCGGCTGCAGGGCGTTGACGATGAAGGACGCCGGATCCTGCGACCACGGGATGATGTCGATCTTTTCGCCCTGCAGCTCGCCGACGACGGCCTGGACGCGCGAACCGCGCATACCGACGCAGGCCCCGACCGGATCGATCGAGCTGTCGTTGGAGATCACGGCGATCTTGGCGCGCGAACCGGGATCGCGGGCGACCGACTTGATCTGGATGATGCCGTCGTAGATTTCCGGTACTTCCATCGTGAACAGCTTCACCATGAACTGCGGATGGGTGCGCGACAGGAAGATCTGCGGGCCGCGCTGCTCACGGCGCACGTCGTAGACGAAGGCGCGGACGCGGTCGCCGTAGCGCATGTTCTCGCGCGGGATCATCTCGTCGCGGCGGATGATGCCTTCACCGCGGCCGAGGTCGACGATGACGTTGCCGTATTCGACGCGCTTGACCGTGCCGTTGACGATCTCGCCGACGCGGTCCTTGTACTCGTCAAACTGGCGGTCGCGCTCGGCTTCGCGGACCTTCTGCACGATCACCTGCTTGGCCGACTGGGCGGCGATGCGGCCGAAATCCATCGGCGGCAGCGGATCGGCGATGAAGTCGCCGATCTTGGCGTCCGGGTTGCGATCGCGGGCCAGTTCCAGCGGGATCTGCGTGGAGTAGTCCTCGGCGTGCTCGACGACTTCCAGCAGCCGCTGGAGGCGGATTTCGCCGGTCTTGGAGTTGATGTCGGCACGGATATTGGATTCCGAGCCGTAGCGCGAGCGTGCCGCCTTCTGGATGGCGTCGGCCATCGCCGCCAGAACGATTTCGCGATCGATGACCTTTTCGCGGGCCACGGCATCCGCGATCTGCAGAAGTTCGAGCCGGTTAGCACTGACTGCCATTGTCTCAAGTCTCCGTTTGATGCCGGGGCCCTGCCTCCGGCGGTGGGGAGCGGCCTGCCGCCCCCGGGTTCCGTCTTCTCCATCGCGCCCCGCCCGGGGCGACGCCCGGCAGACGCAACGCACTCAAAAACTATTCGTCCGCGTCGTTCTGGTTCGCGGCTTCCGCCTTCGCCAGCTTGTCGGCGCGCAATGCGTCGCGGATCAGATCATCGGTCAGGATCAGCTTCGCCTCCGCCAGCGCCGAAAACGGGATCGTGACGCTCGGCTCCTCGCCATAGGCGGGCTGATCGCGCTCGATCGTGAATCCCTCCGCGTCGGCGGCGACGATCTTGCCACGGAAGCGCTTGCGGCTGTCGATCAGGATCGACGTCTCGCATTTGACGAGATGCCCAAGCCAACGGGAGAAGTCCGATTTCCGGACCATCGGGCGATCGATACCCGGCGACGACACTTCGAGATGATACGCCTTGTCGATCGGATCCTCAACGTCGAGCACCGGCGAGACGGCCATGGAGACCGCTTCGCAATCTTCCACTGTCATGGTCCCATCGCTGCGCTCGCACATGATCTGCAAGGTCATGCCGTGCTGCGCCGACAGGCGAACTCGCACCAGCCGGTAGCCGATCTGCTCGATCGTCGGCTCGATGATATCGGCCACGCGCCGGTCGAGGCCTGTCTCGACGATCAGCCGCGGTTCGTTCTGTTGTTCCGTCATTGTCGCGTCCCTTGCCGCCCGCATCCCTCCATCGAAGGCTACGATCCGGCTCTGAGGCTCGGGCCGCAACTTCACCGTTCGACGGGTGAGCAACGCTCCGGAGCATCGTTCATCATGCGCTCGGCCGGGCCAATAAAAAAGAGCGGGTCCTCGCGGGCCCACTCCTCATCAAACCGATCAAGAATTTGACGGCTATATACGCTGCCCGACGGGGAATTGCAAGCTTTCGTCGGATTGCTGGGGGAAAGCGGGCGCAGAGCAAAAGCGCATCTGGCAATTTATTCACCCATATGGTTGACTAATGAAGCGAAAAGGAATATTCAACCCTATGGGTGAACAAATGGAAGACGAGATCCTGTCACGCATTCTGAAGGCCGCCGGCGACACGACCCGGCGGCAGATTCTCACGCTTCTCGTCCAGGAGGGGCCTCTGAGAGTGACGGGACTTGCTGCCCATTTCGACATGTCCCTGAACTCGGTGTCGAAGCACATCAAGGTGCTCGAGGAGGCGGGACTTGTCACTCGCCGGACTTTGGGCCGCGAGCATTTCATTGCAGCGGAGCTCGACCCACTGAAACATACGGAACGATGGTTCGGGCAACTGAAGTCGATATGGGAACTGCGCCTGTCGGCGCTCGATCAACTGCTCGCTTCCGAGGAGAAGGACCATGAGCCAACTCGAACTGACCAGGGACCTCGAACTGACCGTGAACCACACGATCGCCGCTCCGCGTGAGAAGGTGTTCAATGCGTGGCTCTCGCCGCAAATGCTGGCGAAGTTCATGCGCGCCTGCGAGGGAATGGAGGTGCCGAAGGTGCATACCGATCCCGTCAAGGGCGGCCGGTTCTCCATCCTGATGGCGGTCGACGGAAAAGAGATCCCGCACGCCGGCACCTATCTGGAGATCGACCCGTATTCACGCCTCGCGTTCACCTGGGAATCCCCCTATTCGGTCGATGACAGCGTGGTGACGATCGATCTCAAGGAAATAGACAGCGGCACAACGGAGATCACCCTCCACCAGGTGAAGTTTGCCAGCGAAGACGCCCGCAACGGTCACGAGAGTGGCTGGACCCGCATTCTGGCCGAGCTCGGCGCGGCTCTCGCGTGAGCGCGTAACGCGAGCCGGGCGGTTTCGCCGCCCGGCCGTCCCTTTGGCGCTGACACCCCTGTCGGACTGCGCGCCGCCTCAACCATCCTTTCCACGCGGACATGGTCGCAACGATTCCATCCCGTTAGGAATCGCAGCCGCACCCATTTCGACGGCGGGTTTTCCTTGCCGCCACGCATTACCTCGCTATCTTGATGGCGAGCCAAATCAGAAGAGGTGAGACTGAGCGGTGCCCGATCGCATTTCCCCCCTTGCACCCTTCAGGCACGACACCTTCCGCCTCATCTGGGCGGCAAGCCTGATTTCCAATTTCGGCGGCCTCGTCCAGTCGGTGGGTGCGGCCTGGATGATGGCCTCGATTTCCAGTTCGGCAAACATGGTTGCACTGGTGCAAGCCTCGACAGCACTGCCGATCATGCTGTTTTCGCTCGTCTCGGGCGCACTCGCCGACAGCTTCGATCGCCGCCGTATCATGCTCACCGCCCAGTTCTTCATGCTTGTCGTGTCGATCACCCTGACGCTGGCTGCCTGGTATGGGCTGATCACGCCCTGGCTGCTTCTCGGGTTCACCTTCCTGATCGGCTGCGGCACGGCGTTGAACAATCCGGCCTGGCAAGCCTCGGTCGGCGACATGGTGCCGCGCGAGGATCTGCCGGCCGCTGTGGCGTTGAACTCGATGGGGTTCAACCTCACCCGCAGCGTCGGCCCCGCCGTCGGTGGTGCGATCGTCGCCGCGGCAGGCGCTGCAGGCGCTTTCGCCGCCAATGCGTTCAGCTATTTCGCACTGATCTTCGCGCTTCTGCGCTGGAAGCCGGCGCTCCCCAGGAGCCCGCTGCCACGCGAGCCGTTCGGCCGGGCGATTTCCGCCGGTTTGCGCTATGTGTCGATGTCTCCGAACATCGGCAAGGTGCTGTTGCGCAGTTTTGCCTTCGGCCTTTCCACCAGCGCCATCCTCGCGCTGCTGCCGCTCGTCGCGCGCGACCTGGTAAAGGGCGGCCCGCTGACCTACGGCATACTGCTCGGCTGCTTCGGCGTCGGAGCAATCGGCGGAGCGCTGGCGAGTGCGCGAATGCGGGAAGTGCTCTCCAGCGAGGCGATCGTGCGCCTGGCTTTCACTGGATTTGCGCTCAGCGCCGTCGTGACCGCCTTTAGCGACAATTCCATCGTCACCGGCCCCGCCCTCTTCGTCGCCGGCGCCTGCTGGGTATTGGCCCTGTCGCTGTTCAACACGACGGTGCAGCTTTCGACGCCGCGCTGGGTCGTCGCGCGTGCGCTGTCGCTCTATCAGACGATGACCTTCGGGGGCATTGCCGGGGGGAGCTGGCTTTGGGGCGTCGTCGCGGACGGCCGAGGGGCGTCGAACGCGCTGCTCTGGGCCGCTGTCGCAATGATGGCCGGCGCGGCGCTCGGGCTGCGCTATGGCCTGCCGCAGTTCGAGTCCCTCAACCTTGACCCGCTGAACCGCTTCAGCGAGCCGCAACTGCCGCTCGACCTCAAGCCGCGCAGCGGCCCGATCGTCGTTCTCATCGACTACGAGATTGCGGAAGAGGATATCTCCGCCTTCCTGACGGCGATGGCGGAGCGCCGGCGCATCCGCATCCGCGACGGCGCCGGCCAGTGGACGCTGATGCGCGACCTCGAAAATCCAACCATCTGGAGCGAGACCTACCACGTACCGACCTGGATCGAGTATGTGCGTCACAACCAGCGCCGCACGCAGGCGGATGCGGAAAACGGCGACCGCCTGCGGGCGCTCCATCGCGGCAAGGAACCGCCGCGCGTGCACCGGATGATCGAGCGGCAGACGATCCTGCCGACCGAATACGAGCGCTACAAGCGGCAGGTCGACATGCACTGACAGAAGGTCAGCGCAGCCTGGCCTTCAAGGTGACATCGGGGTAGCAGGTGGGCGTCAGGCCGGACTTCGACTGCCAGTCGCCAAGCGAACGGCGGGTCTTGTAGCCGGGTAATCCATCGACCTTGCCGACGTCGTAGCCCTTGGCGACGAGCGCCTTCTGCATGGCCAGCACGTCGGAGCGCATCATCTTGCCGACGTCGCCCCAGCCGCCCTGGAAGGGGCCGTTGCCATAGGCGATGCGATCCGCAAGATTGCCGATGAAGAGCGCGTAGAGATCGGAGTTGTTGTACTCCTTGATCACGTAGAAATTCGGCGTGACAATGAATTCCGGACCGTGCCGGCCGGCCGGCACCAGCATCATGCCGGAGGCCCGGCCCTCTGTCTTCGAAAAGCCCTTGCCCGAGATGCGCTCGATGCCGGCGGATGCCCATTCCCCGATGGGCTTTGCGAGATCGGGGCCTTCCTGCGCACAGGAGACGCCCTCGGGAATGCGCACCTCGTAGCCCCAGCCGCGGCCCGGCTCCCAGCCCTTCTCGCGGAGGTAATTGGCGATAGAGGCGAGGCTGTCGGGGACGGAATTCCAGATGTCGCGCACGCCATCGCCGTCGAAGTCGACGGCGTATTTCAAATAGCTGGTCGGCATGAACTGCGGCTGGCCCATCGCGCCGGCCCACGAGCCTTTCAGCTGCGCCGGGGCACGGTCGCCTCCGTCGATGATGTGCAGGGCGGCAATCAATTCGCGCCGGAACATGTCCTTGCGCGTCGACATGAAGGCCTTGGTCGCCAGCACTTCGACAGCCGGATGCGGGATATCGGCGCGCCCGAAGCCGGATTCTCGCCCCCACACCGCAAGGATGATCTCGCCCGGTACGCCATAGGTCCGCTCGACCTTGCGCAACGTCGCGGCATGGGTCGACGCCAGCGTGCGCCCACTCGCGGCCAGCCCCTGCAAACGCTTCTCGGAGAAATAGGCGCCCGGCGAAGAGAACTCGGCCTGGCTCTGCTTCTGCTCCTTCTTCGGCGCGGCGCCGGGCGGCACGAGATCGGGGAGGTCCCAGTTCAGGCGCACGCCGTCAAAGGCAGCCTTGAAGGCTTTCTGCGAGACGCCGGCCTTCGAAGCCTCGGGCCAGAGGTCGCGCTGCAGCCAGGCCTGGAACTGCGTTTCGACGTCGGCCTTCGAGACGGCATGGGCCGCCGCGGGCGTCAGCAGCACGCCAAGGGCGATGGCGCCTCGGGCGATGCGCACAAGGGTTCCTGCCTTGATGTTCGCAGCTCTCATCCGGTTCCCTCTCAGATGGTCGTACGGGCACGCAGGGCCGCCGTGAGCGTGCCCTCGTCGAGATAGTCGAGCTCGCCGCCAACGGGCACGCCGTGTGCCAGCCGGGTAATCTTCACATCAAGGCCCTGCAGATGATCGGTGATGTAGTGCGCGGTCGTCTGGCCTTCGACGGTCGCATTCACCGCAATGATCAGCTCGCGAATGCCGCCGGCGGTGACGCGATCGATCAGGCCGCGGATGTTGAGATCGTCCGGGCCGACGCCGTCGAGCGGCGAGAGCGTGCCGCCAAGCACGTGGTAGGCGGCATTCATGGCACCGGCCCGCTCCAGCGCCCAGAGATCGGATACGTCCTCGACGACGATGATCACCGACCGGTCCCGGCGCTCATCGACGCAGACCGTGCAAGGATCGATCGTGTCGACATTGCCGCAGCAGGAACAGATGCGCACCTTGCGATGCGCCTCGCCCATCGCCTCGGCCAGCGGCCCCAGCAACTGGTCCTTCTTCTTGACGAGATGAAGCGCCGCACGCCGGGCGGAACGCGGGCCAAGCCCCGGCACCTTGGCGAGCAGCTGAATGAGTTTTTCGATTTCCGGACCGGTGACGCGTTTTGCCATGGGCTGCTTCTATCGCAAATCAATGCGGAACTGAAATCGCGAAAGCTGGACTTTTTCATGAAATTGGCATCGGAGAGCGGACCGCATGCACGCCAGCGCGTCGCTCATGCGGCCTCGTATGTTCACCGAGGCAGACATCGAAGATGGCAACTGCCAAAGCGGCAGCGCGGCCTTTATGCGGCTCGCGTCGAGGGGACGCGCCTCAGAACGGCATCTTGAAGCCGGGCGGGATCGGCAGACCGGCCGTCAACGCCTTGGTCTTCTCGGCTGCCAGCGCCTCGGCCTTGTCCTTGGCGTCCTTGTGCGCGGCAACGATGAGATCCTCGAGAATCTCGACGTCGTCCTCCTTGAACATGGACGGATCGATCTTCAGCCCCTTCATGTTGCCCTTGCCATCGAGCGTGACCGTGACGAGACCGCCGCCGGAGGTGCCGTCGACGGAAAGCGCGGCGATCTCCTCCTGCATCTTCTCCATCTTGGCCTGCATTTCCTTGACCTTGCCCATCATGCCCATGATGTCGCGCATCGGTCGCTCCTTCCGTATTTCGCATTAAGACCGTCAGAACTCTATGTCGTCACCGGGCAGGATGTCGCCCTCGGCGGACTCGGCTGCAGCCGCCACCTCGATCGTCTCGCTTTCGACCGGCGGCGCCTTGATGCGCACGTCGGTGATTTTCGCACCCGGGAACCGCTGCAGGATGGCAGCCACATCGGGGTCCTGGCGCGCATCGGCGACCCGCTGCTCCTGCGCTCTCGCCTCGGCCTCCGCGAGTGTCGGCCCGCCGGCTTCGCGCGAAACGATCACCATCCAGCGGATGCCGGTCCATTCCTCAAGACGCCGCTGCAGGTCGCCGACCAGCGCTTTCGGCGCGTCGTCGGCAAGGCCGATCTCCGCACGGCCTGGCTCGAATTTCACCGGACGGACGAAGTTGCGAAGCAGCGCGCGCAGGCGGATGTCGCGATTTTTCGTGCAAAGCTCAGCTATATCCTCGAGCGATCGCACCGGAACCTTTACCACAGGCGCGGCCTCGACCGGTTCCGGACGCTGTTCAGTCGCTGGTGCCATCTGCGGCAGTGCATCACCGGCCGGCACCGCCCGCAGCATGGTTGCCCCACCGTTGCCGGCACGCATCGTCGGCTGCTCCGGGGAACGCCCTACGGCAGAAACAGGCGGCTGTGACGATGCCTGCGCCCCACCGGAATAGCCGTTGCCCGAGGGCGCGCGTTGCCCGTTTCCGCCACCACTCCCGTTTGCAAGCTCGGCCAGACGCCGAGCGGCATCCTCCGGCGACGGCAAGTGCGCGGCGTGGGCGAGCCTGATCAGCACCATTTCGGCGGCGCCCGCCGGTCGGCTCGAGGCTTCCGTCTCCGGAATGCCCTTCAGCAGCATCTGCCAGATGCGCGACAGGGCGCTGACGGCGACGCTCTGGGCCAGCTCCGCACCGCGGACGCGCTCGATTTCGCTCAGCGACTGGTCATTTGCCGCGTCGGGCACGTATTTCATGCGGGTGACCAGATGGGTGAAATCGGCAAGGTCGGTCAGGACCACCGGCGGGCTGGCGCCGGCCTCGTACTGGGCGGTAAATTCGGCAAGGGCCGCGGCCACGTCGCCGCGGACGACATGACTGAACAGGTCGACGATGCGGGCCCGATCGGCAAGGCCGAGCATAGAGCGCACAGCCGCCGCTTCCACCACGCCGGCGCCGTGGGCGATCGCCTGATCGAGCAGCGACAGCCCGTCGCGGGCGGACCCTTCGGCGGCACGCGCGATCATGGCGAGCGCATCCGGCTCCGCCTGCACGCCTTCCTTCTCAAGGATCGTCGAAAACAGCCCGACGAGGTCGGTGGCTGCAATGCGGCGCAGGTCGAAGCGCTGGCAGCGCGACAACACCGTGATCGGAACTTTTCGGATTTCCGTCGTCGCGAAGATGAACTTTACATGCTCCGGCGGCTCCTCGAGCGTCTTCAGCAGGCCGTTGAAGGCCTGCGTCGAGAGCATGTGCACTTCGTCGATGATGTAGACCTTGTAGCGGGCAGAAACCGGGCGGTAGCGCACCTGCTCGATGATCTCGCGGATATCGTCGATGCCGGTGTGGGACGCCGCGTCCATCTCGATCACGTCGACGTGCCGGCCCTCCATGATTGCCTGGCAGTGTTCGCCGAGGACCTTCAGGTCAATCGTCGGCCGGTCGATCTCGGCGGTCTTGTAATTGAGGGCACGCGCGAGAATGCGCGCCGTCGTCGTCTTGCCGACCCCGCGCACACCGGTCAGCATGTAGGCCTGTGCAATGCGGCCGGTCTCGAAGGCGTTGGTGAGCGTGCGGACCATCGGCTCCTGGCCGACCATCAGATCCGTGAAATCCTTGGGACGGTACTTTCGCGCCAGAACCCGGTATGCGGCGGGCTTTTCACCTGACGGAAGTGGAGTGTCTTCGCTCATCGCCCCTGCCGCATCGCTTGAAAATCGCGTCCCGACAGGACGTTAGGTGGGAGGCTGGCACGATGACCCGTGCCGGGCTCGTTAGGGCTGCTTCCTTCCGGACCTGACCCGGTTGGCGAGTGGCTCGTCCACCACCAACCTCCCGGTTTCCATATCGGCAATAATGCATCAGAATGCAAGGCGGCGCGGCAAAAAACTGTTGGAGCGGATGACGAACCCGTGGCATGACTCGCAGTGGGGCGAAACGACGGGAGCGAAACATTGAGCGCATTCGAGGCGGACGAGCGGCTGGCACGCGACAGCGAGATGCTGACGAGGATCGGGCTTTGCGAACTGCGCCTGATGAATGACTCGCGCTGGCCCTGGCTCGTGCTCTTGCCGCAGCGGGCAGATGTCTGCGAGATCTTCGAACTCACTCCGCTCGATCAGACGATGTTGACGTTCGAGATCAATCTCGTCGCCGATGCGCTGAAGCGCGCCACCGGCGCCACCAAGATCAATGTCGGTGCGCTCGGCAATATCGTCAGACAGCTCCACGTTCATATCATCGCCCGCAACGAAGGAGACCCTAATTGGCCCGGCCCCGTCTGGGGCTTTGGATCAGCACAGGCCTGGGACGCGGACGACAAGGCTGCCTTCACCGCCAAGCTGCTGGAACACCTGGGCTCATGACATCATCGATCTTCGACCGACACCTTCCGCACGCCGAACCCAGCACCATGGTCGCCTTTGCCGAGAACAGCCTGGACCGGCGCTCGGAATACCGGGCGGAGGACTGTGTCGACCGTGCCTTCGAGACCGATGGCGTGCATGCTTTCGCCCTGGCCGGCGGCAAGTTGGTCGTCAAGCACGACGAGAAGATCATCGATCCGCTTTTCGCCCCTTACGAGCTTTCGGGACTGGACCCGATCGTCGAGGAAACGATCCTGCTGGGCTACCTCAAGAACGGTGAGCCGCGGCTCGCCGTGCCTGTCCGCGCCGACCCGGACGCGCTCCACGAACCGCTGAAGGCGGCCGACGGACGCACCCTCTATCGCCAGCAGATGCTGGACGACGACCTGCTCGGCCAGTTCGCGCAGGCCTCCAGCCTGCTGACCTGGAACGGCAACAATCATTACTGCGGCCGGTGCGGCGCGGCCAACCGCATGGAGATCGGCGGATATCGCCGCGTCTGCACCGCCTGCGGCCACCAGACCTTTCCGCGCACCGACCCCGTTGCCATCATGCTCACGATCGATCTCGAACGCGATCGCTGCCTGCTTGGCCGGTCCTACCATTTCCCCGAAGGCATGTACTCGTGCCTGGCCGGCTTCGTCGAGCCCGGCGAGACGATCGAGCACGCGGTGCGCCGGGAGACGCTGGAAGAGTCCGGCATCCGGATCGGGCGGGTGCGCTACCACGCCTCGCAGCCCTGGCCGATGCCACATTCGCTGATGATCGGCTGCTATGCGGAGGCGAAATCCTTCGAGATCCACCGCGACGAGCAGGAGCTGGAGGACTGCCGCTGGTTCACGCGAGCCGAAACCGTGGAATTGCTCGCCCGCACCGCAAGCGTCGATCCGGCAACCGGGGCGACGATCTCGCCGCCGAAAGGTGCCATCGCCCACCGTCTGATGCGCGACTGGCTCGACTGGCCGACCCCATAGGCTTGGAGGCAATGGCGCGCTCGGAACGCCTCTTGACCCTGCTGCAGACGATGCGCCGCTACCGCCGTCCGGTGAGCGGCGCCGCGCTCGCGGCAGAAACGGGCGTCAGCGTCCGAACGCTTTACCGCGATATCGCCAGCCTGCAGGCGCAGGGGGCGCTGATCGATGGCGAGCCGGGAGTGGGCTATGTCCTGAAGCCCGGTTTCATGCTGCCACCCATGATGTTCTCGCAAGACGAGATCGAGGCGCTTGTGCTTGGCTCGCGCTGGGTCGCGCGCGCTGCCGATCCGCGCCTCGCGACCGCCGGCGCCGATGCTCTCGCAAAGATCGCCGACGTTCTGCCACCGGAGATGCGGGAGGCGGTGGAAGCATCGACACTTCTCGTCAACCTTCGCCCTCCGATCGAGGCAAAGGCCGATCTCGGCGCCATCCGCAAGGCAATCCGCAGCGAGCGCATGTTGAACCTTACCTACTCCGACGAAACCGGCGCGGTGTCCGTCCGCCGCATCTGGCCGTTCGCGCTCAGCTACTATGAGCAGGTGCGCGTGGTGGTGGCCTGGTGCGAACTCAGGCAGGATTTCCGCCACTTCCGCACCGATCGCATCATCGAGATGGTTCCTCAAGACGAGCGTTACCCTCGTCGGCGGGCCGTTCTCCTCAAGGATTGGCGAGAGCGGCAAGAGGAGCAGGTCGGCAGCACCCAGGATTAAGCTGCCCCGACGCGAGGCTACTGCCATAATCTGTCAGCATGAACCGCTATCATCCATACCATTCAAGCGTGAATGGAGGACAAAATGATCGCGACCCTCAATCCTTCCGGGCCCTATGCTTCGGCGCGCTTCGCACCTGTTGGACGGCCCGCAAAGCAGCGGCGAACATTCCTTTCGCGAGTTGTCGATGCTATCGGCCGGCCCATGCGGACGGCACGCTGCCCGCGCCTCGACCTTGAGGCGATGCCGGAGTACCTGCGCCGCGACATCGGCTTCATCGACTGGCGATCGCCACCCGGGCGAGTCTCATGCGAACAATCGCAGCGGCCCGTTGCGCCCTGGACGATGTCGAACTTCCGATAGTTTGGCTCGCACCCCGGCCTTTAGGGTCTGCAAGCAAAGGGCCTGTCGCTGCACGGCGACAGGCTTTGGCTTTTCAAAGTTGACCGCGCATGGAATGCGCCCGGTAGGATCCGAGGATGCGCACCTTTTCGGAGAAGAAGCCCAGCTCTTCCAGCGCATGGCGAACATTGGCGTCGTCCGGATGGCCCTCGATATCGACATAGAACTGGGTCGCGTAGAACTTGCCGGCGATCTGGTAGCTCTCCAGCTTCGTCATGTTGATACCGTTGGTGGCAAAGCCGCCGAGCGCCTTGTAAAGCGCCGCCGGGATGTTGCGGACGTTGAAAACGAAGGTGGTGACAATCACCTCGTCGGGCTCGGCGCGGGCAGGGACGCTCGGCTCGCGGGCCAGCACCACGAAACGGGTGACGTTGCTCTCCGAATCCTCGACGTTCTCGGCGATGATCTCGAGGCCATAGAGCTCAGAGGCCAGACGCGGGGCAAGGGCCGCCATGCTGCGGTCCCCGGTTTCGGACACGAGCTTTGCCGCCCCGGCGGTATCTCCCGCAATCACCGGCTTCCATCCGTTCAGGCGCACGATCCTGCGGCACTGGCCGAGCGCATGGATGTGACTGTGGACGGTGCGAATTTCATCTTTCACGACACCCGGCAGGACCATCAACTGGAAGCGGATCGGCATGAAGTATTCGCCGACGATATGAAGGCGAGACTCCGGCAGCAGGTGATGGATGTCGGCAACGCGGCCGGCAAGCGTATTCTCGATCGGGATCATCGCCAGATCGGCGTCGCCGTTCTCGACGGCGAGAAAGGCCTCCTCGAAGGTCTGGCAGGGCAAGGGTTCCATCTGCGGGAACATGTCCCGGCAGGCCATGTCGGAATTGGCGCCGAAATCCCCCTGGAAGGCGATCTTGTTGTTCTTCTGTATCATGGGTCGATCCATTAGGGGGCTATCAGCGGGCCGCGGCCGCGAGCAGCTTGCGCGCCTTCTCGAGGTCGGCGGGAGTATCGACACCAAGCGGAACGGTGTCAACGATCTCCGCATCGATGCGCAACCCTGCTTCCAGGGCACGAAGCTGTTCGAGTGATTCACGTTTTTCCAGCGTCGACGGCGGAAGCGAGACGAAGGTTTCCAGTGCCTTTCGCCGGTAGGCGTAGAGGCCGATATGGTGATACAGCGGCCCGTCGCCATAGGGCGCGGTGGCGCGCGTGAAATAGAGCGCCCGCAACCGGCTGCCGCCGATGGGCGAGCCCACGACCTTCACGACGTTCGGATTTGTCTTCTCGTCCGGATCCGTGATCTCGGTGGTCAGCGTGGCGATGTCGGTCGACGGATCGGCAAGCGGGTTCAACGCGGCGCGGATCGTCGCCGGATCGATCGTCGGCAGATCGCCCTGGACGTTGATGACAAACCGTGCCCGCTGGTCCGGATCGCATTTCAACAGCGCTTCGTAGATGCGGTCGGAGCCCGACTGATGGTCGACCTTCGTCATCACCACCTCGAAGCCGGCGGCGGCGACCGCGTCGAAGGTTTCCAGATGGTCGACCGCCACCACCACGCGGCCGGCGCCGGACTCGGCCGCCCGCTTGGCGACCTGCACGATCATCGGCAAGCCGCAGATATCGGCAAGCGGCTTGCCGGGCAGGCGCGTCGAGGCCATGCGGGCCGGGATCAGCACGAGCGTTTCTTCAAAATTCGGAGAATTCATGTCCTAACCTTCAAAAAGCACGCAAAAAGTGTCAAATCGTCTCATCAGCCGCTGCACAATCACTGTTGCAACGAAGCAGCAAAAGACATAGGTTCCGCGCGATTTCAAGACTGGCCGGCTGCGATGCGCCGGCTCCCAGGGGAGCTGCGGATGAACTCTTATGTGAACATGGGCGTGGGTGCCCTTCTCGGCACGGTTTTCGTGCTGATGTCGGTATCCATCGCATCGGAAGGCATCTTCCACTCGGCCGCCCCAGAAAAAGAAGGCTTTGTGATCGCTGCCGCGGAAGGCGGAGGGGAAGCCGCAGACGAGGGCGGCGCAGCCGAAGCAGCCGCGACGCCGATCGCCACCTTGCTGGCGAGCGCGGATGCAGCAGCCGGCGAAGCCGTCTTCAAGAAGTGTGCCGCCTGTCACAGCGGAGAGAAGGGCGGACCGAACAAGGTCGGCCCCGATCTCTGGGACGTCGTCAACCGCCCGATCGCCGCGCATGAAGGCTTCAGCTACTCGGCCGGCATGAAGACCTTTGCGGAGGACGGCAAGCAGGTATGGGACTTCGACCATCTCAATCACTTCCTCGCCGCGCCGAAGAAGTACATCGCCGGCACGGCGATGGGCTTCGCCGGCCTGAAGAAGGACGACGAGCGAGCAAACCTGATCGCCTACCTGCGCACGCTGTCCGACAGCCCGGCACCGCTTCCGGACGCATCGGCAGAAGGCGCCG
Organism: Mycoplana sp. 10N416; assembly: GCF_056394765.1. NCBI lineage: Bacteria > Pseudomonadati > Pseudomonadota > Alphaproteobacteria > Hyphomicrobiales > Rhizobiaceae > Mycoplana > Mycoplana sp. 10N416. The sequence continues at coordinate 152,917 of NZ_JBFTIM010000004.1, read as the reverse complement.
CAGCAGCTCCGGCTGCCGAAGGCGCTGCTCCGGCCGCAACCGAAACTGCTCCGGCTGAAGGTACTGCGCCAGCAGCGACCGAAGCTGCTCCGGCTGAGGGTGCCGCACCGGCTGCGCCCGAGACCGCTCCGGCTGCACAGTAAGCTGCGACCACTCGGTTCATCAGACTCATCAAACCCGGCCGCCATCGGCCGGGTTTTTTGTTTGTGCAATCCTGCGAAGGCTTGTGCGAGCCCCGGGGGGGTGCGGACAGGAAATAGGAAGCTGCGGATATGAAAAAAGCGGGGTCATCTCACCCCGCTTCCTCATTCCCGGTCTCGCCGGGAGAATGTCCGTACACTGCCAGTACATCCGTGGTCAGCGTCAGGAACAAACCGATTTGTCGCCTTCGATGGCGAGCGCCCGATGCCGTCCTTGTAACTTGTCTCGGTAACAACCGTATGACGGGTCCGCCGGTTCCGATTGGCCCAACATCGGCGAATTTGGTAAATAAAGAGTTAACCATCCGCCGGTGATCCGGTGCCGTCCCTTTGGAACCCGATGCCGGTCTTTCGAGTTTTGGCAAAACTAGCCGTTGCAGGAGATTCGGACATGACGGACGAGAACAAGACCAACCCGCGCGCACCGCTCGATGTCGTTCGCGGTCGGAACAAGGCGACGGGAGTAACCGGGACGACCGAGGACGCTGATGCGGAAGCCGCAAAGGCAGAGATCGCGGAACAGATCGAACTGCTGAAGGAAGAGGTGGCCCGCCTCAGGGAATCGCTCGGCATCCTTGCCGCGCGCAGCGGTCGCTATGCGGTGTCGCAGGTCAACTCGCTGCGGGAAGATGTGCGCGCCGGAGTTGCAGCCAACCCTCTGTCGGCTTTGCTCTGCGCTGCATTCGTCGGCTATCTGTTCGGCCTGCGGCGGCGTTGATTGCACGCCGCCTCTCACAAGGGCCCTTGCCGATGCGCTTCCCTTCTGTTTGACGGCAACCTCAGTGCCGCCAATACCTGCTGTACTTGCTGGGTGACGGCGGCTCGGATGCGAGAAGGTAGCCGAGCATCAGGCCTGCAAGTCCGGCCATCAGCACAAGCGTCGAAACGGCAGCGGGGTGCTCGCGCGCCGCGCCAGCCGCAGCGGCCCCTTCCGAGCGGACATAGTCGGCGCCCGTTCGCATTGCGGCACGTACGGATCGACCTGCGCTCCCGGCCCGGTTGCGAATGTCCTCGTAGGTTTCGGCCGATTGTGCCGCGAGTTCCTGACGCAGCTTTTCTATTTCTTCCCGGAGAGCGGTGATCTGCCCCTGAGCATCAAAATTCGCCATGCCTGCCTCCATCCATCTCGCTCTGTCGAGCAGTCGGCGCGGTCAAGTTGCCGGAAGTCCTTTGATGGTCAAACGGGAAAACGTCCGGGAAGTTCCTGAACTTCCGTCGACCGGCATCGAAAGGTCGCAGGAAGAGCCCGGCGCTGCGCGCGGGCGCCGGGGAGGCACRGGTTTGGGACATTTGTAGGGGTGGAGCTAGCACCACCACTGAGAGCTTAGTTGCAATCAGGGTGTGTTCCAAGCGGAATTGGGCAGTCTAGATCGAATTGTTGACGGACACGTAAGCCGCTGTACCCAACTGCTGGGCCTTGTGATGGCGCGCGAGGCGATGCAATCGCTCAGTGATCACCTATTCCACAACGGCGGCCTGCTCGACCTCGTTTGCCGCGAAATGAATGTCGACCAGCTCGGGAACAAACGCCAATCCAACCATGACGGCGACAAATGTGACAAACACCGCCAGGGACAGGGTGGTACGAATCATCTCGGCCCTCCATCTACTGATCGGACCATAGCACCGGCGAGCGGCGAGGTGGCCTTTTCTGAACGCTAGATGAACACAAAACCGTTACGGCGGAAGTAACATATTCTTTACGCCTGTCATCGCAGCGCGGAACGCGGACCGTCAGACGGCCTGCCCACTCATTGGGCTTTGACATGCCGATGGCGGCGAGGCTAGCTACCGCAACCGCACCAATCCCGATTCCGGACCCCACAGAATGCCCCCCAGGAAGCCGCGAAAACGCAAAAGCAACGGAGCTCGCCGGCCCGCGTCCGCTCGCGGTCGAATGTGGCCCTGGTATTTCCTCGGCCTCCTGATGGTGGGGGCCATCGTCGCGCGGGAGAACCTGCCCTCACTTGCCGAGCGGCTCAGCCCTTCTGATCGCGCCCGAAAGGCCGCGGAGACAACCACCACCGCCCGAGCGGCCCCCGCACCACCTCGATTATCGCTGCCGGCGCCGGCTCAAAGGCCGCCGCAACAGCACGCCACCACACGCGAGACCGGAACCGGCGACGTCACTTTCTTCTATTGCGGGATCAAGCAGGACAACTGCATCGTCGATGGTGGCAACTTCGTTTACCGCGGCGCGAGCATCCGCATGGCCGACATCTACGTGCCGGCGACCAAGGAAGCAAAATGCGACCGCGAGCGGCTCCTGGGTGGGGATGCCAAGGAGGCACTGCGGGTGCTGCTCAACGCGGGCAAGTTCGAGTTGGAAACATGGGCACCGATCGGCGAGGACCAGCACGGCCGCAAGCTGCGCATCGTCCGCCGGGACGGCAAGTCGATCGGCGACGCGCTCGTCGAAAGGGGGCTGGCGCGTCCCTGGACCGGACAACGCCAATCGTGGTGCCCGTGAGACGAGGCTACAGGCGTCGCGCGCGCTCTTCTCCAGACAGCGGAACGACCAACGACAGCATGTCTCCAGAATGCGGGAATCGGTTTCGGGACAAAGACCTGCGAAAGACCAAGGACCTAAAGCCTGACAAGCGAACTTTGAAAAAAACGCGACGCGCTTTAGATCGTTCCGCGCTGGAAGACCACCTTGATCCGGCTCAAACAGCGTTCGATTTCAACAGCGAGGCTATCCACCATCTGGGTAAATTCGATGCGCCGTTCGTCGCGGATGGCGCTGGGCAGCCGATCGACCGAAAGCAAGGCCCGCTCGGCGATTGCAAGATCATCACACATCGCGCGGAAGCTCTCGTTACGCTCGATCAGATGGCGGATTTGCGCGGAATGGGTCGGAAATCGTCGAAGCGCAGAAGCCAGTCCTTCATCTTGCCCCGATCCAGTCATGGCGATTTCTCCGGCCAGACGCAACCTGCAATGCTGATACTAAGATGATGATATTGCGTCATCGTGAGCGATTGACGTAATATACTTGAACATACAGGCGTGAATCCTCGCAATCTTGTCATGCGTCCCGATGAGAGGAATGGATGTGAGTCTGGCATTTCCGCAAAGCGTCCCTGCGGACGTTTCTACGCCGCCGACAAACAGTGAAATTGAGGACCAACTGGCGCGAATCCGGTCGAGTTCGGCGTTTGACGCGCCCGACCGGGCTCACAAGTTCCTGACCTATGTGGTCCAAGAGGCCCTGCAGGGGCGGGCCGACAGGATCAAGGCCTATTCCATCGCCATCGAGGTTTTCGGCCGCGACGCAACCTTCGATGCGCAGAACGATCCGGTCGTGCGGATCGAGGCAGGCCGCGTCCGACGCGCGCTGGAACGCTACTACCTCCTGGCGGGGCAGAAGGACCCGATCCTCATTACGATGCCCAAGGGCGGGTATGTTCCGGTCTTCACCCGCTTCACCGGCGTGGAGCCAGGCACGCCGGCCCCTCGCCCCGAGCGGAGCTGGCTTGGCGTGCGAGCACCTAAAATACCATGGTCGATCGTTGGTATCGTCGCCTTGGCGATTGCCGGCATGGCCCTGCTGGCCAACCTGGCGCGATGGGAGTTCCGGAGCCCCGAATCGACCCCACCTGCAAGTGCCGTACCGGACATGCCGCAGGTGGTCGTCAGGCCGTTCGAGGATCTCACCGGCACGCGGGATTCTGCGATGATTGCCAGAGGACTTACCGACGAGGTCATCGGGCAGATGGCCCGGTTCAAGGAGATCTCGGTCATTGCCGGCCGGCCGGACGATGGCGGCGTGAAAGGACAGGCGACCAGAAACGACCTGCCGCTCTATGCGCTCGAGGGCCGTGTCCGGGCCGACAATGACAAGCTCCGGCTCACCACTCGTCTCCTCAGCCGGGCCGACAACTCCGTCGTCTGGACTGGAAGCTTCGATGCCGACCTTGGCGTGCGCCAGCTGCTGGATATGGAATCCGATGTGGCGCGCGCAGTCGCAACCGCCCTCGCCCAACCCTACGGCGTCATTTTCCAGGCCGACGCAGCGCAGATGCTGCAGGCGCCTCCGAGCAACTGGAAAGCCTACGCCTGCACCCTGTCCTATTATGGCTATCGGGCGGATCTTAGTTCGCAAACGCACGCCTCGGTTCAAAGCTGCTTGAAGGAGACGGTGGAGCATTTTCCGAACTACGCTACGGCATGGGCGCTGCTGTCACTCACCTATATCGACGAACTTCGCTTCCGTTACCGTCTGGAACCGCCGTCGCCGCCACTGCTCGACCTGGCGATCCAGGCGGCCGAGCGCGCGGTGGAACTCGACCCCGAAAATGTTCGCGCCCTACAGGCCGAAATGCTTGCCCGGTTCTTCCAAGGCGACGTCGAGACGGCGCTCGCCGTGGGCGAGCGCGCCTTCCGGATCAATCCGAACGATACGGAACTGAGCGGAGAGTATGGTTTTCGGCTGGCATTGTCCGGACAGTGGCAGCGTGGCTGCGGCATCGTCGCCGAGACGGTTAGCCGGAATCCAGGGCCAACGGGGTATTTTCAGACGGCACTGGCAATCTGCTCCTACATCGATGGGGATTACAGCGGCGCCGAACGGTGGGCCCGCCTGGCGGACCTGCGTGAGAACGCGGTCTACCACCTCATCCTGACGGCTATTCTCGCCCAGCAGGGCAAGCTTGCGCAAGCCTATGAGGAGCGCAACTGGCTGGAGACTCAGGCGCCGCAGTTTTTGAATGACCTCCGAAAGGAAGTGGCACTGCGCGTCCACCGCCCCCAGGACCAGCAGCAACTTTACGATGGACTGCGGAAGGCCGGCATAGCGATACCGCCGCAGTAGAACCGAGCCCGCCGACGAGGTGAGCTTCTGGGCTACGCATCGCAACGGGTCGTCAGTCTTCTCGGCGACTGTATCAACGACGTCTCTTCAGGCGGAGGGAAAAACCCCTTCCGCGATGTCGATGAATTCCCGGATCGCGCCCTTTCCGCCGGGCTTCGGCAGGGCGACGATGTATTCGCCGGCGGACATGTCCGCGCCCGTGACCGGAATGCCGCGCAGGCGTCGGTCAAATCCGAGCTCGCGACTGAGGACGATACCCGCGCCGAGGCCGGCGGCGACCGCCTCTTTCACCGCTTCGCGGCTGCCGAGCACGAACCGCGGCACGATGTTGACCGAAGCCCGCGAAAGGCCGCGCTCGAAAAGCTGGCGCGTCATCGACCGCTCCTCGCGCAACACGAATGTCTTCCCCTCCAGTTCGTCGACAGAAACGCTGTCGCGGTCCCACCAGGGATGCCCCTCGTTGACGATGACGAGGACATTCTGATCGACCAGATGGCGGCACAGAAACTCCGGCACGGCTTCCGTTAGCGTCGCAAGGGCAAGGTCGACCCGATGGCTGGCGACCAGATCCAGCAACTGGCTGGAGTTCTCCATCCGCACATCGATCCGAACGCCGGGAAATCTTGCCGAGAAACGTTCGAGGATGGGCATGACAAGGCATGGCGAGCAAACTCCGAGCGTCAGGTAGCCGGACCGCAGCGATCGGCCGTCCTCAAGGCGCACAGCGATATCGTCGATCGTCAGCATGACCTCGCGAACCTTGGGCAGCAGGTCGAGGGCGTCCGCCGTCAGTTCGACGGTGCCGCCGCTCCGCACGAACAGCCGTGCGCCACAGCTGTCCTCGAGGGATTTCACATGCTGGGTAACGGCAGGCTGGCTGACCCCCAGCGCCTGGGCCGCCGCCGAGAATGTCCCCGTCACGGCAACCGCATGGAACGCCCGTAGCTGCGCGAAGTTCATCGTCGTCCCCTTGCTATAAGTTTCGCTTCACATGCCTGTCACGAAACTAAGTAAGAATTATAACACGCCAGTCAATATCACGCACTGGTCGCACGGAGATCCACAATGGCAATCATCACATCCAATCTGACACGACTGACGACGGCGGTTGCGTGCCTTGCACTCACCTCCACGGCCGCCTTGGCGAAGGAGCTCGTCATCTACAACGCATCGGACAGCGTCAACACCGCGCTCGTCGAAGCCTTCCGCGCCAAGTACCCCGACATTGAGGTCAAGTTCGTTTCCGGTTCGACGGGTCCAATTACCGAACGCGCCATTGCCGAGAAGGCCAACCCGCAGGCGGACGTCGTCTACCTGGTCAACAATACCGCACTCGACCAGCTTACCGCCGCCGGCGTCTTCGAACCCTACGAACCCAAGGACTCGCAGATCAGCGAGCAGTTCCGTCATCCGGACGGCTTCTACAACAAGCACTTCGCCACGACGATGTGCATGGTCGTCAATACCGAGCGCCTGGCGAGCAAGAAGCTGCCGATGCCCAACAGCTGGGAAGATCTTCTGAAGCCGGTCTACGACAACGAGATCTCGCTGCCTTCGCCCATGAAGTCGGGAACCGGCGGCGCCATCCACACGACCTTCGTCGACGCGTTCGGCTGGCCGTTCGTCGAAAACCTCAACGAAAACGTCTTCAAGTATTCGGAAGGCGGATCGGGCGGGGCCGAACTCGCCGCCACCGGCGAAGTCGCGATCGGCATCAGCTTCGACACGACCTGCTACCAGCTGAAATCCTCAGGCCGCCCAGTGGAAGTCGTCTACAGCGGCATCACCCCCAACGTCACCGAAGGTGGTGGCCTGGTTGCCGGCGCGCCAAACCCTGAGGAAGCGAAGCTGTTCCTCGACTTCATGGCCAGCAAGGATGCCGCCGAAGTGCTCGGCAAGGTCGTCGGCGCCACCGCCGTGCCCGGTTACGGTCTCGTCGACCTGTCGAAGGTAACGCTCTGGAACGTGCGTCGCCCGGTCTCCATCGACGAATTCCGGACCGAGTTCAACACTCGCATTCTCAGCAAGTCATGAACATTTCGGTACCGATCGCGGCCGAACGGCTGGTCTCCCACGGGGGCCAGCCGCATATCCGTGTCAGCAATATCCGCAAGATCTTCGGCGGCTCGGCGGCCGTCGACGATGTCAGCCTCGACCTTGGCCGAGGCGAGTTCGTCAGCCTGCTTGGCGCCTCCGGCTGCGGCAAGACCACGCTGTTGCGCATCATTGCCGGCTTCGTGACCGCCGACTCGGGGCAGGTCCTGCGGGCGGGGGACGACGTCACCGGGCAACCGCCATCAAAGCGGCAGATGGGCTTCGTCTTTCAATCCTATGCGCTGTTTCCGACCAAGACCGTCACCGACAACATCGGCTTCTCGGATGCCATCAAGTCGACGCCGCGCCCGGAAATGCGCGCCCGCATTCGCGAGCTCGCGACCCTTGTGGAGTTGGACCACCTGCTGGACCGCTATCCGCACGAACTCTCTGGTGGCCAGCAGCAGCGCGTCGCCCTGGCGCGGGCGCTGGCGTCGCGGCCCGAAGTGCTGCTGCTCGATGAACCGATGTCGGCGCTCGATGCCCGGATCCGCGCCAAACTGCGGACCGACCTGCGCGTCCTGGTCAACCGGCTCGGTCTCACGACGCTTTACGTGACTCACGACCAAGAGGAGGCGTTCGCCCTGTCGGACCGGATCGCCGTGATGGCCAACGGCCGGATCGAGCAGGTCGGCACGCCGTCGGAGATCTACCATCGGCCCAAGACACGCTTCGTCGCCGAATTCGTGGGCGTCTCCAACGTCATCGAAGGGGTCGCAGTCAGGTCGGGCATCGAGGCCGATGGCGAGGTCTGGCCGGCAACCCTGCCCTCGACGACCCCTCAGAACAGCCGGGCGACGGCCATCTACCGACCCGAACATCTTGCGATCGCCGCGCCCGATCAACCCGGCTTTGCCGGCCGGATCGTGACGACGACCTTCTGCGGCGCGCATCTGCGGCTGCAGGTGAGGCTGGAATCGGGTCGCACCGTCGTTGCCGACCGGCCTTCGGCTGCAAGCGACCTCATCCTGCACCCCGGCCTGCCCGTGCGCGTGCAGCCGAGCGCCGCGCATTGCTGCATCCTCCCTGATGGAAACCGTTGATGACCGTCTCGGCGCGAAATTTTCCCGGCATCGTGCTCTCCGCCATTGTCGCGGCAGTGCTGGTGCTATTCATCGCTTATCCGCTCGGCACCGTCTTGGTCGAAAGCTTCGTCATCCGCGGCCCGATGTCGCTCGAGCGGATCAGCGCCGTCACCAGGAACGCGCTTGACGCGATGCCGCCGCAAGAGCGGGCCGAGACCGTCGACCGCTGGGTCGCCACGGCCACGGAGGCGGAGACCGTCGACGCGACCGCCGCCGCCTTCGAACTGGCCGGCATCCCGGTGACCTGGGACCGCAAGGCACCCTACAGCGATCAGAGCGTCCGGGCCGCGGCGGCCACGGCGGCATTGTCGCCGGATGAGCGCGCCGCTTTCGACGAAGCCTACCCGATCGCTCATGTCGCCTTGCACAAGCGGGTTGCGCTGGCCTTCAAGGTCAAGGACGCTCTCGGCCCGGCCGGCTTCGACGAGTTGCGCCTTGGCTCCGAGTCGCGCTTCGGCCTCGACAACTATCTCGAGGTGACGCGCGACAATCAGCTCCGCACCGCCGCGTTCAACAGCCTCAGGCTCGCCTTCTGCGCCATGCTGTCGACGGTATCGCTCGCCTTCGCGCTGGCCTATGGCGTCAACTTCGGCGGCGTACGCTGGCCGGGCGTGACGCGCGCCGTGCTGCTCACCCCGCTGGTGGCGCCTCCGGTCCTGATCGCCACCGCGACGGTGATGCTGTTCGGGCGGCGCGGGCTCGCCACCTATACTTTTTTCGACCAGTGGCTCGGTATGATCGACGCCGAGAAGACCAATATCTATGGTTTTGCCGGCGTACTGATCGCCCAGACGCTCGCCTTCATGCCGGCTGCCTTCATCGTCTTCGACAATGTCATGCGAAAGCACAACGGCAATCTCGACGAGGCATCGGCCAACCTCGGCGCACGGCATGCGCAGACCTTTTCCCGGGTCACCGTGCCGATGGCCTGGCCGGCGATCAAGCGGGCCGTGGTGTTGGTGTTCATCCTCAGCCTGACCGATTTCGGCAATCCGATGCTGCTCGGGCACGACATGCCGGTGCTGGCCGAACTGATCTACGACCAGATCACCGCCTTCCAGAACACGCCGTTGGCCGCTGCCATCTGCGTGTGGCTGCTGGTTCCTTCCCTGCTCATCTACCTGATGCTCGAGAGCGTCGGGCGGCGGAAGCGCTATGCGAGCGCCGGCGCGGGCGGGCGCCGGTCCGATCTGGCGCTTCCGCTTGGCTGGCGTGTCGCCCTGTCGGGCCTGACAACGACTGTCGCACTCGTCATCCTTGCCATCTACGTGACGATGGCGCTCGGTGCGGTCGTGCGGGTATGGGGCGTCGACTGGAGTTTTACGCTCGGCTACTTCACCGCCGCCGGCGTCGATGTCGGCCTTGCCGGAACCGGCTACGGCAGCTCGGATCGCGGGCTGGGCCTGGTGTGGAGCAGCGTCTCGCTGGCCGTCATTGCCGCGCCGATCGGCGGCCTGCTCGGGATCGTGGTCGGCTACGTGATCGAGCGGCTGCGCCCGCCCGGCGCCAACGTCATCTTCTTCATCGCGCTGGCACCGGCGATCGTGCCGGGGATCATATTCGGCATCGGCTACATCATCGCCTTCAACCTGCCCTTCGGCATCAAGGCGCTGGCACTCACCGGCACCTCCGCAATCCTCGTGCTCAACATCCTGTTCTCCAACCTGTTCGTCGGCGTGCTGGCAGCGCGGGCAGCCCTGCAGGGGCTCGACCCGGCCATCGAAGAGGCCGCCGAAGGGCTCGGCGCCGGACTGGTGACGCGCTTCATCCGGGTGATCCTGCCGATGCTGAGGCCGGCGCTGCTGCTCGGAACGCTCTACGTCTTCATCGACGGGCTGACGACGCTCTCCTCGGTGATCTTCCTCGTCTCGGGCAATCACAAGCTCGCTTCGGTTGCCATCTTCAATCACGCCACGTCCGGGGAGTTCGGTTACGCCGGCGCCAAGAGCCTGCTGCTGCTGGTCCTGGCATTGTCGGCCATGGCGCTGATCTGGCTGCTGGACAACCCAGCTAACAACCCCGCCCGCAACCTCGGGCGCAGACTTCAATCCCTGGCGGAGCGGCTGCGCGCCTCTCTTGCCCGACCGGAGAAAGCATGATGACGGACAATCTCACCGAACGCGACGGCATAGCGTTCTTCCACCAGCACGGATCCTCGCCCTGCCAGTCGGCGCTGCGGGCGGTCGGCGGGATCTGGCTGGAGGAAACCGACGGCCATCGGCTGATCGACCTGCACGGCAACACTGCCCATCACGTCGGCTATGGCCATCCCGCCCTCGTCGCCAAGCTGAAGGCGCAGCTCGACGAACTGCCCTTCTCGCCGCGTCGCTTCACCAACCTGCCGGCGGTTGCCCTCGCCGAAAAACTGCTCTCCCATTGGCCCGGCGCGCCGGCAAAGGTCCTGTTCGCCAACAGCGGCTCGGACGGGATCGAGATCGCGATGAAGCTGGCCCGGGTCGCCACGGGCCGGCACGAAACGATCTCCCTGCAGGGGTCCTACCACGGCCACGGTTTTGGCGCCTTCGGCCTGTCACGCGCCGAAATCGACCCGCGCCTCGGACCGTTCCTGCCCGGACGCCACCACGTCGCCCCCTATTGGGGACCGGGCGGCGCGGAGCGCATGCTGTCCGAGATCGAGGCCGCCTTCGCCGCCTCGGAAACCGGCATCGCCTGCCTCGTCGCCGAGCCCATTCGAACGAACTGCCACGTGCCGCCGGATGGGCTCTGGCCGGAAGTGCGCCGACTGTGCGACCGCCACGGTGCACTGCTGATCTTCGACGAAATTCCCTCCGGGCTCGGCAAGACCGGCAAGTTCTTCGCGTTCGAAAACGTCGGCACGGTGCCCGATGCCGTTGTGCTGGGCAAGGCGCTCGGCGGCGGCATGCTGCCGATTTCGGCGATCGTGGCCGATGCCCGGCTCAACATCGCGCCCGAGCTCGATCTCGGCCACTACACCCACGAAAAGAACCCGCTCACCACCCGTGCCGCGCTCACCACTATCGAGATCATCGAGAACGAAGGGCTGGTGGCAGCAGCCGCCGCCGGTGAGCAGGTGTTCTTCGACGCAGTCGCGGCCCTGTCGCGAAAAATACCGGCGATCAAGGGTGCGCGGGGCAAAGGTCTTCTGCTGGCGATCGAGCTCGACTTGCCGGCCATGGGCCACGAGCCAGGTCCGGACTTCGAGCGCCACATGCTGGCGGAACTGCGAAAGGAAGGCGTATCAACCGTCTTTAAGGGCGGATCGAGCATCTCGTTCTCGCCGCCGCTGGTCATTTCCGAGGTGGAGATCGTCGATACGCTCGAGCGGATCGGCAGGGCGGTCCAGGCCGTTTCCTAAGCATGTCTCCCGAAAGTGGAACCGGTTTCGGGACAAAGACATGCGAAAGACCAAGGACCTAAAGCGTGGCAAGCGAATCTGAAAGATCGCGACACGTTTTAGCGGCTCGGATCCGGAGCGCCGACACCGGAAGGGCAAGTCTCACAAGGGTGACGACCGCTCTTCCGGGACCTCGCCTTCCGCCTACTTTCTTGATTTCAAACGCTGCCGAGCCTGCCGGGGGCTTTCACCGAAGGTCGCCCGGAAGCGGCGGGCAAACGTCGATGCGGAACTGAAGCCTGTCTGGATGGCGATCGTCGTGATGGACTTGTGGGTGTCGAGAACCAGGCGCCGTCCTTCCTTCATGCGCAAATTCAAATAGTAGTCGCGTGGGGACAGGCCGACTGTCTGGAGGAAGAGCATCTCCAGTGTGCGCTCGCCAACGCCGAGGATGTCAGCGATCGCAGGGATGGAAACGGGCTGTTCGATGCGCTTCTCCATCACTCTTATTGCCGAGGAGACGCGCGGTTCACTCCAGTCCAGCTTTCCGAGGGAAACCATCGGCTGCGGATCGCCAGCGGCACGAACCTCTTCATAGATAAAGATCGAGGCGACATCCATGGCAAGCGAATAGCCCTGCCGCGCCCGAATGAGATGCAGCATCATGTCCAGCGCCGGTGAAGCTCCGCCGGTCGTGAACCGGTTGCCATCGACCACGAATCGGTCCGGCCGTACATCTATCCGCGGATGACGCGCTGCGAAGTCCTCCAGATCCTCCCAGTGTGTCGTCGCTTGGCGACCATCGAGGATGCCGGCCTGTGCCAGAACCCAGGAGCCGGATTCGACGCCGCCGATTGCGATGCCACGCTGCGCGAATTTACGAATTCCGGTGAGCAAACGCGCGGTTGTGTGCCTGGCAACGTTGAACGCAGCCAATATGATCAAGGCATCGACGTTGTCGTCCAGTTCGAATCGACCCTGCACCGGAAGAAGCAGGCCGCTCGAGCTGACCACCGGATTTCCGTCCTCGCTGACGACCCGCCAGGTGTAGTGGTCATGGCCGGAGGCGCGATTTGCGGCCCGCAATGGCTCCAGCGTCGCTGCAAGGGATAGGAGCGAGAACTCAGGGAAGACCAGAAGGGTGATTTTCAGCCTGTTCGACGACGGCGAGAATATCGAGTTCATTGCGTAATATGCATCGTCTCATGCGGATTTTGCGGCGTGTACGAAGTCGCTGCGCATATAGCATCCATGAGCAACCTGAGCGAGGACTTTGGGGAGGGGTGCTTGGATTTCCCGGATCTACCGTTTGCCGGTGCCGGCACATTGGCATTGGACCGGGTGCGGGCAATCGGATCATGAGCGCACATGAAGCGCAATGACAGGGAAATACCTGCAAAGCAGGCCCATGCTCAGGAACACAGCACGGCGCGTGTCGCATCTTCAGCGTGATACGCGGTTCATTTAGGAGAGGCGGATTGATGACTGATTATTCAAAGCTGATCGACACCGAGACCTGGGCCTTCATCGATCGCACCAACTCCTATTATCCGCCGGACGCGGTTGACCATTCCATCGCCGAGCAGCGTCGCACCTATGATCGCATGTGCCGCGAATTCCACGCCGGCTATCCGGATGGCGTGGTGGCCGAGGATTCCAGGATCGAAACGGCGACGCACGCCATCCCCATCCGGACCTATCGACGAAATGCACCGGACCAGGCGGTGCTGGTGCTCTATTTCCATGGCGGCGGTTTCGTCGTCGGTGGGCTTGAAAGTCATGACGACGTCTGCGCCGAGATTTGCGCGCGCACGGGCTATGACGTTGTCTCGGTCGACTACCGCCTCGCGCCGGAACATGTCCATCCTGCGGCCTATGACGACTGCCGTGCCGCGTTCGAATGGGCGGCCACGCAGCAGGACCGGCCGATCCTGCTTTGTGGCGATAGCGCCGGCGGTGTTCTCGCCGCGGCCGTATCCCACAAGGTGCGTGACCACGCCAGCGCGCCGATTGGCCAGGTGCTGATCTATCCGGGCTTCGGCGGCGACCAGACCAAGGGATCCTACGTCACCCATGCCGAGGCGCCGCTGCTGACCGTGCGCGACATGGCTTTCTACAAGGACGTGCGCACCGGCGGAAAGGACGTTTCGAAGGATGCGACCTATGCCCCGTTCGTCGATCCCGACTTCTCCTGTCTGCCGCCGACCGTGATCATCTCGGCGCAGTGCGATCCGCTTTCCGATGACGGTCAAGAATATCGCGATCGCGTGCGGGCGGCAGGCGGCAAGGCGGCCTGGTTCAACGAGGAGGGACTGGTCCACGGCTACCTGCGGGCACGACACACGGTGAGCCGCGCCCGCGAGAGCTTTGCGCGCATCGTCGAGGCCGTACGCGGGCTCGGCAAGGGAGAGTGGAACTACTGAATGCGGCGCCCCGCGTGCGCACCATCAAAATCATAGGGAGGGAACGTCATGTCGAATGAAATTGAGTTTCTCAGCCATCAGGCCGTCTGCGGCAGGATGAGCCGCCGCGATTTCCTTGGTCGCGCCGCGGCCTTGGGCCTGACGGCCGCATTTGCAAATTCTCTGCTCGGCAGTGCGGCACGGGCCGCCGGACCGATCAAGGGTGGCCTGCTGAAGGCGGGCCTGGTCGGCGGCGATTCCACCGACGACCTCAATCCCGCGGGCATCAACAACCAGGTCAGGGGCGCCTTCACGCGCTGTTGGGGCGAAAAACTGACCGACGTTGCCCCCGACGGCTCGCTGATCCCGTGGCTGGCCGAGGACTACGGCTCCTCGCCCGACGCCAAGACCTGGACCTTCAAGATCCGCAAGGGCGTGACCTTCCACAACGGCAAGGAGCTCGATGCCAACGACGTGCTCGCCACCATCGAGCGCCACGCTGGTCCCGAGAGCAAGTCGGGCGCGCTCGGCGTGCTGCGCGGCATCGACACGCTCAAGGTGGACGGCGGCAATTTCGTGATCACCCTGAAGGAGGCCAATGCCGACCTCCCCTTCGTGATGTCCGACTATCATCTCGTCATCCAGCCCAACGGCGGCAAGGATGATCCGCTGGCGGGTATCGGGACAGGCCCCTACAAGGTCGTCGCCCATGAACCGGGCGTGCGTGAGGTCGGCGAGCGCTATGACGGTTATTGGGACCTCGCGAGCCGCGGCCATGCCGACCAGGTCGAGATCGTCGTTATCAACGACGCAACCGCGCGCATGGCCTCGCTGCAGAGCGGGCAGATCCACATGATGAACCGGGTCGAACCGAAGGTCGTCGAACTCATCAAGCGGATCCCCGGTGTAACCATCCAGAACGTGGCGGGAAGTGCGCACTACGTCCTTGCCGCGCAATGCAACACCGCGCCCTTCGACAACAACGACCTGCGGCTGGCGTTGAAATATGCCATCGACCGTCAGGAGATGGTGAACAAGATCCTCAACGGCTACGGATCGCTCGGCAACGATATTCCGGTCAACGCGGCATATCCGCTGTTTTCGGATGACATCGAACAGCGCGCCTTCGATCCCGACAAGGCCGCCTTCCACTTCAAGAAGTCTGGCCACAGCGATCCCATTCTGCTGCGGACCTCCGACGTCGCCTTTCCGGGTGCGGTTGATGCTGCCCAGCTCTTCCAGCAAAGCGCCGCCAAGGCAGGCATCCCGATCGAGATCAGGCGTGAACCAGGCGACGGATACTGGTCCAGCGTTTGGAACAAGGCCCCGTTCTCGGCCTCCTATTGGACCGGACGGCCGACGCAGGACCAGCAATACTCGACGGCCTATCTCTCGACTGCCGACTGGAACGAAACGCGCTTCTTCCGTCCGGATTTCGACAAGCTTCTCATCGCCGCGCGCGCCGAACTCGATGAGGCCAAGCGCAGGGCGATGTACCGCGACATGGCCATGATCGTCCGCGACGAAGGTGGCGCGATCATTCCCGTCTTCAACGACTGGATCGACGCGGTTTCCGAGAAAGTCGGCGGCTTCACGCCGCATCCTGCCGGCGAACTCATGGGAGGACTGGCCCTGGCGTCATGCTGGCTGGCAGAATAGGCCCATCACCACTGTCGCACCCCCGCCAAGACGCGGGGGTGCGTCTCCATGAGCCGCCCAGCATGAAGAACGCAAACCCGTAGTCGACGTCGAGCCGTTCGGCCGTGATCGCCTCGTTCAACTGTTGAAACAAAGGCGTGTTCTTCGCAGGTTCGGTTAGCAGGCTGCCGGGAATGGGCTTGTCGCTTGACAAAGTCAGAACCAGTTGCGGCATTGGTCTATCCTCGGATTGCGCGATGCGCCCGATTTCAAAACGATTACCTTGGCGCAGCGTGTCGTGGCTGTAGACGATGCCGTCGTTGTCGATCAGGTAGAGCGCCGTATTCTTCTTCGTGAGATTCTGCAGTTCGCCCTTCAGCGCATCGCCGTTCTTCAATTGGTCGTTTGCCAACGAGATTGAAACGCTGGGCTACTTGATTTGGGACAGCGACCTCAGGAACGTCGCTACACCACATTGCATATTGCTGATCAGCGTCCCTCTATGTCGGGGGCGAAGCCGAACTCTTTGGTAAAGTCGGCATCGAGTTTTTCGAGTGGGTCGGCGCTCGTCGCCAATCCCTCGATGCGCACACTGTCCGGCGAACTCGTCAACACATGGGCAAAGAAGCAACCGCCGGTATCAAATGCACGGAGCCATGCCAGCCGTTCATTGATGGCGCCCCCCCGGCAGGCGTGCCGATAGAGAAACTGCAAGAGATCATTGCCGGCCTGCACCGATGCATCGCCGCGCCGGCGCACCGCCACCAAGGTCTATGTGGACGCCGTCAGGATGTTCTCGACACGGCTAGGCGCATCACTCCCGGCTAACACGTTCGCCCCTCCAGCGCCGGGCCGAGCGGGAGGGGGCTGCCGGGCGCCATCTGCTCGCGCAGGCGATGTCGGCGGGCATGTCTTGGGTTTGCCTGCCGTCGGTTTCGTTGGCACGTGCAAAGGGCGCACTTCGTGGGATGCTTGGTGCGTCGCAGGTGTTGAAGCGCTTCTCTTTTCAACATAATTAGGTGCAGCACGCGAGCTGTACTCGCATTGGGGGAGGTCAGCACATGAACGCGGGTGGTCTTGGGGGGATTGCAGGGGGGCTTCTTGTACTGTTCCTGACAACATCTCTTTGGTCGGTGGTCCTAAGGAACCGTGTTCCAAGAACCGCAGTGCCTTTTGCCGCAAGCGTATTGTCACTCGGCACAGCTACAATATTGGGGGGGTATGGGTTCGGCAACGGCAGCAGCGAGGCTTTCGGCTACTCGTTCGGTTTCTATCTCATCCCTCAGATCGTTGTGTGCGCCGCGTTTTGGCTCCGACTACCTTCCTTTGCCGCGAGTACAGAAACTCGGCCTCGCTCAGCTTCTGAAAACCATGCGGATAAGGCTGAGTACCAAGCCCCTACTGTCCAAGTGGACGCAGACGAACATCCTGAATGCCGCGAAGGCGCTGGAGCGTTGGCCCCAAAAGGGGTGCCAGAAGCTCCGCGGCCGAATTTGTTTGCACGGTACTGGCGCGGTGAGTTCCCGTTAGCGACCTCGTATTGGGGCGTGAACTTCCTAGTCAATCTGGCTGTGGTCTTACTTATTAGCGCGCTAACGGAGGTGTTTTCGCTCGAGGGAGGCTTTGAACCTAACTCGTTGTTTTGGTTTCTGGTTCTGCTGTGGCTCGGTTTATTGGTGCTCTTAATGTGGCAGGTCGTGGGGCTCTGGAGGTCTGCGCGACGCCACGCCCAAAGGCAGCGACAAGCCAACAAGACAACCTTTTGGGCAGGGGCGGCACGGGTTGCTGCCGTGTTGGGCGTTCTACAAACAGCAGGAACCTTCATCAAGAGTGGTGCTCCCCAGATTGGAGAATTGTATAAAATAGCCTTCGAAGGCGACCCTGACATTCCACCCAGCGAACTCAAGCTTTTGGCTGGTGGCACCGAGCTTAGTATTTTCGGCGGGATAAAGTATGGGTTATCGAACGATGTTGAACGGCTGCTCAAGGCGGCGCCGGCGGTTACAACAATTCATTTGACAAGCAGTGGGGGGCGCATCGCTGAAGCGGGCAAGCTCTTAAAGCTAATCAGGTCCCGCGCGCTCGACACATACGTGCCGAATGAGTGCTCGTCAGCTTGTACGCTAGTGTTCGCAGCAGGCAGCCGCCGGTCATTGCTAGAGGGTGCCAAACTAGGGTTCCACGGCCCTTCATTCCCTGGGTTAGGTGACGCGGAGCTGCGACATTTGACAGAAGAATGGGCGCACTTATATCGGGAAGCAGGATTGAGAAGCGAATTCGTCAATAAAGCGTTGGCGGTTTCTCCGAAAACAGTGTGGTATCCAAGCGCTAGTGAGCTATTGGAAGCGAATGCGGTAACAGCCGTGGTAACAGGTGACGGGTTCGCGTTGTCGGGGCACGAGGTCGTCCCATCGCTTGCAGCGATCGAGCGCGAAATGCGTGCAGCAAATCGATTAATCGATGCTCTCCATACGACATATCCAGACGCGGCTCGGCAAATCTACACGACAACAAGGCAAGGCATTCTGGCAGCGAAGCCTGAGGCCAAACTGCGCGAAGACGTAAATGATCTGCTCACCAAGGCTATCGTAGCCAATCTCGCCCGAGCAGACGATGATACGCTCGCACAGTATGCTGCGCTTATGTCAGATCAATACACCGCCTTGAATGCGAAAGACCCTGCCCTATGCTTTCAATACGCGGCACTAGGAGCGAGTGTCCAAGTAACTTCTGCATTCCCCCAAGAGTTGATTACGGCGGAAACAATTTTGAATGAGCGTGTGCTCCGCTCCGCTCGCGACCGGCCCCCTATGCAGCCAGAGGAAAGTGAAGCAGCGTGGGCGTCGATATTCCAGAGCATGACTTCCGACGAGGTGGAAGTCTTTTCGCTTGAACCGAGCAGCGTCGCGCCGGAACGCCATGCAAAGTATTGTCAGGTAACAATAGCTATTTTCAAGAGTATAAGCCATCTGGAAACAAGGCAGGCGGCAATGCTCATGAGGGAGATTTTCTTGGATCGTTGAGCCACGGGATGGCTTCTATCTGGCTGGTTCGCCTGGGTAATCTGGTTTGAAAAGAGCTCTCCGAATGGCGACGCCATAGCTGGATGTGTTTTTTGGAGCTGGGCGCTCTCGGCTGGCGGTGAGGATTGTTTCGGCACCGCGGTCTGCGGCGCAATGGCTCGACAGCTATGCGAAAAGAGGTGGTTGGACCACGAGATCGTTTCGGTGTAACCGCGTATTGTATCCGCAAGGACACCGAAGCGAGCTAACGCGCTTCAGCATGGGCGGCGCGAAGGAATGCTGGAAAGCTGGAACGTTCTCTGTGAACCGCAAGCCGATGGCCTGATATTCCGGGCCGGGCCAGTTTCTTGTTTCTGGCTCAAATTGCGTTAATTCATACCCGCCACGAAGGCGCAAGCAAAGATGCAAGGGTCGGCCAAGGATCCTCGAAAAAGACCGATATTTCAAACACTTATGAGACATTAATGGCGGACAGAGAGTCCGTCATACTGCCGCTTCATGATGTCCCAGATCGTCGCATTTAGTCGTTTTATTCCAGCAATTTAGGCCGCTACCCGTATCGACATGTGTCATGCCGTTCCATAGAATTGCAGTCATCTGTTAGGGTAACTGTTGGGGTAGATATGGCTCTCTCATTGAACAAACTGAGCGCGCGCGGCGTGACTTCAATCACCAAGCCGGGCCGGCATGGCGATGGCGGCGGGCTTTACCTGGTTGTCGATAAGAGCGGCGCGAAGCGTTGGGTCTTCCTGTACCGGCGAGACGGCACTTTGCGAGAGATGGGCCTGGGCGGCCTGAAGTCCGTCACTCTGGCCCGGGCTCGCGAGCTTGCCAGCGAGGCGCGGGCGAACCTTCAGGCGGGCGTGGATCCAATCGCGGCGAAGAACAGCACCCCTGTTGCCGTTCCCACCTTCGGCGAAGAAGCGGACGCCTTCATCGAAGCGATGGGGCCGCAATTCAGAAACGCGAAGCACCTCGACCAATGGAAGATGACGCTGAAGGAATACGCCGCGCCGCTGCGATCGAAACGGGTTGACGAGATCTCGACGGTTGACGTGCTGGAAGTCCTGAAGCCGATTTGGCTCACAAAGCCTGAGACTGCCGCCCGCCTGCGTGGTCGCATCGAGAGGGTCTTGGACGCGGCCAGCGCCAAAGGCCACCGGACCGGGCAAAACCCCGCCCTATGGCGCGGGCACCTTGCAAACCTCCTGCCGAAGCGTCGGAAGCTCTCACGCGGGCACCATGCCGCCATGCCCTATGAAGACGTTCCCGCGTTTATGGCGGCGCTCCGGCAGCGTGAGGCAATGGCGGCAAGGGCGCTGGAGTTCACGATCCTGACGGCGGCGCGCTCCGGTGAAACCTTCGGCGCCACTTGGAAGGAAATCGATCTGGAGGCCGCGCTGTGGGTCATTCCTGCGGAACGGATGAAGGCTGGTCGGGAACATCGCGTTCCGCTCACGCCGCGGGCTGTGGAGATCCTGACAGAGCTTTCCCAAATCGGCGCCGAACCCGACGCATACGTCTTCCCAGGCCAGAAGGAAGGCCGTCCGCTGTCGATCATGGCCATGGACATGATCCTGCGCCGCATGAAAGTCGATGTCACTGTGCACGGCTTCCGATCGTCCTTCCGCGATTGGAGTGGCAACGAGACGGCTTTTCCTCGCGATGTTGCAGAGGCGGCGCTGGCGCATGTTGTCGGCGATCAGACGGAGCGGGCGTATCGGCGCAGCGATGCGCTGGAGAAGCGGCGGAAGCTTATGGCGGCTTGGGCGAACTACTGCGCTCCCAAGCCTGAGAACGTGGTGGAGTTGAAGCGGTCAAAACGGGCGTCTTGAGAAACTTGGCTGAAGGCAAATGTCTGTTGCCTAGACCGGTCTACCGGGCTTCACCCCCGCGCTATCGCAACCTGCCGGGCAATTTCGTGACGCACTATAGCCCGTGCTCGGATGTACAAACACCAGATGACCCCGACAGCCATCAAACGATCCTGCGTCTCGGGGATGATAGAATAAAAAATCCATCCAGCGACAAGAAGCGCTGCCGTGTCACCCCATGAATATCGCATGTGTTCCCCCTCAAACAGATCGATGAGCCTAGCACTCCCGCGGAAGTAGATCATATTCGCCGGGAAGTTTCTGCGGCCTGCCTAGGCTATGGCGACGGGCTTGCAATCCGCTTGCATCTCGTAGACCAGCATCTGTGTTCTTGCGCTTTGGCGCCCCAAGAGCGATAGAGATCCCGGCGGCGATATCAACGAATAACCGGGTCAAATGCGGCGGCCCATGAGTGACCGCCCATGCATGCTTACAAGGGAGCCCGGACCCTATCCGAGTTCGCCGGCCGCAAGATCCACGTCGAATGTCTGAAATGCGAGATCCGGCGCCGTTACGATGGTGACGCGATGATTGAGCGCGTCGGCCGTGACGTGGTG
The DNA here is from genome assembly GCF_056394765.1 of Mycoplana sp. 10N416. Taxonomy (NCBI): domain Bacteria; kingdom Pseudomonadati; phylum Pseudomonadota; class Alphaproteobacteria; order Hyphomicrobiales; family Rhizobiaceae; genus Mycoplana; species Mycoplana sp. 10N416. Next base: position 131,915 of record NZ_JBFTIM010000004.1, on the reverse strand, counting down.
ATGCCGGATCTGCTCAACCGAATTGCCCGCGGCAACGGCTGAACGATGCGCCGACGCCAAACGGGATCAGGTGCCGGATGCATTACGCGCGACCGCTCGAATAAGAGTGCCGGCAGGAGTGACCGACGTGCTCAGGATGCTTGCCGCCGGCGGGTCATCCAGAGCAGCACGAATGCGATTGGAGCCGCCGCGCCATAAATCACCATGGCGTTCAGGAAGGGGATGCCCGAATTATGGCTGTAAAGCGCCGCTGCGATCGGCATAGCGATCACCACGCCAGCCACGTAGGAGTGGAGCAGCGCGATGTTAAGCGCCCGCCGCAGTAGGAACGCGAATAGTGCTCCGAGTAGCGCAACCCCAAACGCTCCGCCAATGATCATAGCCATGGCAATCTCCCCTCAGCCTTTGCGTGCCTACCTTGAACATCCACACGGGATCGTCTCACATCAAGGGGCGCAATCGCAACTGGTCTATTACTCGCTCCGCAGCCTGGGCTTGACGGATCGGCCTCGGCAGGCCAACTTCAGCCCATCAGGCGCTTACACCCGCGAACCACCACCGACCTAACTCGCGAACTTGCCGCCAACCCTGTCAGCTCAGCGCTGCGCATCGCAACGGGTCGCTTCACAAACTGGAGCAATGCGATGCATTCGAACAAGCTTATCACTGAAATTCCGCCCATCCCCGCAAATGAGCGGAGCCGCGAGCGCTCGGCTCGACGCAGACTGTCACGCCTTGGTTTTCGTCTTGAGAAGACCCCGGTCGTGGCTTCGGAAGGAATACGGCCCCGGCTATCAGATCCTTGAGGGAAATACCGTCGTGGATGGCTGCTTGTCACGCGAGTATGAAATGACGCTGGAAGCGGTCGAAGCCTGGATTGAAAACCGAGCCTGAACTAGAGCCCGCTGCCGGCCATATCGGCAGCGGGTTTTCCTACTGGTCGCCGCTGCGGCTTCGGCACGCTCACCTGTGATGCTGTCACTTTCCGCTTTCGTATCCGGCCTTGAACTCGTCAACGGCGTCAGCGATGGGCTTTGTCGTGCTGCTCCACCATTCGCCCGCTTCTTTCGTTGCGTTGCCCAACGCTGCCCCAACGTCTCGGACTGCGGTGCTGCGAGCGTTTTCCTCGGCAATCCGTTTATCGTGTCGCTGCTGCATGACCTGAAAGCGATGGGTGCAAGAAGCCAGAGAGGCGTCGTAGTCGGCAAGATGCGGCTGTAGTTTGCCGATCTCCGCTGTCGCTTTCAGGTAGGCGTAATAGTTGTCGGTGTTGAACGTCGGGCTCTGCATATCGACCTGACGGACGAAGACCAAGCAATTCGCCTCGGCCGCCTTCTCAACTATGGCTGCCGGCAGCGGGTCAGATTGGTTGTACCCTTCGGAGATGTGGAAGTTCACCAGCGCCAGCAAGTACCCTTCAGAATGTCTGCTTAGGGTGGCCTTCATCGTGCTCGGGCTTGAATAGACCAGTTCGAGCCATTCCCTGCTCTTTACCGATGGGGCAGCATCTGACGCTTCGATGCGCTTCAGATCGGCCAAGGTCTTCGCGGCGGCTTCGTCCTCGGCCCGGCTATCGAGGTAGCCTCTGACCGCCGCATATACGAACAGAAGCGCGAATGCGGCGATCATGCTCAATGCAAAAACGGTCGAAACCTTTTGAATCTTCTCACCTGTTGTCGTAGCCATCTCCGCCCCCGCGCTATCCTTCGAACGCGGCATGATGCCTTGAGCGCAGACGATCCACAACAGGTTGTGAGTGCTGCGCTGCTCGCGTCACCGGCTCCCGACGTACTGAGAGCCGGCAGCGGCCGATTTGACGAAAGCATTGCGGTTCGCATCGATAGCGGCCTGAACAGCGTTCGGCCGGGCCTGCGTAGCGGCTTTGCTGCCGCCCGCCATGATGATGTCGATCAACTCTTGCACGAAGCCCTCCTGCATGCGCTCCGCGCCTTTGCGGGCCACGTAGCCCACTGCCGGGGCAGCGACGGCGCCAACCGGGCCACCCATCTGATAGCCCGCGCCGCTCGATAGCGCACCGCTGACGATCCCGGTCGGGGACAGCTTGCCCACGAGACGAAGCGCGTTTTGGTCGGGCGTGCCGGTGATGGCCTGCAACAGGGCTTCGTGCTCGTCAGGCGTAAAGCCCCGCGTTGCTGACTTGTTGTTGCGGAGCGCCTTCATTGCCTGGTGCGAAGCGTTCTCGCGATTGGCGCCCGATCCGGCAGCGGCCGCGTTCAGTTCGCCGCGGGCTGCGGCCTCGGTCACGACATTCGCCTTCGACATGCGGGACCAGAGATCACGCGCTGTCTTCAGGGCTTCGGCTCCGGCCGCCGCGTCACCGTTCAGAACCTCGCCGGCCTGCGTGTTGCCTACAAGGTCATCGATGCGATTGACGATCGCCGAAACGGCAGCGTCGTTGCTCTTATTGCCCGGAATGTAACCGCCGCTCGCGACCTTGCGCAGGGTATCAAGCCCCTTCAGTGTGACGTTGTTGCCTTGGAGATCCTGGAGCCGGCGAAGAACTGCTGCGGCTCCGGGCTGCAAGGCCGGATCAAAACCGGCATCCGTCAGCGTCTGGACGATCTCAGATTGAAGTCTGCCGGTTGCCTGGGGCGTGAAGATTACGCCGGCATTGTCCGCGGCGTCGTAAGCCTGACGTGCGGCCGTCGCTAGCGCATCCATCGTCGGGATCTGCGGCTTGGCATTGACCACGCCAGCCAGCTTGCGAGCGCCTGTCGCGACCGCTTCGCCCGCTGCATTGCCTCCAGCCCCGAAGATGGCGCCCATCAATGCGCCTTGGCCGATGTCTTGATCATGGCCGGAAGCGTTGAGCGCGCCATAGCCGGCACCCTCGACGGCTGCGAGCCCGGAGCGCGCGACCGTGCCAGTGACGCCGGGAACCGATGCGGCGATGCGAGGCAGGGATGCGCCAGCGCTCGCAGCCATTACAGGGGTGGCGATTGCCCCTCCGATCTCGGCAACGGTCGTCGCAGAGCCGCCGCGCATGGAAGCCTCGGCGCTCTTCTGGCGTTCTTCCTCGGTGCTGGTTTCGTTCATGTAGGCGGCGAGCTTGTCCGCATAACCAAAGGTCGCGCCATTCGCGATCGAGCGCACCACGTCATCGGCGGCAACGGCCGCTTTCTGATACCAGGGCTTCGCGTCGAACTCGGCTTGCACGTTCGCCGCGGTTCGCGGCTGCGGCGCGCTATCCCGCGAAAAGCCTTCAGTGAGGGGGACGCCGGAAAAGCGCGGCTTCGGCGCCTGGTTGTCCTGCTCGACGGGCGTTCCTGAAAATCGGGGCATCACGGTTTCCTATATCTCTTGCCGTCTTCGGGATCGATGTAGATCGCGCCGGACGGGAGGGCGTCGAATTCTTGCTGAGTTTCCGGGCGGGCGATGGCGGCCTGACCCGTCTGCGCTGCATTGTCCGGTGTCGCGGCGCTCGCGCCAGCGTCGGCGGTGAAGCCGGGCGGCGGGCCGGATCTCATCGCTGCGTCTATCTGCGCCCGGCGAGCGTCCAGGTTCATCCCCGCTTCCATTGCGTTTACCGCAACTTCTCGCAGCCAAGCCTTGGTCCGCAACGTCTCTGGCTTATCACCGGGCCGGGGCAGCAGCGTGGACTGATATTTTGCGATTTCAGCGTCCGGCGTCGCCGCGCCGCTTTCGTTGCGCAGAACTGACTGAACGAAACGCTCTCCTGTATTGCGTGCGTTCTGATACCGAGCCGACTGAACGTAGTTTCCGGGGTTCACCGTGCCAAGTGTCGGGGACATCTCGGAAAGGCCCTGCGCTGTCGAGGTAAGCTCCTCGCCGTCTCGGGCTAGAACCTCGTTCATAGCTCTTGCTGTCATCGAGTAGTTCGTAAGCTTGCCCTGGGCTTCGGTAAGTCCTTTGCCGCCTTGCTGCACGACAGTGCCGTCCGGCAGCGTCACGGACATGCCGGGGGCCTGTTCTTTCGGCGCGGGCTGCTGGCCGATAGCGTCAGGTCGCAAGACATATTTCGGAGCGCCGTCAGGGCCTGCGATAGCGTCAACAGGCGTATTCGCGAACACGATCGCCTTTTTCTGTTCATCCGGCAGGTTTGCGAAGATGGCTGCCTTCAGTTCGTCTTCGGTCTGTGGCTTTGCGGGGCCGACGCGCGACGGAACTGCCGGCATGTCCAGCAGCTTCATGAAGTCTTCGGAAACAGCCGGCGCGACTTGACCGGGATTAAGCGGCCCGTTCAGGCCGACTATAACCTTTGTCTGGTTATCGAGTTTGTTCGCCTGGAGAGCCCGCGCATTGTCAGCGGCATTGTTCGCGCGCGAGGTGAGATTGCTCTGGTCAACAGCGTAATAGCCCTGGCTCGGCACCCACTGACCGGCGGCAGCGCCCATTCGGTCAAAGCGGGTCTGGTCGAAGTCTTTGGCCTGGCTGTAGTCGAATAACTGGCCTAGCCGCGCCATCTCGGCGTTCTTCGAATTGGCTGTCGCCCATCCGGCCGCGTCAGCGCCGGAAGGCGGCTCAAAGAGGCTAGCGAGATTGGACGCGGCCTGAGCCAGATCGGGGCTGTTCATGTAGGGTGAATTTTTTATCGGCATTTCGCTGCTCCTAATGCGCCGTCATCGGTTCGGGATGGAACACTGCTGCGAGGGGGTTGCGGCAGATGGCGTGCGCAAGGTCTGCCTGGCTGCAGGTCGCGACCAGATCGCGCAAATGCAACGCGCGCAGTTCGCTTTCGAGAACGCGGGCAGAAGCCAATAGCCAGACATAGCGATCGAGATCCACACAGGTCAGGGCCGCGTTGGCACATCCGAGGGAATGGAAAACATGCTCGGCCGGTAGCCGCCCTTCCGTCTCGGCGGCAACCTGCGGGGCGGTGCGAAATAGGAGCCTCTGAGCATCGGAGGTGAGGACCGGATCGAGCCCGCCCATGCTGGTAGCCGCGATCAGCGCGTTAAGGCCCTCAGCGCAGGTCAGAAGGGCATTCTTGCCCTCGGCTGCGCTGCTGAGCTTGGAGATAGCGACTTGAAGAAGTTCGTTCCCGGTCATGGCGTTGATCCGAATATGTCGGCTTCTTCGGCCGTTCCCAGAAATTGCTCGATCGTCCCATGCTCCCGATCCCGGCGCCGCTGTTCGGTGTCCTGGCGATGCTCGGCAATTCGGGCGTAGTGGATGAGGCATTTCACGCGGGTACGGTCATCGGTGTAGCGATCGGCGCCGGTATCTTCTTTGTCGATTGCCTCGACCAACCGCGCGGCGGCCAGCAGGCCCTCGGTCAGATGCTCGACCTCGATCTTTCCCATGTAAGGGTCAGACGTACCCCACCGGATGGCGTTTCCAAGCGCTCCGTAGACGCCGGCGAGCAGATCCCGTGTCGGTAGGCTATCCGGCAACTCCCATCTCTCGCGTCGTGGGTCGGACAGTTCCAGAATGGTCCCGAGACCCATCTGAAGATTGAAAGTCCAGTTCGACTGCCCGCCGACCAGGCGCAACTGCTGGATTGCGTGGGCTGCGCTCTGATTGGCTGCTTCTGTGTAAACTCCGTGCACGGCTCGACCTGCTTCGACGTTGATGTTGTCGAAGTTTCGGCCCTGTGGGTCGACTGATCTACCCCTCCGTTTGCGGAGGAATAGTGCGAAGGGTTCGGCGGGATCGAAACGGCTCATCGGCATATCGCATAGTCACGAACTGGCACGTCGGCGAGGTGCTGACAGGGTTTGTTCGATTGACGAGAGAGCACGAAGGCCCAGCGACGCGGCTGCCTGAAGTCCGCTGTTTACTGACAGGCCGAAGATAGCACGGTGAGGCCTGGGAGGCCAGCGCGACGGCAGCGGGTGGCGAGGTGAAAAGTTCTAGCGGGGCGTAAATTTCTAGAGGGGTCGGATGCCCATTCCCCGCGACGCTGGCGAGTATGCCGGAGGGGGGATCGGGGGTGCGGGTGGCACCCTCCGACGCGGAGGTGACGACGGCGCGAACGCCTCGGCCCGTTGCGCCCGATGACCGAGCCGCCTGAAAGAACGGCCGTTGACAGGGCCGCAGATGGTGTTACATTAATGGCAACGAACGTAGACGAAAACGTAACAGAGGCAGGAACGGCGATGGCGGATGGCAAATTCATAGGCTATTATCGGGTGAGCACGGCACGCCAGGGCGCCAGCGGCCTCGGGCTCGAAGCTCAGCAAGAAGCTGTCCGCGCCTACCTGAACGGCGGCAACTGGCAACTGGTCGCTGAGGTGACGGAAGTCGAGAGCGGAAAGCGCAACGATCGCCCGAAGCTTGCCGAAGCGCTCCGGCTCTGCAAGCTGCATGGCGCGACCCTGATCATCGCCAAGCTCGACCGTCTCGCCCGTAACGTCGCGTTCATTTCGAACCTGATGGAAAGCGGCGTGGACTTCACGGCCGTTGACTTTCCGAAGGCCAATCGCCTCACGGTCCACATCCTCGCCGCCGTTGCAGAGCATGAGCGCGAAATGATCTCGCAGCGCACGAAGGCCGCTCTTCAGGCAGCAAAGGCGCGTGGCAAGCGTCTAGGGGGTGATCGTGGCAACTTCGCCGACGTTCGGGCGCTTGGTCCTGCCGTAAGCGTTGCCGCCCGCAGCAAGAAAGCCGACGAGCGCGCCGCACTGGTCGCGCCGATCATCCAAGAGCTACAGGCTTCCGGCGCGTCCCTGCGCACCGTCGCGGCGGAATTGAATGCTCGGGGCATCCCGACGCCTCGCGGCGGCGAGTGGAGCGCGGTGCAGGTCAAGCGAGTTGCCGAGCGCGCCGCTTAACCGAAGACCAGCCGGCGCCTCAGTTTGCACAGCCGAAGTCTGACCAAACGGCAGCGCCCCGGTCTTAGCCGGGGCGCTTTGCTTGTCTGGATAGCTGGCTCAGGCGTCGATCGGCGCCAGGGTGGCGTTATGTGCGTTACAGATGGCTTGCGCCCGTTCGGCGATGGCGAACGGAACTAAGCCTTCGATAAGTACGCGGGTCGTCCCAACCTCAATCTCGGGGTGGTCGACCACATCGAGACGGCCCCCTGCGCAGCGGGCGAATAGCGCGTTGATCTCAATCGCTACTTCCACTGGAACGAGACCGTCAACTACGAAGTGGCCGTCTGGCCCTCGCGGTGTCTCCGACATAACCGGGTCGTCCCAGTTCATAATTTGGAATTTCGCCGCGCGGTCGAGGCGTTCGCGAGAGGTAAAGTCGATTGGCATGCTCAGTTCCTCGCTTAGGTCGTTGTTGATGACTACCAAGTTACAAAAAAGGGTCACGCTAAGTCAATGATTTTATTTGTCTTTTTTGTATCGCACCTGTTGCGCTACCAACGATACAGAAGTTACGCGGTCGACAGAAAAGCACGGCCTAATCGAACGCGCCGCCCTCGTCATCTGCGTCAAGCTCTCTGAGCAACGCCTGCTTTTCGTTCTCGATCCGGTTCGAGAAGTCCCGCAACTCCTGCATGGACATTTGGTGCAGTTCCTTCTCAGCCTCGGTGTTTGTCCGGTCAAAGAAGCCGTTGGCGCGCAACAAGCTTGTGCCAGCCGTGCTCTTTGCCGGTGCCGGCGCCTTTGGATCACGACACACGCTCACCAGGGCCTCCACGGCCGCGATTACGCCCTCGGTCTGCAACAGATGCTTGGCCCGCTCCATTGCCTCTCTACGTTCGCTTGCCGCGCTCATCCGAATACACCTCGATCTAGATTGGCCTGCTCTTGCTCTGCGAGCCGGCGATAATGGTCCCGCGCCGCTTCAAGCGCCGCGGCTTGTCTCTGCAGTTCGGCGAGCTCGGCAGAGACCGGCCGCGGATCTTCTTTCTCCATCCGCTGGCGAAGCTCTTTCGCATGCTGTCGGTCTTGCCTCTTGCGGGCTCTGTCCGCTGCCGGGCCGGGCTGGTGCGTCCTATGCCATTGCTGGTGCGCTTCAAGCTGCTCAGGGCTCATCTTGGCCCGGCGCTTCGCTCGGGCCTTCTTGTCGCGTTCGATCTGCTGGAGCTTCCGCTGCAATTTCGCTTCAGCGTTCGGCGCATCGCCATTAGGGAACAGATGCCGGTGGTAGTCCGTCCCTTTGCCTGTTCGCCCCCCGTGGAGGTAGCAGCGGCCGTTTTCCTTCGCGAGTTGCATACAAGGCTCGCCGTCGCGCTTTCGCTTCGCCCCGCACTTGGGCAGCGTCTCGCGCTTCGCGTTCCATCGCTTGATGGCCTCGCGGCTGATCATTCGCCACTGCGTAGATTGGCGCCATGCGCTCAGTCGGTCGCTCTTCACAGCACTCTCCAAACAAGGGGTATTGAGGTATCGAAGATTGAGCGCTCCAGACCATGGGCGCCCCGATAGCTCCAGACGGATAGAAGGACAGAATGTCTGGTCTCGCGACCCCAATAGCCCAAGGGGTGGAGGCGGCAGCGCGGCTGGCGCGCAGCGCAGCCTCTCCCCCGTAGGGGTGCAATTCTGCGCACGCAATTCTGCGCACCTGAGAACCCCTGAGAAACAAGGAGTTTTGCGCAATTCTGCGCAATTTCGCGCACTCCGATTCTGCGCAAAGCTCTGCGCAATGATTTCAATGACTTAGCAGGATTTGCGCAAGATTGCGCGCAGAGCTTTGCGCAAGTTCTGCGCACTTTGTTCGCCCGTCTCATTCGAATACTCCGGCATCTGGTGAAGCCTTCGCGGACACTTTGTCGGGAACGACGATGTAGCCGTATTGCTTCTGACGCTGATCATTCTTGCCGATCACATCGAACCTGATCGCCCCGCGCGCCTCCAGGCGATGCAGCGCGTTGGTGATGTCGTCCATTGAGAACGCTGCCAAGATGTCGGAGGCTCGCCGCTCAAGCACTCTCGGGGCGAAAAGGCCGCTGCGGGGCTTGTCCGACATCGGAACGCCGGGCAGATCGAGCAGGGCCGAAACAACCGCACTTTCTGCGGCGTCGTTCAGGCTCGGAATGGCCCCGGATGCGCTTGCATCGCGAAGGGTCGCAGGAGCGCTGCCGGCGAGGACATCGAACGCGCCACGGTTCCAGCGCAGCTTCAGGCCGGCGCCCTTCGCCCCATAGTTCAGCTTCATGTTTGTGAGCTGCCGGATATCGCCGCTCTTTGTTTTGCCCGGATATTGCAGATACAGGCGCGAGCGAGAGGCGTTGCTCCAGCCGGTTGAACCGGAGGTGCCGTCGCCGGAACTCTTGCCCGCAGCGGACGGATGGCCGAGCGCAATGACAGAGCCGCCGATTGCCCGGCCCAAGCCGCCAAGGAAACGTTTCACGAAGTCGTTGACCAAAACTCGGTCGATCTCGGAACCCGCGTAGATGTCGGCGATCGTATCAAGGATCAGCACATCGGCATCGAAGGCAACGGCGTCCTCGCGGATTTGGTGCCAAAAAGCCGTCTTCGCGAGCGTCTGGCTCTTCCGATCAAAGGTGGCGATGAAGTTGTCCTGAAAGTTCCGCGACACCAGGCGCAAGTTGCCAAGCTCGGAGAAGCTGACACCGAGCGACCGGTTTATATCGATCTGGCGACGGTGAAGCTCGGCCGCGCTGTCCTCGCAGAAGATGCACATGACCCGAGCCGGGCGAGTGATCTGGCCTAGCCAACTCCGGCCCGTTGCCGCTGCCGTCGCGTACTGGTGCGCCAGCAGCGTTTTGCCGATGCCGCCGTCTCCGTAAAGCAATGTCACTTCGCCGCGCGGTATCCAGCCCTCAACCTCCCACTCGCGAGGAAGCGGCTCGATACCCTGCCAATCTCGGCTAGGGTCAATCCAGCCCAAGGGTGGCAAATCAGACGTTGCCTTCGGCGCGCGTTCGACCGCCTGGGGCTCTGCGTGGAAGCCCTCGGCAATCAGTTCCTCGACCTTGGCGACAGACAAGCCGCTATCGCTCAGCGTGGCCCATCGGTCTACCAGGCTCGCGAACGTGGCCGGGTTGGCGATCCGCAGGGAAGCTAGCAGCCCGCCATTTGCGCGGATGTCGTCAGCGTCCCACGTTCCCGGCTCCCGCTTGCCGAAGCCTTGCCAATCGACAAACTCGAAGACGCGGGCAATCTCCAGATCGGCGACGTTGTAGCCCATGGCCTGGGCAACGGTCAGAGACGCGCTTTTCCAGTCGGCTGAGCCCGCGTAAGTCGGGAAGTCGTCGGAGCCGAGCCGGCGGCAAAGCCATGTGACGGCCTGCGCTGGAGTTGGGCGCCGGGCGCTGTCCTCGGCGACCTCGAAAACCTCGCCCTCTCCGGGCTGGTATTCCGGCGAGCCGCCAAAGTGAATTTCGCCCTCGTCATCGATCTCGCCAAACTCGCAAATCAGGCTGACGGGGTTATGCGCCCGGCGCGTCCCCCAATCATATATACCATCAGGGTAGATCGTGAGATCTTCCTCAAGCTCGCGGTCCAAGTGATCGGCGCCGATCCGCAATTCGCCTTCATCGTTGCCGACGTTCAGGCCGAGCCCAAGCACATCAGGCAGCCATTCCCTTTTGCGCTCCAGCGCCGCGCGCGTGATCGGGTCGCGCACCTTCGCCGAGACGGCGCCGGGCTTGCGGGAAGGTTTCTTGCCGACGGTGTAGCCAAGAGCTTCGGCCTTCTCCTTGATGCGGGCGAAGATGACCGAGATACCCTGTTCATCGATCAGGGGGAGATCGGACAGATTGTGTTCGGTGAGCGTGTTCATCTGCGGAACGCCGCTTTGGTGCATGCCGCTGACAACGACTTGCTGGCCTATTGCCAGGAACTCCAGTTGATGCCGATGGCCCTCGGCCTCGAAGAACATCTCTTCCTTGTAAAGTTCGTCCTCGGTCCGGGCGAAATAGACGGTGCTGGTCGAGTTGGACCGCTCACGGCGCGGCATGCCATTGGGCGACATGCCGAAGCGTTCGGCCAAGACGTTGCGAATTTCGGTGGCAAGTCGGCGGGCCTGCACATCGTGCGGAGCCATTGACGACGGGTCCACCTTGATATCGATGTCAAAAGCGACGGGTCCAAGGCCGGTGCGAATGCCGATCCCGGTTTCGGCCGGCAAGGTCTTCCACGTTCCGAGATCGATCGGCGGCGCTTTCGTCCAGTTCCAGGCGTTGCGCCAGTTCGTTCCATTCCACTCGCCGGGAACCTTGCCGTTCGCGGGGCGGGATTGCCCGCTGACATAGCAGCCGCAGGGAATGAGTGGCAGCATCAGGTTGCCATAGCCGCGAGCATTGAGCGCTCTGGCGCGCTGGTGTACCGGAAGCAACTCAGGGACCGCCGGTTCAGACTTTGCCGCGGCTGTTGCGGGAGGCTGCGGCGGCTCGGTTTTCGGCGGTTGCGTGGCACTTCTGGCTTGAACCGCGTCCGCGAGAGAATTGCCGTTTCGGCTTCCTTGGTGTATAATGTTCATATCACTTGCTTTCGATAGACCCGAGACGCCCTGCCAGGCGCTCGGGTTTGCTTTTTCGGGGCTATCCGTTGTTGATCACAAGCCGGAGCTTCGGCCTCGGCTTCGCGGCCGCCCGCGCCCTGAGCAGGACCGCGAGGCATTCCGCGTCGATGAGTATTCGGCCTTCCGGTCTGGCACTTTCGAGCTTGCCGCATTGTGCAAGGCTTCGAATGTGGCCCGCGGACCAGCCAGACCTTGAGACGGCTTCTTTGACCGTGAGGTATTCGATAGTTGGCATTGTGCTGATTGAGCGCATGGTCGTCTCCTGTGCTTCGAACGGAAATGGTCAGCCTGCGGAGTTGGCAGTTCTACCCCCGCTTTGGGGTCTGCCAGTAGTCGACACGTTCAGGTCTTCGAGCACCCACTCGCGTAGGCCGATGGCCGCGTCGATCGTTCGGGCGAGGTCAGCCCCGTACAGACCGGCAAAGCGCTTGCCCGCTCTGGCCTTGGTGTAGCAGCGTTCAAATGAGCCCATAGGCCAGGTAATGAGCTTTTCGAACAGGACCGGCCACATGTACCCGTCTTCCTTGTCGAGCATCCTGGTCAGCCTGCGGCCCATGACCATCCAGTCATAGACGCCGCAATCCCACACATGAGGCATTCCCTTGAGCCGCACGCGCTCAAACTCGCGTCGATGCCGCACCGTCATAGTCTCGATATCATCGAAGACCCCATGACTTTCGACCGCATCGCGAACGTTCTTGATACTCAGGCGGCGGTTGGCTTCGGACTTCGGAATGCCGTCACGTAGATGATCGGCTGTCATGGAATAGACGGCATTTTTTGAGGCCGTAGGGTTTCGGCCTTTTATGCCGGCGGCCACGAAAGCGATGACCGTGCGGCTTGGTCTCAGCGGTAGGTGCGGCGGCACTTCGCGGCGCCTGTTACCCTTCTTCGGGCGGGGCGTCTGCAACTCGTCCAGCCTGTCCGCGAGATCCCGAGCGATAATTTCGTTTCGGTAAGCCGCGAATTCAACGCTAGCGAAGTAGTCGATTGTTTCGGGGGCAGTTGCACCCAATCGCGCCGCTACGTTGGCGTGGATCTGGGTCTTTATGCAGGCCGTTAAGTCGGCATCGACCCGATACGATTTGTCAGCATCGGCTTCGCACCAGATAATGATGCACTCTTCGAGGAAGGCCTGACGGCTCTTGAGATGCGGCTTAAAGTAAGAGCCACCACTGCGCCGGGCGCCGGTCATTGCTGCGCCTCCGGCGAGGGCCAGTCCTCGATTGCTTCAAGGTAGGCGATCACACTCGCTGTTCTAATGACCGTCTTTCCGCCTATGCGGGAGAAGGTCAGCTTGCCGCCGGCCTGCAAACGATAGAGGCTCGACCGCGAAACGCCCAATACTTCTGAAGCCACGCGAAGGGGCAGTACAGGCTTTTGAAACCATGGGACGGTGGACGCGGTATTGACCGCGGGAATGGCTGCGTTTGGCATCTGACGCCTTTCATACGGGCGCCGAGGCCCGCGTTAATGGTGGGGTTTTTCCATCGCGGGTTCTTCCATTCGTAAAATTCGTGCTGGTTCTAAAAGTCTTGATGCGACGACTAAGACGTAATTTGAATCACTTTTGGACAAATAGCAAGCTCAAATTCTGCTAAGCTATTGATAAACGTAAGACATTTCGCACAGGGCTCTCCCGTAAGATGCCGGCTAGACTGGATTAATTGGGCCTCGGCAGTTGCCGGAAAAATCTGAACGTTGACCATGGCGATCGGCCTACAGACACGGAGGACAAGGTACGCAACAGGAAGCAAGCCGCCCGATCGAACCGGGGCGCAGGGCAAAGCAGGCGCCATCCTAACGCCGAGCGCGAGTTAGGGTAAAAGTTGGGGCGAACACCCGAAACTGTCAAATTGTCCAATGATTTCAAGGGTGGCTGGCGGACAGAGAGGGATTCGAACCCTCGATACGCTTTCACGTATACACGCGTTCCAGGCGTGCGCCTTCAACCACTCGGCCACCTGTCCGTCCGCAAACGACCGGCGGTCAACCCGGTGCGGGCCGCTTCGCTGATTTCCAGTTTGGCGGGACGGCGCGATATATACCGATGATGGCGGAAGGATCAACCGCTTTCTCGCAGATTTTTGCCCTCGGCCGCTTCGCGCTTCCGCGCGGAGCGGATTGCAAGCCATGATCGATGACCCTATCTATTGGCGGAAGGGGCGTTTTGCGCCATACCGCTCCTTTGGAGTCCGGCAATCCATGTTCCGCTTTGTCTTCAGGCTGCTCAGCCTCATCACCCTGGCGATGGCCATCATGGCGGCGACGCTGGACGCCATCCAGTCGGTCGCAGCGTCCGAACCGGTGCTCACGCCCCTTGCGGTCGCCTGGACCGCCGCCAGCCCGCAGTCGATCGCTTTTGTTGCCGACATGATCATGAACAGGCTTAGTCCCCTGCTTTGGGATCCCGTGGCCTTGTGGGTGCTTTCGCAGCCGGCCGCCGCCGTGCTTTTGGCACTTTCGCTACTGTTCTGGATGGTGGGCTACAAACGCCAGCCCTTCGCCGGACGTTTCACCGCCTGACCGGGTTCGAATGGCGCGACTGGTCGGCTAAAGAGGAGGATCCCGCGTGTTTCTGATCGACATGTTCAACAAGAAGACCACGATGCCGACGCCTGAGGGCGCGCTGCCCGGCCGGCCGGACCCGATCCCGACGGCCGAAACCCATTTCATCAACGGCCACCCATTGGGAGAGCCCTACCCGGACAACACACGCTCCATCCTGCTCGGGCTTGGCTGCTTCTGGGGTGCCGAGCGGCTCTATTGGCAGGTTCCCGGTGTCTGGGTGACGGCGGTCGGCTATTCCGGCGGCTACACGCCGAACCCGACCTATCAGGAAACAACGACGGGCCTGACCGGTCACACGGAGGTGGTTCGAGTCGTCTATGACCCGCAGGCCGTCTCACTCGAAGAACTGCTGAGGATCTTCTTCGAGCAGCACGACCCGACGCAGGGCATGCGGCAGGGCAACGACATCGGCACCACCTATCGCTCGGCGATCTACACCAACAGCGACGATCAGTTGGAGGCGGCCGTGAAGGTGCGCGACCAATACCAGGCGGCGCTGGATGCGGCCGGGCATGGCGGCAAGGTCACGACGGAGATCGCCCCCGCCGGTCCGTTCTATTTCGCCGAACCCTATCACCAGCAGTATCTCGCCAAGAACCCCGGCGGCTACTGCGGCCTGCGCGGCACCGGCGTCTCCTGCGCGATCGGCTGACGGATTGCAACGAAGCAGCCCGGCAAGCCCCTGCGAATCCGGGCGACAACGTTTTTTTACCAAGTGAAAAATTTCTGGTGAATTTTTCCTACAACCATGCAAGGATCGCGGCCGTCTGACCCTAGGGAACGGGGTCGGCAACTCCGCACCCGTCATTTACGGGACGTGCGGGAGGGACCCGACATAATCAGAGCAACAGGGCTGCACGATGAAAAAAACCTTACTGACTTTTCTTGCCACCGCGGCGATGTCGGCGACGGCGCTTGCGGCCGACATCAAACCGGCGATCATCTACGATCTGGGCGGCAAATTCGACAAATCCTTCAACGAAGCAGCCTATAACGGCGCCGAGAAGTTCAAGACCGAGACCGGCATCGCGTATCGCGACTTCGAGATCGCCAACGACGCCCAGCGCGAGCAGGCACTGCGCCGCTTCGCCGGGGACGGCAACAACCCGATCGTGATGGCCGGATTCTCCTGGGCCGCCACGCTGGAAAAGGTCGCAGCCGAGTATCCGGACACGAAATTCGCCATCATCGACATGGTCGTCGACAAGCCGAACGTCCGTTCGGTCGTCTTCAAGGAAGAGGAAGGCTCCTGGCTCGCCGGCATCCTCGCCGCCATGTCGTCCCAATCCAAGACCGTCTCCTTTGTCGGCGGCATGGACATTCCGCTGATCCACAAGTTCGCCTGCGGCTATATCGGCGGCGCCAAGTCGACGGGTCCGGACGTCAAGGTGCTCGAAGCCTATACCGGCACGACGCCGGACGCCTGGAACGACCCGGTCAAGGGCGGTGAAATCGCCAAGTCGCAGTTCGACCAGGGTTCGGACGTCGTCTACCACGCTGCCGGCGGCACGGGCGTTGGCGTCCTGCAGGCGGCAGCGGATGCCGGCAAACTCGGCATCGGCGTCGACTCCAACCAGAACATGCTGCATCCGGGCAAGGTGCTGACCTCGATGCTCAAGCGCGTCGACGTCGCCGTCTACGACGCCTTCAAGTCGGCGAACGAGGACAAGTTCACCCCTGGCATCAACGTGCTTGGGCTCAAGGAAGACGGCGTCGGCGTCGCGATGGACGACAACAACGCCTCGCTGATCTCGGCAGAGATGAAGTCTGCGGTCGAGAAGGCCAAGGCCGATATCATCGCCGGCACGGTGACCGTCCACGACTATATGTCGGACGAGTCCTGCCCGTACTAATAGCACTCGAACAAAAAGCCCGCCGGATCGCAACGGTCCGGCGGGCTTTTGCGTATCCGCTTCCAGACGTCAGTAGTGCGGCGGGCGCGTGATCGGCGGCGCTTCGAGCGAACTTTCCTCGAGAACGAGGAAGCGCTCCGTCAACCGGTCCAATTTGGTCCGCATTTGCTCGACGACCTTCCACTGTTCGGCCATCTGGCCGGACAGCTCCTCGATCGTCCGGTCCTGATGGGCGATATGCTCCTCAAGGGCCGCGATGCGGCCCGAGCTGTCGTCGTCGAGGGGCACTGGGTTGGTCATTGTTCGATCGGCCATGCTATGGCCGCCTTCCGTTTCATTGCGGTGGATCTATCGAATGGCGAGGCAGGCCGCAATGATGCTGGACAAGCGGACCGGAAGCAACAAGACTGGACCTGAAGAATCCGCAGCAAGCGGACGGACGGCTCCCACGCGGAAAAACAACGGATCGTCATGGGCGAATTGGCTATCGAATTGAAGGGCATAGACAAGAGTTTCGGGCTCGTCCATGCCAACAAGGACATCAACCTGAAGGTCCGCAAGGGCACCATCCACGGCATCGTCGGCGAGAATGGCGCGGGCAAGTCGACGCTGATGTCGATCCTCTATGGCTTCTACCAGGCCGACCGCGGCGAGATCCTGGTCGACGGGCGCCCCATCGACATTCGCGACCCGAACACGGCGATCGCTGCCGGGATCGGCATGGTCCACCAGCACTTCATGCTGGTGGAGAACTTCACCGTGCTGGAGAATATCATGCTCGGAGCCGAGGAAAGCCGGATCCTCAACGCGGGCATCGCCAGGGCGCGCGCCGAGCTCAAGCGGCTCGAAAGGGAATATGCACTGGAGGTCGATCCGGACGCTGTGATCGAGGAACTGCCGGTCGGTTTGCAACAGCGCGTCGAGATCCTGAAAGCCCTCTACCGCAAGGCCGACATCCTGATCCTCGACGAGCCGACCGGCGTGTTGACCCCCGCCGAAGCCGACCACCTGTTCCGCATCCTCGAGCAGCTCAAGGCGCAGGGCAAGACGATCATTCTGATCACCCACAAGCTGCGCGAGATCATGGCGATCACCGACGAGGTCTCGGTCATGCGCCGCGGCGAGATGGTGGCGACGCGCGAGACTGGCAAGACATCGGTGGAGGAACTGGCAGAGCTGATGGTCGGCCGACGCGTGCTGCTGCGGGTGCAGAAAGGCGAGGCGCAGCCGGGTGACGTGAAGCTCTCGGTCGAGAACCTCACCGTGCGCGACAGCCGTGGCGTGACGATGGTCGACAACGTCTCCTTCGACCTGCGCGCGGGCGAGATCGTCGGTATCGCCGGGGTTGCCGGCAACGGCCAGTCGGAGCTGCTGGAGGCGATTTGCGGCATGCGCCGCGCCGTGTCAGGCAGCGTGCTCCTCAACGGCGAAGCGATCGACGTCACCGGCAATGCCGATCCGGCGGAGCTTCGCGCACGCGGTCTGGCGCATGTTCCCGAGGACCGCCACCATGTCGGCCTCGTGCTGAAGTTCGAGGAAAGCGAGAATGCCATCCTCGGCTACCACGACGATCCGAAATACCGGAAGGGCTTCCTGCTCGACATCGACGCGATCCGCGCAGATGCCGAGGAGAAAATCGAGAAGTACGATATCCGCCCGCCGAATGCGCGGCTGAAGACCGCCAACTTCTCCGGCGGCAACCAGCAGAAGATCGTGCTGGCGCGGGAAATGGAAAGAGACCCGGACGTGCTCATCATCGGCCAGCCGACGCGCGGCGTCGACGTCGGCGCGATCGAATTCATCCACAAGCGCATCATCGAGATGCGCGACCAGGGCAAGGCGGTGCTGTTGGTATCCGTCGAACTCGATGAGATCCGCGCGTTGTCGGACCGAATTCTCGTCATGTTTGCCGGCCGCGTCGTCGGCGAGCGCGCCCCCGATGCCTCCGAGGGCGAGCTTGGCCTGCTGATGGCCGGGGTGGAAGGCCGGAAGGAGGCCGCAGAATGAGCGTACCCTATGCGAAACTGCCGGCCTGGGCCGAGTACGGCCTCATTCCGCTCGTCAACCTCATCGTCGCCTTTGCGGTGGCCGGCCTCGTCGTGCTGCTCGTCGGCGAGAGCCCGCTTGAAGCGGCCTACCACATGATCAACGGCGCCTTCGGGCGCGGCGAGTACATCGGCTTCACGCTCTACTACGCCACCACCTTCATCTTCACCGGCCTTGCCGTCGCCGTCGCCTTCCACGCCGGACTGTTCAACATCGGTGGCGAAGGACAGGCCTACGTCGCCGGCATCGGCGTGGCGCTCGCCTGCCTTTCGCTCGACCGGATCATGCCCTGGTATGTGGTCTTCCCGGTGGCGATCCTCGGCGCCGCCCTCTTCGGTGCCGCCTGGGCCTTCATCCCGGGCTGGCTCCAGGCCAAACGCGGCAGCCACATCGTCATCACCACGATCATGTTCAACTTCATCGCCGCGAGCCTGATGAACTACATGCTCAACCGGGTTATGAAGCCGCTCGGCTCGATGTCCCTGGAGACCCGCACCTTCGAGGCCGGCGGACAATTGCCGAAGCTCGACTGGCTGATGAAGATCTTCGGGCTGAGCGTCGGCACCTCACCTTTCAACGTCACCTTTCTCCTGGCGCTCGCAGCCGCCTTCGGCGTCTGGGTGCTGATCTGGCGCACCCGCCTCGGTTACGAGATGCGCACCATGGGGCATAGCCCGGCGGCCGCCCGCTATGCCGGCATCAAGGAGGCGCGCATCATCGTCATCACCATGATGATCTCCGGCGCGCTCGCCGGGATGATGGCGCTGAACCCGATCATGGGCGAGACCTACCGGATGCAGCTCGACTTCGTCCAAGGTGCCGGCTTTGTCGGCATCGCGGTGGCGCTGATGGGGCGCTCGCATCCCGCCGGCATCATTCCGGCGGCGATCCTGTTCGGCGTGCTCTACCAGGGCGGGGCGGAGATCTCCTTCGAGATGCCGTCCATCTCGCGCGACATGATCGTCATCATCCAGGGTCTGGTGATCCTCTTTGCCGGTGCGCTGGAGCACATGTTCCGCCCCGCCATCACGCGCGCGGTCCTCGCCGTCTCCGGGCGCGGACACACGGAAGCAGCGGTCAAGGGAGCCTGATACCGATGGATCTTCTGCAGCTCTTCCTTGAACTGGCCCAGTCGACGGTGCGCCTTTCCACGCCGCTGATCCTGGCGGCACTCGCCGGCCTCTTCACCGAGCGGGCCGGCGTCTTCGACATCGGCCTCGAGGGCAAGATGCTGGGCGGCGCCTTTGCCGCCGGCTGCGTCGCCTTTGTCGCCCAGTCGGCCATGGCCGGACTATTGGCGGCGGTCGTCGTCTCCGTCCTGTTGTCGCTGGTGCACGGCTATGCCTCGATCACCCAGCGCGGCAACCAGATCGTCTCGGGCGTCGCCATCAATTTCATCGTCGCCGGCTCCACCGTCATCCTCGGCCAAGCCTGGTTCCAACAGGGTGGCCGCACGCCGGCGCTATCCGAAGGGGCCCGTTTCCAGGAAATCGAGCTGCCATTCGCCGAGGCACTCCGGAGCGTGCCGCTCGTCGGACCGGTCTATGCCGAGCTGCTCTCCGGCCACGCTGCGCTGACCTATTTCGCCTTCCTGATGGTGCCCTTCACCTGGTGGGTCCTCTACCGCACGCGCTTCGGTCTTCGGCTGCGCGCCGTCGGCGAGAATCCGGGCGCGGTCGATACCGCGGGCATCTCGGTCATCTGGATGCGCTACCGCGGCGTGATCTGCTGCGGCATCCTGTGCGGGGTCGCCGGCGCCTATCTCTCGCTCGCCGCCAATGCCGGCTGGACGAAGGGCATGACGGCCGGCAAGGGCTACATCGCGCTGGCCGCGCTGATCTTTGCCAAATGGCGGCCGGTCAATGTCATGTTCGCCTGCCTGCTGTTCGGCTTCCTCGACGCGTTTGCGATCCGCTACCAGGGAACGCCATTGCCGTTGATCGGCAAGGTGCCGGTCCAATTGATGCAGGCGCTGCCCTATATCCTCACCGTCATCCTGCTTGCGGGCTTCATCGGCAAGGCGATCCCGCCCAAGGCCGGCGGTGTGCCCTATGTGAAGGAGCGCTGAGATGTCCCACGACCTGTTCGAAGCGGCACGCGACGCGATGGCGCATGCATATGCCCCCTACTCGAAGTTCCCGGTGGGGGCCGCGATCCGCGCCGAGGACGGCAAGGTCTACACCGGCGCGAACATCGAGAACATCTCGTTTCCGCAGGGCTGGTGCGCCGAGCCGACCGCGATCGGTGCCATGATCATGGCTGGAGCGAAAGCGATCGTGGAAATGGCGGTGATCGCTGAAAAGCTGCCGCTTTGCCCGCCTTGCGGCGGCTGCCGGCAGAAGATCGCCGAGTTCGCGTCGCCCGCGACGCGTATCTATCTGTGCGACGAGACCGGCGTGAAGAAAATGATGACGATGGACGAGCTTCTGCCGCACAGCTTCGCGACGGAGGTGATCGGATGAAAGCTGTCGTCGACCATCTCACCCCGCGGCTCGGCGGCCTTGCGCCGCGCTACGGCATCGTGCTCGGCTCCGGCCTCGGCTCCCTCGTGGAGGCGGTGGAAGGCGCGGTGCGCATCCCCTACTCCGAGCTCCCGAGCTTCCCGGTCAGCTCCGTCTCCGGTCACGCCGGCGAGATGGTGATCGGCCATCTTCGCAGCGTCCCCGTCATCATGCTTTCCGGCCGCGTACACTACTATGAAAAGGGCGACGCGAATGCGATGCGCGGACCGCTCGAAGTGCTGAAGGGTCTCGGCGTCGACTCGCTCATCCTGACGAACTCCGCCGGCTCGCTGCGCGAGGACATGCCGCCCGGCTCGGTGATGCGGATTGCCGACCACATCAATTTTTCCGGCGCCAACCCGCTGATCGGCGTTGAAAGCGACGAGCGCTTCGTCGGCATGACCAACGCCTATGACGCCGGGCTCGCGGCACGGATGGAGGCGGCCGCCAAGAAGACCGGGACGCCGCTGCATCAAGGCGTCTACATGTGGTTCTCGGGACCGAGCTTCGAGACGCCGGCCGAAATCCGCATGGCGCGCACCTTCGGGGCGGACGCGGTGGGCATGTCGACCGTGCCGGAGGTGCTGATCGCCCGCTTCCTCGGCTTGAAGGTCGCAGCGGCCTCCGTCATCACCAACTTCGGGGCGGGCATGACGGGTGCAGAACTGAGCCATCACGAAACCAAGGACATGGCGCCGGTCGGCGGTGGGCGGCTGTCCGCCATCCTTGCGGAGATGATCGCGGATGGAGAGTAGGACAATGACCGAAACAACCCCTCGCCTTGTCGCCGCGAAAGCCCTTTCGCTGCTGGACCTGACCGATCTGACCGACAATTGCGACGCGGCGGCGATCGAGCGCCTGTGCCAGCAGGCGCAAACGCCCTTCGGCAACGCGGCAGCGATCTGCATCTGGCCGCGCTTCGTTCAGCAGGCGCGCGCACTGCTCGGTCAGAACAGCCCGGTCCGGATCGCCACCGTCGTCAATTTCCCCTCCGGTGATCTGCCGGTGAATGAGGTCGTGGCAGAAACGAAGACGGCAATTGCCGATGGCGCCGACGAGATCGATCTGGTCATCCCCTACAGGAAGCTGATCGCGGGCAACGAGCAGGCGGTGCGCGAGATGGTCGCCGCTGTGCGGGCCGTTTGCACGGCCCCCATCCTGCTCAAGGTCATTTTGGAGACCGGCGAGCTCAAGGAGCGCGACCTGATCCGCAACGCCTCGCATCTGGCGATCTCCTCTGGAGCCGACTTCATCAAGACCTCGACCGGCAAGGTCCCGGTCAACGCCACGCTCGAGGCGGCCGACATCATGCTGAACGCCATCCGCGAAAGCGGGCGCAATGTCGGCTTCAAGCCGGCCGGCGGCGTGCGCACCGTCGGCGACGCTGCCCTCTACCTCAACCTCGCCGCGGCGATCCACGGGCCGGACTGGGCGATCCCCTCCACCTTCCGCTTCGGCGCGTCTGGCCTCCTTGGCGACATCCTTGGCACGCTCGAAGGCAGACAGAGCGGCAGCGCGAACGCGACCTACTGAGATGCTCCCGCAGGAGATCATACGCCGCAAGCGCGACGGCGCGGAATTGACGGATGAAGAAATCGCCGGCTTCATCGCCGCGCTGACAGACGACACTGCAAGCGAGGGACAGATCGCAGCCTTCGCCATGGCGGTGTGGTTTCGCGGGATGGACGCACGCGAGACCGTGGCCCTGACCCAGGCTATGCGCGACTCGGGCGACGTCCTCGACTGGCGGGACATCGACCGGCCTGTCGCCGACAAGCATTCGACCGGTGGCGTCGGCGACAATGTCTCGCTGATGCTGGCGCCGATCGCGGCCGCCTGCGGGCTGGCCGTGCCGATGATCTCCGGTCGCGGTCTCGGCCATACGGGTGGCACGCTCGACAAGCTGGAATCGATCCCCGGCTACATGATCAATCCCCCCGACAGCCTGTTTCGCCGAGCGGTGCGGGAGGTCGGTTGCGCCATCATCGGCCAGAGCGCCGATCTGGCGCCCGCGGACCGGCGCCTCTATGCCATTCGCGACGTTACGGCCACGGTCGATTCCGTGCCGTTGATCACCGCCTCGATCCTGTCGAAGAAGCTTGCCGCAGGGCTCCAGTCACTGGTGCTGGACGTCAAACTCGGCAACGGCGCGTTCATGACGGACCGGCCCGACGCCGAGAGGCTTGCCCGGGCGCTGGTGGACGTGGCCAACGGCGCGGGCCTGCGCAGCACTGCCCTCATCACGGACATGAACCAGCCACTCGCCGATGCCGTCGGCAATGTTGTCGAAATCGAGAACTGCCTTGCCTTTCTCAAGGGAGAAAAACCCGGGACGCGGCTCGAAGCCGTGGTTCTGTCCCTTGCGGCCGAGATGCTGGTTGCCGCCGGAATCGACCCGGACGGCACGGCGGCCCATGCAAGAGCGCAGCGCGTGCTGTCGGACGGCAGCGCCGCCGAAGCCTTTTCCCGCATGGTCGACCTCCTTGGTGGCCCGGCCAGCCTGCTCAACGGCGCCAGCTCGATCCTCGCCAAGGCGCCGATCATCCTGCCGGTCACCGTTGACGAGACCGGCTACCTGACGGCGTGCGACACGCGCGGTCTCGGGATCGCGTTGATTGAACTCGGCGGTGGCCGCACGAGACCGGACCAGGAAATCGATCCTCGCGTGGGTTTCGACCGGCTGCGCCCGCTCGGGACATGGATCGACAAGGGCGACGAGATCGGGCGCGTGCATGCCCGCACACTGGATGAGGCGGCTGCCGGCGCCGCGCGTCTGCGCCGCCTCTATACGGTTGGCGAGGTGGCGCCGGGACCGGATTATCCGATCGTCAGCCGGATCAGCGGATGAGCCGCATCTGCGCGCCATCGACCTGGTAGGACGACAACCCCTTCAGGAAGGTCATGCCGACCAGCATCCCCGAGAGCGCCTTGTCCTCCAGCACCATCGCGCCGACATTCGGCACGCTGATGGAACCGATCGCCACACTGTCCAGCCGGACATAGGCTGCGCGCGCCTTGCCGTTCGCCGTGTCGACGGCATAGCGGAAGTCGAGGTTCTTGCGGGGAATGCCGAGTCGTTCGGCGGTCGAGAGATTGATCGCCACCATGCTGGCGCCGGTGTCGACCATGCCCTTTTCTTTGCGGCCGTTGATCGTGAACACACCGGAAAAATGGCCGGTGGCGTCTGCTTCGAGCGTCACGCCGCGACTGCCGGTGTAGCGCGCGGTCGACACCGGCTGGGCCTTTGGTGCATCCACCGCCTTCGTTTCCGGCTTGGCCGGCAGATAGGTGCCGGCAAGGCCGGGCACATAGACGGCGGCAACGGCAATGGCGGCAACCACGAACAGACTGCGGGTGAGCATTGGCATCTCCTTTGGGAAACATCCCGACTAGAGCATGCCCGGGTTGATGGAACGGAAAAACCGTCCTCGCAGTCCCGTTTTGCCACAACGAACCGGCGCCATGGCTAACGGCGGATTAACGCCCTACTTCGTGCCGTACATCCGATCGCCGGCATCACCGAGGCCGGGCATGATGTAGCCCTTTTCGTTCAGGTGACTGTCGATCGAAGCGGTATAGATCTTCACGTCCGGATGCGCCGCCCGGAAGTTCCGGATACCCTCAGGTGCCGCCAGCAGGCAGAGGAAGCGGATGTTGGTGGCGCCGCGCTCCTTCAATTTCTCGATCGCCGCGATCGCCGAGTTGCCGGTCGCCAGCATCGGATCGACGACGATGACCAGGCGCTCGCCCAG
Source organism: Mycoplana sp. 10N416 (assembly GCF_056394765.1). NCBI lineage: Bacteria > Pseudomonadati > Pseudomonadota > Alphaproteobacteria > Hyphomicrobiales > Rhizobiaceae > Mycoplana > Mycoplana sp. 10N416. The sequence goes on along the minus strand of NZ_JBFTIM010000004.1, from coordinate 107,831 downwards.
GAGATCCGGCGCCTTGAAGAAGTACTCGACGGCCTCGAGCGTCTCATGGTCGCGGTAGACACCGATATGCGAGACGCGGGCCGAGGGAACGAGTTCGAGCATACCCTCGAGCAGGCCGTTGCCGGCACGAAGGATCGAGGCGAACACGAGTTTCTTTCCCTCAAGGATCGGCGCGTCGATGGCCTGCAGCGGGGTCTCGATGCGTTCGGTCGTCAGTTCCAGATCGCGCGTCACCTCGTAGCAGAGCAGCGTCGAAATCTCACGGAGGAGCCGGCGGAAGCTGCCGGTCGAGGTCTCCTTCTTGCGCATGATGGTCAGCTTGTGCTGCACGAGCGGGTGATCGATGACTGTGACGCCGTCCATGGACAAACCTTCCCTGGTTCTGTGTTGATCGCCCCTTTTTCCACGATAACGCCCTCGCCCGCAAGGGACGGGCGCAGTCTACGACGGCTCATCCCCGATCGAGAGAAACGCCGTCGGCGGCGTCAGAGGCGCTCAAGGAGCGCTGCCCGCGTCGCCTCGTCGACGAAGGCGGCGTCGATGGCGGTCCGGGTCATTTCATCAATCTCCGCCCCGGTGAATCGCATGGCCTCGCTGGCAACGGCGTATTCGCGCTGGAGCGAGGTCTGGAAGAATGGCGGGTCGTCCGAGTTGAGCGTGACTTTGACGCCGGCGACATGAAGCCGGCGAAGCGGATGGGTGGCAAAATCCGGGAACACGCCGAGCGCGACGTTTGACCCCGGGCAGACTTCGAGCACGACACCTTCGTCCGCCAGCCGATCCACGAGTGCCGGATCCTCGATGGCCCGCACACCATGGCCGATGCGGCTGGGACGGACATGGTCGAGAGCGTCGCGCACGCTAAAAGCGCCGCACAGCTCGCCGGCGTGTATGGTGATTCCGAGACCGGCATCTCGCGCGATGTCGAAGGCGCGGGCGTAGTCGACAACTCGCCCGACGCGCTCCTCACCCGCCATGTTGAAACCGGTGACGAGCGGATCGCGGCAATTCGCGGCATAGCGCGCCGCCCATTCGACCTGCTCCGGCCCCTTGTGCCTGAGGCCGATGACGACCATTCGGCACTCGATCCCGGTGCGAATCTTCGCTGCCTCGATGCCTCGGCTGATGCCGGCAATGTATCCGTCAGCGCCCAGCCCGACCGCCTCGCCATGGTCGGGAGAGACGAAGATCTCGCTGTAGACGGTGCCCGCCGCAGCGAGTGAGCCGAGATAGGTCTCGGTCAGCAATGCGTAGTCCGACTCGGTGCGAAACAGGCTTGCGACCGCATCATAGGCGGCAAGAAAGCTCGTGAAGTCATGCCAGACATAGGCGCCGTCGCGCAGAAAATCGCGGGTGTCGACCCCGTACTTGCTGGCCTGTGCCTGCGCCAGCAACGGTGGCGCGGCCCCTTCGAGATGACAGTGCAGTTCTACCTTCTTCAGGTGCCCGATCACAAAAAGCTCTTTCCGTAAGGGCCGGGTGTGAGACCCAGGTGCTTTGCAATGGTTTGTCCGATGTCGGCAAAGGTCGTGCGGGTTTCCATCAGGCGGGACCGGATGCCCGGACCGAAGGTCAGGATCGGCACCCGCTCGCGCGTGTGATCGGTGCCGCGCCAGGTCGGATCACAGCCGTGATCGGCGGTGAGAACGAGGAGGTCGCCGGGACGCATCTTGCGATCGACCTCCGGCAGGAGCCGGTCGAACGCCTCAAGCGCCGCAGCATACCCGGCCACGTCGCGGCGATGGCCGTAGAGCATGTCGAAGTCGACGAAATTGGCGAAGACGAGGTCGCCGTCCTTTGCCTCGTCCATGGCCCGCAGCGTCGCCTCGAAAAGCGCCCGGTTGCCGTCCGCCTTCGACAGTCGGCCGATCCCCTTATGCGCGAAGATGTCGCCGATCTTGCCGATGGCGTGAACGGTGCGCCCTGCCTCGGTCAGGCGATCCAGCAGCGTCGGTTCCGGCGGCGGCACCGAATAATCGCGCCGGTTGCCGGTCCGCGTGAAAGTCGCCGGCGTCTCGCCGACAAAGGGACGCGCGATCACCCGGCCGATCCTGCCGCCGGGCCATTCGTCGAGAATGATCCGCACGGTCTGGCAGAAGGACAGGAGCCGGTCTAGGCCGAAATGGGCCTCGTGTGCTGCCACCTGGAAGACGGAATCGGTGGAAGTGTAGCAGATGGGCTTGCCGGTTCGGATGTGCTCTTCGCCGCACCGGGCGATGATCTCGGTTCCGGATGCATGGCAGTTGCCCAGAATGCCCGGAACCTTGCCGAGTTCGCAGATGGCGGTGACCAGCTCGGGGGAAAAGGCGTCGCCTTCGGAGGGAAAGTAGCCCCAATCGAACATGACCGGGGTCCCGGCTATCTCCCAGTGGCCCGACGGCGTGTCCTTGCCGCGCGAGACCTCGGTCGCGGCCCCGTGGTGACCGAACACGCGCTCGGGTACGTCCATGCCGGCCGGAAAGCGCCCGGTCGCGGCACGCGCGACGTGCAGCAGGCCGAGAGTCGACATATTCGGAAGCTTCAGCGGACCGTGCCGCAGGCCGGCCCGATCGGCAGCGCCGGCGGCGCAGAACTCGGCGATATGTCCGAGTGTATCGGCGCCGTCATCACCGAAGGCGGCGGCGTCCGGCGCCCCGCCGATGCCGAAGGAATCGAGTACGAATAGAAACGCTCTGGCCATCCGCCACCTGCCGAAATCGGAACAGTGCACCCGCCACCCCGGGCCGGAGCAGCGAACAGCCGTCGAAATGACACAGAAGACGCCGTTCGCTCAAGAAAAATCAGTTCTTCACGCAACCGGGCCACTGTTTGACGGCATTCGCGGCCATCGTACAGGAAATCGTGTCGCCTTTGCGAACGCGGCTGAGGCTGGTGCGGCGGAATGTCGGGGGTTCCAGACGCCAGGCGATCTCGCGGAGAAAGAGCAGGTATTTGTATTTCATCGACACTTGGGTCTGGACGTAAAACGACCTGCTCATTCTCATGTCTGCCGCCAGCGCAAACGGATCGCCCTTGGCGGGTGTGCTCCCGGTGGCGGCATTCTGCCAATACCAGGCGACCGTGGCGGTGCCAGCGTCGTCCACCTGAACCCCGGTGACCTTGATCTCGAAATTCTCGCTTGTGAAGGGGGCAATCACGTTGAGGGCTATGTCCGTCGCCGCTCCCTGCATGTCCTTCTCCACCGAAACGGTTTCGCCCTGGGTCAGAAAGTCGGAAATCGTTGCCGAGGCCCGGCCGACCTTGTTCAGGAACGACATGGCAACGGAGGTTTCATAGGCGCCGATATAGGCGACGAGCAGCAGGGGGACGAGGATCGCGAACTCGACCGCGCCCACTCCCTCACGCGCCGACTTGAGCCGTCGCAACGTTGCGATCATGTCGGCAAGGAAATGCGTCCGCCCGTTGCCACGTACCGTCATTTGTAGTCCTCGTTCCTGAACACAGCCGTTGCGACCAATAGTTGCTGGTTGATCGAAGACCGCTGCGCTTCCGGCCTGTGAAAGGTTACCAGCCGCAGGTAATCAACAATGACGGGCCAGGTGTAATAGGAACGCACGATGTTGATCGATGACTTCCCACCAGGTGTGAAGTTGTTAGGGAGAGAGCTTGGAATGGTCGTCGGCTCATTGAACGAAGTGACGCTGCGCACGTCGATGTGCAGGCGTGACGCTATCATTGCCTCCTCGGGCGTGCAGGAAAGGAGGACGACCAGTTCGTCGCAAAACAGCGCGCGAAACTGCTCCTTCGTCTTGTCTGTCGGGCGTCCCGTGTTGAAGGTGATCTCGCCCATGCGGATTTTGCGCGCCATCGCGTCGTTGGCGTTGAGCAGGACCTGCTCGGCAACATAGGCGACACAGGTTTCGATGATCGCAAACACCACGCCAAGGAATATGGGCGCCAGAATCGCGAACTCCAATGCAGTGGCACCCCGGCGATCGCCGAGGAAGCGCCTGAAGGACCCGGATTTCCTGCTTGCCCGCTTGCCGATTGTCAGCATGGTTGCGACACACCCTACGCCCGCATCGCCGGTCCATCATCGATGGACACCGGGATGCTTCGATCCACGCATCGCCGTGCCGTCGACCTCATGGCGCCACGGCAGAACAGCTTCGGCAATTTAAGTCATCGATTGTTTATTTTTCGTAAGCGAAGCCGAGGCCTTTAGCGGGCTCGCTTTCGCGCACGGACGACGCATTGCAGAGAGCCGCAATTTTTCAGCCGTTCGGCGATGCTGGGCTGCCGGCAGGGACCGCGTCAGGGAGACGGACTGGCAATGCGCTGCGCGTGTTGCTCGCAAATCGGAGTACAGGAGAGTACCGAACGCTCCGTCTGGCGGAACACCCGGACCGTGTTGCCCTCATCGATCGAAACGAGGATGCGCTCGTCGACGATCGCGTTGCCGTCGGCATCGAGAAGGACGAGATTGGTTGTCCCAAAATTGCGGCCCGTCAGAACAATCGTCTTGGCATCGGCCACGGTCGCGTCGGCGACATCGGCGTTGCCGACGATGACCTTGCTGACCGGGCGGTCGAGCTTGAGCACGCGCGCGTGGTCCATATAGACCCGTAGCATGTCAGTGTCCTCGGCACGGGCGGCGCCGATGGCAAGACATGCCTGTGAAAGCAAAATGCCGATGACCAGGCGCATGGCCCTGGAGGTGGCAAGTGTCCTGGCGGTTTCCATCCCGAATACCTTATAGCTGTCGCTCGCGTAAGCATCGCCGCGAATGGTGAACGAAGCCTTAACCGCGCAGCATTTCCCACCCGGCAATAGAAGGGCAAATGTGGTGCGCCATCCCATCCCCTGCAGCTGGCTCCGGCGAGCAAGACTCCTTCAGGGCTTTGTTTACCACGATATCTGGCAATCAGCATTAACGCTCCAGTAACCGCCTTCCTTAAGCAGGTGGCAATGCGGCGCCTGTAGGTTGCAGTCATCCGAACAACGGCAAACAGTTGTCGGACGTGCTGAACCCAACACTTGTGGAGTTAGGAGAGTTCCCATGACCAAGATTTTCGCTCGCTTCCTGAAGGACGAATCCGGCGCGACCGCCATCGAATATGGCCTGATCGCAGCCCTCATCTCCGTCGCCCTGATCTTCGGCGCCAACGCTCTCGGTGACGCGCTGAACAATCAGTTCAACTTCCTCGCGACCACGATGACCGAGTCGCAGAGCTAAGCGACGGCGCCCGCCCTGGGGCGGCCCGACGCGACAGTCGCATAATCAAAAAGGACCGCCTTCCTGGGAGGCGGTCCTTTTTCCCTGAGCCAAGAGCGATCAGCACCGATGGCTTACTTTGGAAAACCTTAACGCTCACGCGCTAGAGTTGGCCGCAAAGGGGAGCATGTCATATGACCGAAGCAGCCATCTTTGTCGTCTTTCCGCTGTGCCTGGCGATCGCTGCCTTCTCTGACTTCTTTACCATGACCATCCCGAATCGCGTCTCCGCGATCGTGCTGGCCAGTTTCATCGTCGTGGCACCACTTGCAGGCTTGGCCATGCCGCAGATTGGATTCCATCTGCTCGCCGGCCTGATCGTGTTCGCCTCTTGCTTCGCGCTCTTCGCCATCGGCGTTATGGGCGGCGGCGATGCAAAGCTTCTTACGGCGAGCGCCGTATGGTTCGGCCTGACGCCGTCGCTCGTGGCGTACCTCGTCTATGTTTCGTTTTTCGGTGGTATTCTCACGCTCGCAATCCTGTCACTTCGTGGCCACGCCAGCGCAATCATGGCTTCCGGCCTGCCCCTGCCGAACCATCTCCTGACGGCCAAAAAGGTACCCTACGGCATTGCAATCGGCATTGCGGCCTTTTTCGCCTATCCGTCTTCGCCACTCATGCAAGCCGCACTGGCCAACTTCCATTGAGACGCCGGCGTACCGCGGCACGACAGCAGTTCGTCCAGCCATATCGGCTCAGGTACCTGGCGTCAGTTGCGTGGGCGTAGTCCGGGATTTCCTCCCTCAGAAATTGCATTAGCAATGCGCATTCCCCTAACAGGCGTTTGCCAGAGACGATCTGTTAACCAAACTCCTAAGCAACTCATTAACCATAAATACACCAATTGATGGTCAAGGTGACGTTACGCATCTCCGCACGTCCAGGGGCCAACCATGAAACCGGCGCGAATCATCATACTGGCAGTGGCCGTCCTTTCGGCCGGCGGCGCGGGCTATCTCGCGCTGCAGCTCGCCCGCGGCAAGTCCGTGGTTCAAAGCGAGCCGGTGGTCGAGCGCGAACCAACCGTCAACGTCCTGGTCGCAACCCAAAGCCTTCCGGTCGGCTCGCGGCTGAACGCCGATTCGTTCGGCTGGAGCGCCTGGCCGCAAACCGGCGTCGCCGAGGGCTTCATTACCGACCAGAACCGGCCCGATGCGGTGGAGAAACTCGAGGGCGCGGTCGTGCGCATGCCGATCTTCAAGGGCGAACCGATCCGGCAGGAGAAGGTTGCCGATTCGAGCAGCAAGATCATGTCGTCGCTGCTTCCTGCCGGCAAGCGCGCCGTCTCGACCGAGATCTCCGTTGCAACCGGTGCTGGCGGCTTCATCCTGCCGAACGACCGGGTCGACGTCATCATGGTCCGTCCGGGCGACGCCGAGATGAAGATTACCGAGACCATCCTCAGCAATGTGCGGGTGCTGGCGATCGACCAGCAGATCGAAGAGAAAGACGACGGCTCAAAGACCGTCGTCGGCACGACGGCGACGCTCGAGCTGACGCCCGACCAGGCCAAGGTGATCACGGTCGCCCAGCAGATGGCCGAACGGCTGCAACTGGCGCTGCGAAGCGTCGCCGATGCGCAGGAGCAGGACACCGAGGCCGCTGACTATCTTTTGAGCGGCGGCGACGGCGCGCCGATCATCCAGGTCATCAAATCCGGCGAGATCGTCAAATCGAACTCGCCCGGTGCCAACCAATGAAGCAGGAGCGCAACGTGCGTGGATTCGGAAAGAGATTTCGAGCTTCTGTCGCCGGCGGGATGACCTTCTGCCTCGCCTTCTCCGGCATGCCCGGAGCGGTGGTGACGGGTGGCAGCGCGGTTGATCTGGCGCAGGCGGCTTCGACCTCGCTCGTTCGCATCACCAATGCCGGTCCGGGCGCGCGCAAATCGCTGAAGCTCGGGCTCAACAAGGCAATCGTCGTCGACCTGCCAACCGACGCCCATGACATCCTGGTCGCCGATCCGATGAAGGCCGACGCCGTCACCCGGACCTCTCGCCGCATCTATATCTTCGGCAAGGAGGTCGGCCAGACGAACGTTTTCATCTTCGGCCCGAACGGCGAAGAGATCGTCAGCCTCGAGCTTGCCGTCGAACGCGACATCGCCGGACTGCAGGAGCACCTGCGCCGGTTCATTCCCGACTCCGACATCTCCGTCGAGATCATCTCCGATAACATCGTTCTCACCGGGACCGTGCGCACGCCTCAGGATGCGCTGCAGGCCGCTCGTCTGGCGGACATCTTCCTGACAGGCGGTGAAGCGACGACGCGAACCGTAACCGCACAGGGCAACAACGGCGACGCGGCGATCTTCGGCGAAGACCGGCAACGCTCGCAGGTCGTCAACATGCTCAAGATCGACGGCGAAGACCAAGTCACGCTCAAGATCACGGTCGCCGAAGTCAGCCGCCAGGTCCTGAAGCAATTGGGCTTCAACGGCTCCGTCCTGGGCAATGACGGCGGTATCTCCTTCCGCAACCCCACCAATCTCGGCGGTTCGGTCGACTGGGCCACCAATGCGGCGCTTTCGGGAACGGTCGGTGGGACAGCGATTGCCAGCTATCTCAACGCCATGGAACAGGCGGGCGTCATGCGCACACTCGCAGAACCGAGCCTTACGGCCATTTCCGGCGAGGCGGCGAACTTCTATGTCGGCGGCGAGTTCCGCCTGCTCAGCGAGCAGGGAATCAAGACCAACGAAGAGACCAGGGAGACCGAAGTCAGCCGCGACTACGACACCGTGGAATACGGCATACGGCTGAACTTCAAGCCGGTCGTGCTCTCCGCCGGCCGCATCAGCCTGCGGGTCGATACCGAAGTTTCCGAGCCGACCTTCGAGGGCTCGGCTTCGCTGATCGGCCAGAAGGGCATTCCCGGGGCGACCGCGCTCAGCATCCGCCGCCGCCAGGCTTCCACCAGCGTTGAACTGCCCTCCGGCGGCTCGATCGTGATCGCCGGCCTCGTCAAGGACGACATCCGCCAGGCGATGTCGGGCTTCCCGGGTCTCTCCAAGATTCCGATCTTCGGCACCCTCTTCCGCTCCAAGGACTTCGTCCGCAACGAGACCGAAATGGTGATCATCGCCACCCCCTACCTCGTTCGCCCGGTCGCGCGCAGCGTCCTGAACCGACCGGACGACAACTTCAACCCGACGAACGACGCCGCGAGCTTCTTCCTCGGCCGGGTCAACCAGATCTACGGCCGCAAGGAGGCTGGGGTGCCGGTCGGAAACTATGCCGGCGCCGTCGGCTTCATCTACAAGTGATCGGGGAACGGACATGACCGCACGCATTCGCTTCAAGGGTCCGCTCGAAAGGCTCCGCCCAATGCCGCTCAACCGCGCCGTTCCGGCAGTACTCGTTCTTTCGGCCGCGCTGCTTGCAAGCTGCGCCAACCGCGACGTTACGGCGACCGCTTCGATCCCCGACGACTATCGCACCCGGCACCCGATCGTGCTGACGGAAGCCGAACACACCCTGGATGTTCCCGTCGCATCGGGCGATCGGTCTCTGACACTCTCCATGCGCGACAACGTCCGCGGCTTCGCCCAGAACTATGCGTCGAAGTCGAACGGGACAGTACAGATCATGGTGCCGCAAGGATCGTTGAACGCCGGCGCCGCAGCCGCTCTGCGCAAGGAAATCCGCGCGACCCTCGTCGCGGAGGGCGTACCCAGCAAGCGGATCATCCAGACCAGCTATGGGGCCGCCGGCCAGGGCGACGCCGCCCCGATCCGACTTGCCTTCGTCTCGACCACGGCCAAGACGAACCCCTGCGGCCAATGGCCAGAAGATCTGACGCTGAACACCATGGAAAACCGGCAGTACTACAATTTCGGCTGCGCGACCCAGGCAAATCTCGCCGCACAGATTGCCAATCCGATGGATCTCGTCGGACCGCGCGGCATGACGCCGATCGACGCAGAGCGCCGCGCAACTGCGATCCAGGATTACCGCGAGGACGGCACGAGATTCTAACGGACGCCAGAGCGGACTGACGGTCAAGGATGGGACTTGAGAGATGACGAGTATCGAATACGGCATTGAGGCGCACGAACCCGCCGACGTCTTCCTCGAGGACGGCGGGCACACCGGCCAACTCGATCATCTGCGGCCGCTGCCACGCATTTCGATCCATGCGTTCTGCGAGAGCGAGGGCATGCTGCAGACAATGGAGCGCTGCGCAAGCGACCGCCGCATGGCCAAGGTAAGCCTGCGCATCAACAGCGGCAGTATCCCGGCGGCCGCCAACATGTTCGCCTCCGCCCCGACGCCGAACCTCATTGTCATCGAAACGTCGACCGAACCGTCCGCGCTGATGGCTGAGCTCGCGCCGCTGGCCGAAGTTTGCGATCCGAGCACGAAGGTTGTGATCGTCGGCCATCACAACGATATTGCGCTCTACCGCGAGCTGATCCGCAACGGCGTCTCCGAGTATCTGGTCGCGCCGGTATCCATGGCCGATGTCCTCAACGCCGTCACCTCGATCTTCATCGATCCCGAAGCCGAGCCGCTCGGCCGCACGGTCGCCTTTATCGGCGCCAAGGGCGGGGTCGGCTCCTCGACGATTGCGCACAATTGCGCCTGGGGCATCTCCAGCCTGTTCTCGACGGAGGTGGTGCTGGCCGACCTGGACCTGCCCTTTGGCACGGCCAACATCAATTTCGACCAGGATCCGGCGCAGGGGATGGCCGAGGCCGTCTACACGCCCGAGCGGCTGGACGAGGTCTTCCTCGATCGATTGCTGTCGAAGTGCTCCGAGCACCTGTCCCTGCTTGCGGCACCTTCGATGCTCGACCGCGCCTACGATCTCGAACGCGGTTCGTTCCAGCCGATGATCGAGGTTCTCCAGCGAAGCGCCCCGGTCAACGTGCTGGACGTGCCACATGCATGGTCGGAGTGGACCCGCACGCTTCTGGGCGAGGTCGACGAGGTGATCGTGACCGCCGTGCCAGACCTCGCAAACCTGCGCAACGCCAAGAACATGTTCGATGCTTTGAAGAAGCTGCGGCCGAATGATCGCCCCCCTCACCTGGTTCTCAACCAGGTGGGCTTGCCGAAACGACCTGAGATCGCCCCCAACGAGTTCTGCGATCCGCTCGAGGTCCAGCCGATCGCGATCATCCCCTTCGATGCCCAGCTGTTTGGCACGGCCGCCAACAGTGGCCGCATGATCGCCGAAATGGACAAGAAGTCGCCGGCGGCGGAAACCTTCTCGCAGATTGCGCACATCGTGACGGGTCGGGCGACGGTGAAGAAGCCCAAAAAGGGCGGGCTCGGCAAAGTGCTGGGCATGCTTGGCCGCAAATGACACCCTGCCAGGGCTTTGAGAACTGGATGAAGCAGTATGTTCGGTAGACGCGGAAACGAAGGCTTTGGAAAGAGTGGTGGCCCAAGCGGCCATCCGCCGCAGGCCGCGCCGGCGCCTGCCCCTGTCGAGCGCACGCCCGCTATCGCCGTGGCCGAACCCGTTCGCGAAACGACGCCCCCGCCGGCGCCGCACCAGCCCTCACCGATCGGCCGCAAGCGCTCACCGCGCACGGAAGACTATTACGACACCAAATCGCAGGTCTTCTCCGCCCTGATCGATACGATCGACCTGTCGCAACTCGCCAAGCTCGACACGGAGAGTGCGCGCGAGGAAATTCGCGACATCGTCAACGACATCATCACGATCAAGAACTTTGCGATGTCGATTTCCGAGCAGGAGGAACTGCTCGACGACATCTGCAACGACGTTCTCGGCTACGGCCCGCTGGAGCCGCTGCTGGCGCGCGACGACATCGCCGACATCATGGTCAACGGCGCCGGCAAGACCTACATCGAGGTCGGCGGCAAGGTGGAGGAATCGGAAATCCGCTTCCGCGACAATGCCCAGCTGCTGTCGATCTGCCAGCGCATTGTCAGCCAGGTCGGCCGCCGCGTCGACGAGTCGAGCCCGATCTGCGACGCCCGCCTGCCCGACGGCTCGCGCGTGAACGTCATCGCCCCTCCGCTTGCCATCGACGGCACCGCACTCACCATCCGCAAGTTCAAGAAGGACAAGCTGACACTCGACCAGCTGGTGCGCTTCGGCTCGATCACGCCCGAAGGGTCAACGATCCTGCAGATCATCGGCCGCGTGCGCTGCAATCTCGTCATCTCCGGCGGTACCGGCTCGGGGAAGACGACGCTGCTCAACTGCATGACGCGTTACATCGATACCGACGAGCGTGTCATCACCTGCGAAGACTCCGCCGAACTGCAATTGCAGCAGCCGCACGTGGTTCGCCTCGAAACCCGCCCGCCGAACATCGAGGGCGAGGGCGAGATCACCATGCGCGACCTCATCAAGAACTGCCTGCGCATGCGGCCCGAACGCATCATCGTCGGCGAAGTTCGTGGTCCCGAGGTGTTCGACCTGCTGCAGGCCATGAACACCGGTCACGACGGATCGATGGGCACGATCCACGCCAACTCCCCCCGCGAATGCCTGAGCCGCATGGAATCGATGATCGCCATGGGCGGCTTTACGTTGCCGGCCAAGACCGTCCGCGAGATCATTGCCGGCTCGATCGATGTCATCATCCAGGCGTCACGCCTGCGCGATGGTTCACGTCGCATCACCCACATCACCGAAGTGGTCGGCATGGAAGGCGACGTGATCGTCACCCAGGACCTGATGCGCTTCGAGATCGAGGGAGAGGACGCTAACGGCCGCATCATCGGCCGTCATGTCGGAACCGGTATCGGCAAACCGCATTTCTGGGACCGCGCGCGCTATTTCAACGAGGAACGGCGTCTGGCGGCAACGCTCGACATGATGGAAAAACCGGAATAGCCGAGGCTTGAGATGTTCGGACTGGATATCATCGTCGTCGCGATCATCGCCCTGGCCGCCCTGGCGGCCGGCGCCCTCGGATACGGCGTGCTCTTTTCGCGCATCGAGACCGAAAAGAAATCCGAAAACCGCGTCAACCGGGTGAAGGCGGCCGAAACCGACCAGAACAAGGTCAAGGCCGCGCGCGAGCGCATGCAGGAGATGACGAAGCGCCGCAAATCGGTGCAGGATTCGCTGAAGGAACTCGAAAAGAAGCAGCAGGAACGACACAAGAAGACCTCGCCCAATCTCAAGGCCAAACTTTCTCAGGCGGGGCTCTCCGTGACACCGATGCGGTTCACGGTCATGGGCGTGGCCTTCGGCTTCTTCATGATGGTCGCGTCGATCATTGCCGGGGCGCCGCTCCTCATCGCCGCCGGCGTCTTTGTCATCGCCGGTCTCGGCTTTCCGCGCTGGGCGTTGAGCTTCATGGTGAAGCGACGCATGAACAGGTTCCTCGAGGAGTTTCCCAATTCGCTGGACGTCATGGTGCGTTCTATCAAGTCGGGCTTGCCGCTCACCGATGCCCTGCGCCTGATCGCAGCGGAGGGTCAGGAGCCGGTCAAGTCGGAGTTCCGTCGCGTCATCGAATCACAGCAGATGGGACTGAGCGTGCCGGAAGCCTGCGCACGCATGTTCAATTACATCCCGCTGCAAGAGGTCAACTTTTTCTCCATCGTCATCGCCATCCAGAGCCAGGCTGGCGGCAATCTCTCGGAAGCCCTCAGCAATCTTTCCCGTGTCCTGCGCGAGCGGCGCAAGATGAAAGCCAAGATCAGCGCCATGTCGATGGAGGCGAAGGCGTCCGCCGCAATCATCGGCGCGCTGCCCCTGATCGTCATGCTGCTCGTCTACCTCTCGTCGCCCGACTACATGATAGTCCTCTTCACCGATCCGCGCGGCCACCTCATTCTCGGCGCCTCGGCGGTCTGGATGTCGATCGGTGTCATGGTGATGCGCAACATGATCAACTTCGATATCTGAGAGGGAACGGCGCAATGTCGGAACTGGTCAGCACGCTTACAAACCCCGATATTCTGTTGCCCGCTTTCGTCGCGATCGCAGTGCTGGCGACCTTCTACACGCTCGCAGCCCCCTATTTCGAGGGTGGCGATCTCAATAAGCGGATGAAGACGGTCGCGCTTGAGCGGGACCAGATCCGGGCGCGCGAGCGCGCGCGGCTGAACGCCGAATTGCAGGGAAAGGGCTCGCTGCGGGCCCGGAACAACACTTCCGTGCGCCAGATCGTCGACAAACTGAACCTGCGCGAAGCACTGGTGGACGCCGGCACGATGAACAAGCTGCGTCAGGCGGGCTATCGATCGCAGAACGCGCTCAACATCTTCCTCTTCGCGCGTTTCGTCCTGCCGTTCGTGTTCTTCGCCGTCGGTGCCTTCTACATCTTCTATCTCGGCTATCTTGGCGACAAGCCGATGTCGATCCGCATCCTGGCCTCCATCGGCATCGCCTATCTCGGTTTCTACGCGCCGAACATCTACATTTCGAACCGTGTTTCCAAACGGCAGCTTTCGATCCGGCGCGCCTGGCCCGACGCGCTGGACTTGCTGTTGATCTGCGTCGAGTCGGGAATTTCGATGGAGGTGGCGCTGCGCCGCGTGGCCGATGAAATGGCTGTCGCCTCGGCCGAGCTGGCAGAAGAGCTGGTGCTGACGACGGCGGAGCTTTCCTTCCTGCAGGATCGCCGGGTGGCCTATGAAAACCTGGGTACCCGTACCGGTCTCGACATCGTCAAGGCGGTCATGCAGGCGCTGATCCAGGCCGAGCGCTACGGCACGCCGATCGCCCAGGCGTTGCGGGTGCTGGCGCAGGAAAGCCGGGATACGCGCATGAACGAGGCCGAGAAGAAGGCCGCCGCCCTGCCGCCCAAGCTGACGGTGCCGATGATTCTCTTTTTCCTGCCGGTGCTGATCGCCGTGATCCTCGGCCCCGCCGGCATCCAGGTGGCGGACTCGTTCTGATCTCGCCGCCGTCTACGGCCGACATTTTTCGGTTTATTGGGAAAGCGGTGGTGCGGCGGCGAACTCGCGCAAAGCATCCGCCGCCCTGACAAGCGTCGGCATTCGCAGGGTGTTCGCTCACGGAGCAGACGTCAGTTCGTGTTGCCCTGGTCGTCCTTCGAGAGCTGTTTCCAGGCATTCTGCTGCGAGAGCATGCCCCGCAGATAGGCGACGTTCGCTTCGGCCTGTTCGGCGCTGAGCTCCTGCCGGGCGATCTGTTCCGCCTCGGCAAAGCGGCCCTGCAGGCCGATGGTGAGGGCAAGGTTCTGCCTGACGCTCGATTCGGCGCCCGGCTGCTGCGCAGCCGAACGCAGATAGGTCTCGGCGGTGCGCAGATCGCGCGCGAGTACGTAGGACATGCCGAGATTGGAGAGGACGGACGGCTCGTTCGGCTGCAGGTCAAGTGCCTCGCGGTAGCGGGTACGGGCGTCGGACGAGCGACCCAGCTGATCGAGGATCGCGCCTTCCGCCGATTTCAGCCGCCAGTCCGGACGGTCGGGGGTCTGCGCCCGCTGAATGGTGCCCAGTGCTTGCTCGAGCCGGCCCGCCGCAGCTTGCGACTTCCCGTAGGCGGCAAGGACTTCGCGATCGGTCGGATGGAAGATCGCCACCTGCTGCATCACGGCAAGCGCCTGATCGTTGCGGCCGGTCATGCGAAGCAGGTTTGCGTAATTCAGACCCGCCTGCCGATCCTTCGGGTTTTTCTCGTAGGCCTTTCCGACGCTTTCCGCTGCGCGGCTGAGCTCGGTCGCGTTCATATCGGTGACGGGTTTCGATAGCTTGGGAATGGATCCCGTCTTCAGGTCATCACGCCCGCCGCCGGCGCAGCCTGCAAGCGTCGCCGTCAGAAGTGCAGTCGCGGCCAGCAGAAGCAATTTTCGGCAAGACGAATTTGCGTGCGCGGAGCAGAGCATGAATTTTCCCCAGTGCATCACTTGCGACGAATGAGGGACTCACGCCGCAATCCTCACGCCAGCAATAATCTGTTAACCCTAACAGACCGTTAATTCGCTGATTCCCGGACAGCACCGCAAAGGCTCTGCAATGGCCCCCTACCAGTTCATCGATCGCCCCTCCCCGTTCAACACGCGTGGCGGCAAGACGCTTCCGATCTTCGCGATCACCCCTGCCCATATCGAAACGGGCACGATCGAACCGATCGCGCTGGACTGGGCCAGGAAAGCGGGTTTCAAGGCGGAGCCTGGGTCGCTGCTGCTGATCCCGACGGATGACGGTCACCTCGGTGGGGCCCTGTTCGGCCTCGGCAAATCACCGTCCGACACGCCATTCCTCACCGGCAAACTTGCGCGCACGCTGCCCGCGGGAGACTGGCACATCGAAACCGCGCCGCTGACGGCAAACCGCCTCTCGCTCGGCTACGGGCTCGGCAGCTACCGCTTCGAACGCTACCGGACGGCGACGAATGACGCGCCCACGCTTCTCATTCCGGCAGACGCGGATGCCGCCGACATCAAGCGCCAGCTCGCCGGCGTCTTCCTCGCCCGCGACCTGATCAACATGCCGACCAACGACATGGGGCCGGACGCGCTGGAAGACGCTTTCCGGGCGCTCGGCGCGCACTACAAGGCGAAGGTCTCGGTGATCCGTGGCGACGACCTCCTGAAAGAAAATTTTCCCCTGATCCACACGGTCGGCCGCGCTGCCGCCGAGGCACCGCGCCTGCTGGAAATGCGCTGGGGCAAGAAGGGCCATCGCAAGGTGACGCTGGTCGGCAAGGGCGTGTGCTTCGACACCGGCGGTCTCGACATCAAGCCGTCCGCCTCGATGCTGCTGATGAAGAAGGACATGGGCGGGGCAGCCAACGTCATGGGGCTGGCGCTGATGATCATGGACGCCAAGCTCAAGATCGACCTTCGTGTCCTGGTGCCGGTCGTGGAGAACTCGATTTCCTCCAACGCCTTCCGGCCCGGCGACATCTACCGCAGCCGCAAGGGCCTGACGGTGCAGATCGACAACACCGACGCCGAGGGCCGGCTGATTCTCGCCGATGCGCTGGCCTTGGCCGATGAGGACGAACCCGATCTTCTGATCGACATGGCGACGCTGACAGGTGCCGCGCGCGTCGCGCTCGGCCCGGATCTTCCGCCGTTCTTCACCGACGACGAGGACCTGGCGGACGACCTGCGCGAGGCAAGCCTGTCCGTCGACGACCCGCTGTGGCGCATGCCGCTCTACATGGGCTACGACAAGGACATCTCGGCCCGCATCGCCGACCTGACCAACGCGCCGGCAGGCGGCATGGCCGGGTCGATCACGGCCGCCCTGTTCCTGAAGCGCTTCGTCACGCGGACGAAGGGCTGGGCGCATTTCGACATCTATGGCTGGGCGCCGGCCGAACGGCCGCATTCGCCGGTCGGCGGCGAAGCGCAAGGGATACGGGCGCTCTACCAGCACATGAAGTCGGTAGCCAGCTAATCAATGGGCCGAAGGTCGCGCGGAAAACCGGTGTCTGGCCACGCGGCCAATACCGTGTCGTGACACACTTTCCATCCCCGCATCGATACGATAGCGTAACGAAACTGCCCTATCTTGATCTTGTCGGAGATTGTCGTGCTGGAACTGACGGCCTCGCAGGCGCTCGGCCTCTGGCACAGCGTGTCGCTGCAACAGGTACGAGTTGACGGAAGGGACCTGAGCCTGCGCCAGCTTGCGATCCTGCTAGAGATCTATCTCGTACCGCCGCCCCATACGGTGCGCGGACTTGCCGCCAGGCTCGGCGTGACGAAACCGGTGATCACGCGGGCGCTCGACACGATGGGCGACCTCGGGCTGGTGACCAGGGAGCGCGACGAGCGCGACCGCCGTAATGTTGTCATCAAGCGCACCATCAATGGCGCGCTCTATCTGGAAAAGCTCGGCGACCTGATCATCGGTCAGGGTCGGGCGCTGACACCGTGAGACCGCCATGAATGCTTTGCCCGACCGCCGCCTGAACGCCTATCGCCCCGATCTCGCCGAGGATGCGCTGCGCGAAACCGTCGACGCCCCTCGCTATACCGCCGGCACGCCGGCACGGGTCTCCGCTTCCGTTATCGGCCTTCGTCCGCGGCCGGACCTGACGGCCGGCATCGATACGGAGCTCTTGTTTGGAGAAACCGTGAACGTCCTCGATCGCGCTGAGGGCTGGGCCTGGATCAAGGCAGACTTCGACGGCTATGTCGGCTACCTGCCGGAAGCGGCTCTTTCGGAGAACGGCAAGGCTGCAACCCACGTCGTCGCCGTTCCGCGCACCTTTGCCTATACCGGCGCGGATCTGCGGACGCCGCCGGCCTTTCCCCTGTCGCTCGGCAGCCGGATATCGGTCGTCGGGGAAAGCGAAACCCGGGGCACGCGCTATTTCACGCTGGAGGGCGGCCAGTCGGTCGTTGCGAACCATTGCGCCCCAGCCGGCCAGCCGATTGCGGATGACTACGTGTCTGTCGCCCTGCGATTCCTGGAAACGCCCTATCTCTGGGGCGGCCGCAGCGGTTTCGGCATCGACTGTTCCGGTCTCGTCCAGCTCGCCATGATGATGACCGGCCAAAAGACCCCCCGCGATTCGGACATGCAGGCGAACGGCCTCGGCACCGCCATCGACCGCAGCGCACTGCGGCGTGGCGATCTGGTGTTCTGGAAGGGCCACGTTGCGATCATGGAAGATCCGGAAACGATCGTCCACGCCAACGGCCACACGATGAGCGTCGCCCGGGAAGGCCTTGAGGCCGCGATCGAGCGGATCGGCTGGCTCTATGAGCAGCCGACCGGTTATCGCCGGCCCTGAGGCCGGGCCGGGTCAGTAGCCGGCGGAGCGATCGACGACATGCTGCAGCGGCTTGCCGCTTTCCAGACGCGATATCTGCTGCTCGACATGGGCAAACAGCGCCTTGACGTCAGAGGCCGCGGCGGCGTGCGGAGTGACAAACACCTTTTCGTGCGTCCAAAGCCGGCTTTCGAGCGGCAGCGGCTCCTGCTCGAAGACGTCGAGCGAAGCGCCCGCGAGTGTGCCATTGTCGAGCGCTGCAAGAATATCCGTCTCGACCTGGCTGCCGCCACGACCGGCGTTGACCAAAATCGGCCCGCCGAGGGCCCCCTCGCGGCGCAGCTTGGCGAAGAGGCCGGCGTTGAAGAAGCCACGCGTGTCCGCCGTCAATGGCAGAAGACCAACAAGGATATCCGTCCGTGCAAGGAAGGTGTCCAGCCCGGCGGCATCGAAGGTTTCGATGCCCTCGATTTCCTTCTTGCGGCGCGACCAGCCGATGACGTCGAAACCCATGGTGCGCAGCTTCGCCGCGGCATCGGATCCGAGTACGCCGAGCCCCATGATCCCGACCGTGACCTCTTTCGCCTCGGGCTGGGCGAGTTCGCGCCAGATGCGCTTGGCGTTCAGCGCCTCGTAGGCCTTGAACTGGCGCAGATGCAGCAGGCACTGCAGTACGACCCACTCGCTCATGCGCGTCGTCAGCGTCGGGTCGACGAAGCGCACGACAGGCACCTCCGGCAGGCCCGGCAAGGTCATGACATGGTCCACCCCGGCGCCGCCCGAGAAGACCGCCTTGAGATCGTTTGCCCGTGAAAACAGGTCGGCGCCAGGCTTCCAGACCACCGCATAATCGATGCCCGACAGGTCGCGGGCCTTGTTCGCCGGATGGGCGAGATCGATCACATCCCGGTCGGCGAAGGCTCCCTTCAGCGCGGTGGCAACCTCTTGGCGATCGAACTTTAAATCGATGATGACGGGGCTGTTCTTCTGCACGTTCAAACCTGCTGTGTTTCGGGGAATCGGCTATTGGCGGATAACATCTGATTTTACCGCCGCCAGGTCAAAGGCGGCGGCCATCAGGGCTTTGGTATAGGGCATCTCCGGTGCTGCGATGATCCGTGCCGCCGGCCCCTTCTCGACCACCTTACCTGCCCGCATGACGATGATGTCGTTGGCAAGCGCGCGCACGACCTTCAGGTCGTGGCTGATGAAAAGATAGGCGAGGTTGTGCTTGGCCTGCAGGTCTCGCAGGAGATCGACGACCTGCGCCTGGACGCTCATGTCGAGCGCCGAGGTCGGCTCATCCAGCATGACGAACTGCGGTTTCAGCACCATGGCGCGGGCAATGGCGATGCGCTGGCGCTGGCCGCCGGAAAACTCGTGCGGATAGCGCCAGCGGGTGGCGGGATCGAGTCCCGTTTCCTCCAGCGCCGACGCAACCCGGCGGTCGCGCTCGTCGGCCGACAGTTTCGGCTCGTGGATCTCCAGCCCCTCCGCAACGATATCGGCCACCGACATACGCGGCGACAGCGAGCCATAGGGGTCCTGAAAAACGATCTGCATGCGGTTCCTGAGCGGCCGCATTTCCTTGAAGGTGTAGCTGGCTATGTCCTTGCCGACGAAGGCGATCCTGCCCTTCGACGCGATCATGCGGGTCAGCGCCAGGCCGAGCGTCGTCTTGCCGGACCCCGATTCACCGACGACGCCGAGCGTGTGGCCCGCCTTGAGCGTCAGGTCGATGCCGTCGACCGCCTTCACATGGTCCACGACCTTGCGCATGAAGCCGGCCTTGATCGGAAACCAGACCTTGATGTCGTCCGCCGCCATGATCACCGGCTTGGTCTCGTCCGGCGGCAGTGGCGCGCCCCGCGGCTCGGAGGCCAGCAGGTGACGGGTGTAGTCGTGCTGCGGATTGGTGAAGATTGCCTCGACCGGCCCGGCCTCGACGATCTTTCCGCCCGTCATCACGCAGACGCGGTCGGCGAACTTTCGCACGATACCGAGGTCGTGGGTGATGAACAGCATCGACATGCCGTGCTCGTCCTTGAGCTTCTTCAGGAGCTCGAGGATCTGCGCCTGGACCGTGACATCCAGCGCCGTCGTCGGCTCGTCGGCGATCAGAAGCTCCGGCCGGTTCGCCAAAGCCATGGCGATCATGACGCGCTGGCGCTGGCCGCCGGAAAGCTCGTGCGGATAGGCAGACAGCCGCTTCTCAGGCTCGCGGATGCCGACCTGGTTCAGGAGTTCGAGCGTGCGGGTCCGCGCCTGCGCTCCTTTCATGTCCTGGTGCAGCTCGAGAATTTCCCCGATCTGCCGCTCGATCGAATGGAGCGGATTGAGCGACGTCATCGGCTCCTGGAAGATCATCGTGATGTCGTTGCCGCGAACCTCGCGCAGCACCGGATCCGGCGCGTTCATCAGATCGCGCCCCTTGAAGATCACCGTCCCGGACGGGTGGCTCGCCGCCGGATAGGGCAGGAGTTTCAGGATCGAGTTCGCCGTCACCGACTTTCCCGAGCCGGATTCGCCGACGAGCGCGACCACCTCGCCGCGCCCGATCTCGAAAGAGACGCGATCGACGGCAACCGACGTCTTGCCGCCCTGGTGGAAGGCGACTGACAGGTCCTTCACGCTGAGGATCGGATCGTGGTTCTCTTCGGTCATGGCGGCGCTCAACGGAAGGTCTTCCTCGGGTCGAAGGCGTCGCGCGTCGCTTCACCGACAAAGATCAGGAGCGACAGCATCAGCGACATGACGGCGAAGGCGGTCAGCCCCAGCCAGGGCGCCTGCAGGTTCTGCTTACCCTGTGCGATCAGTTCGCCCAGCGAGGGAGACCCGGGTGGCATCCCGAAGCCGAGGAAATCGAGCGAGGTCAGCGTGGTGATCGAACCGGACAGGATGAAGGGCAGGAAGGTCAGCGTCGCCACCATCGCGTTCGGCAGCAGATGCCGCACCATGATCGTGCCGTTGCCGACGCCGAGCGCCCGCGCCGCGTTGACGTATTCGAAGTTGCGCGCCCTGAGAAACTCCGCGCGGACGACGCCGACGAAGCCGACCCAGGAAAACAGCAGCATGATCGACAGAAGAATCCAGAAACCCGGCGGCAGGATCGCCGAGATGATCAAGAGAATGTAAAGCACCGGCATCGACGACCAGATCTCGATGAAGCGCTGCATCAGAAGATCGGTCCAGCCGCCGAAATAGCCCTGCACCGCGCCGGCCGAGACGCCGACGATCGCCGAGGCAATCGTCAACGCGAGACCGAAAAGGACTGAGATGCGGAAGCCGTAGATTGTGCGCGCCAGCACGTCGCGCGCCTGGTCATCGGTGCCGAGCCAGTTCAGGTTGCCGACGATACAGCCGGGATCGTCCTGACCCATCGGGTAGCCGGAGCAGCGCTCCTCCTTGCTCATCAGCCAGAAGGGTTTCGTCGGGGCCGAATGGGGGATGTTGGAGTTGGTGCTGCGATAGGAATAGCGGATCGGCGGCCAGATCATCCAGCCGTTCGCCTCGATCTCGTCGCGGATGAAGTCCGACTTGTAGTCCGTCTCGGCCAGGAACCCGCCGAACTTTTCCTCCGGATAGTTCACCAGAACGGGAAAGAGGATTTCGCCCTTGTAGGAGGCGACGACCGGCCGGTCGTTGGCGATGAACTCGGCGGAGAGACTGAGGACGAACAGGACGAGAAAGATCCAGAGCGACCAGTAGCCGCGCCGGTTGGCCTTGAAGTTCTCCCAGCGCCGGCGGTTGGTCGGCGACAGCAACCCTTTCGGCGGCGCACTGGTGGGCATCGAACGGGCATCGGGCAGGACGGCCATCAGACGTCCCTCCGCTCGAAGTCGATGCGCGGATCGACCCAGGTATAGATCAGGTCGGACAGCAGGCTGACGAACAGGCCCATCAGCGAAAAGATGTAGAGGGTCGCAAAGACGATCGGGTAATCGCGGCGGACGACGGCGTCGTAGCCGAGACGGCCGAGGCCATCGAGCGAGAAGATGTACTCGATCAGCAGCGAGCCGGTGAAGAAGGCCGAGATGAAGGCGCCGGGAAAGCCGGCGATGATGATCAGCATCGCGTTGCGGAAGACATGGCCGTAGAGCACCTGGCGCTCCGTCAGCCCTTTCGCGCGGGCGGTGACGACGTACTGCTTCTTAATCTCGTCGATGAAGGAGTTCTTCGTCAAAAGCGTCGTCGTGGCGAAGGCCGAAAGCAGCAGCGTGATAATCGGCAGCGTCATGTGCCACAGGTAGTCGAGCGGCTTCTGCCACCACGGCAACTGCCAGAAATCGTCCGAGACGATGCCGCGCAAGGGGAACCAGTCGAAGAACGAGCCGCCGGCGAAGACGACGATCAGGAGAATGCCGAACAGGAAGCTCGGCACCGCGTAGCCGACGACGATGACGCCCGAGGTCCAGACGTCGAACGTCGAGCCGTCGGAAACCGCCTTCCTGATGCCGAGCGGGATCGAGATCGCGTAGGACAGGATCAGGATCCAGATGCCGAGCGAGATCGAGACAGGCATCTTCTCCTTGATCAGGTCTACGACGGAGGTGTTGCGGAAGAAGCTCTCGCCGAAGTCGAAGCGCAGGTAGTTGCCCATCATCGTCAGGAAACGCTCGAGCGGCGGCTTGTCGAAGCCGAATTGCTTTTCCAGCTTGGCGATGAACTCGGGGTCGAGGCCGCGCGCGCCGCGGTAGCCGGAAGACGCGTCCTGCGAAAAATCCTGCAGCATATCACCGGAACCGGACAGCCGATCGCCGCCGCTCTGGCTGGTGAGATCGGAGATCACCTGCTCGACCGGTCCGCCGGGCGCGAACTGCACGACGATGAAAGAGATTGCCATGATGCCGACGATGGTCGGGATCATCAAAAGCAGCCGGCGAAGGATATAGGCACCCATCAGCCGGGCCTCCGCTTTAACGCGGGCGCCATGCCGCCGTCTGTCGCCCTGTCAGCTCTCAATCCGCCAGTTCCCGATGCATTTGTACCGCCGTGGCGGTGATTCGTGTTTCCCGCAATTTGGAGCGCGGCTCCGTTCCAAAGCAAGCTCTCATTCCGGCTTCACCTCGGTCGACCACCAGACGTCGGGAAATCCGAGGCCATAGGTCGGCAGTTCGGCGGGGTGGGTGATCCGGTCCCAGTAGGCGATCGGCGCCGCCATGCGGTAGTACATCGGCACCACATAGTGATGGGCGAGCAGCACCCGGTCCATCGCCCGCGTCGCCGCCACGAGTTCTTCCCGGTCCTTGGCGAAGATGACGCGGTCGATCAGCGCGTCGATCGCCGGATCGGCGATACCCGCATAGTTCCGCGAGCCCTCCCGCGAAACCGACGAGGAGCCCCAATAGTCGCCCTGTTCGTTGCCCGGATGCAGCGTCTGCCCCCAAACGTACCAGGTCATGTCGTAGTCGAAGGAGCGCAGGCGGTTCGTGTATTGCGCGGGATCGACGGTGCGCACGCGCGCATCGATGCCGATCCGCTTGAGATTGTTCGTATAGGGGACGGCAACGCGTTCCAGCGTCGGGCTCGACAACAGGATCTCGAAGGAAAGCGGCTCGCCCGTATCCGCCTTGACCATCCGATTGCCCTTCAGCACGTAGCCCGCATCCTTCATCAGCGCGACCGCCTTGCGCAGGTTCTCGCGCGCCTTGCCGGGGTCGCCGCCGACCGGATTTTCATAGGGCTCGGTGAAGACACTCGGCGGCACCTTGTCCTTCAATTCGTTGAGGATCTCCAGCTCCTTGCCTTCCGGCAGGCCCGAGGAGGCAAGCTCGGTTCCGAAGAAATAGCTGTTGACCCGCTTGTACTGGCCATAAAAGACCGTCTTGTTCAGTTCCTCGAAATCGAAGGCATAGTTCAGCGCCTCGCGAACGCGTTCGTCCTGGAACATCTCCTTGCGCATGTTCGGCACCATGGCCTGCATGATACCGGTGGCGCGATAGGGATTGGGGATCTCCTCGCGCTTCACGCGACCGTCCTTGACGGCGGGAAAATCGTAGCCGGTCGCCCAGCGGCTCGCCTGGTTCTCGAACCAGTAATCGACATTTCCGGCGCGGAACGCTTCGAACTCGACGTTGCGGTCGCCGAAGAAGGAATATTCGATCCGGCCGAAGTTATTCTGGCCGACATTGACGTTCAAGTCCTTGGCCCAATAGTCGTCGCGCAGCTCGTAGCGGATTGCGGATCCCGGCGAGAAGGAGGCGATCTTGTAGGGACCGGAACCCATCACCGGTTCGAGCGTCGTCTTGGAGATGTCACGCTGCTTGCCGGAGGCGTCCTTGCCCTCCCACCAGTGCTTGGGAACAACCTGAAACTGGCCGAGGATCTGCGGCAGCTCGCTGTTGTTCTTTTCGTCGAAGTGGAACGTGACGTCGCGCTCGCCCGTCTTTTCGGCCGACGTGACGTGCTTGTAGTAGTTGGTGAAGAGCGGACTGTGTTCGATGACCTTCTCGAAGGAGAAGATCACGTCTTCTGGGGTCACCGGCTGGCCGTCGGCCCATTTCGCCTCGGGGCGCAGGCGGAAGGTCGCAGACGAAATGTCGTCCGGGTAGGATACGCCTTCGGCAAGCAGGCCGTAGGAGGTGGTTACCTCGTCTTCGGAGGACTTCATCAGCGTGTCGAAGACGAGGCCGATGCCGACAGCGGTCTCACCCTTGGCCAGCAGCGGATTGAACGTATCGAAGGTGCCGTCGTTCGAGAGCTTGAGCGTCCCGCCCTTCGGCGCCTTCGGGTTGATGTAGTCGAAATGGGCAAAGTCGGGCTGGTATTTCAGCTCGCCGACGGTCGAAATCCCATGGCGCCATTGCGGGACGGCATCCTCGGCCCGTGCAGGGGCAACAAGGGAGGCGGCCGCTGCCGCAACGATCAAGCCTGAGTAAAACCAGCGTGGTCCGAACTGCATGCCAAGCCCCTTCTTGTCTGTTGCCTATGCCCCTTGCCGGAAAGATTAGTCAAATTCCGGGCACGCCGCCATCAAAGCGGCAATTTTTTGCGGCCCCCTGCCACAGTCAAAAATCCATTCACGCGAAAGCGCGCTGTGCTACTTCGCAAAGAACTATAGTCTCGACCGATTCTGGGCCATCAAATGTCTGCCATGCTCAAGCCGCTTCTTTATCGTGCAGGTCTCGCAGTCGTCCTGCTTTCGGCGATTGCCGCGCCGCTCCATGCCGAGGATCGGCCGGCCAAGGAACTGTTCGGGGCCAAGCGCCTCCCGGCCAAGATGGAAACGGCCTCCTACGGGTCCTACGCCAAGGGCTGCATTGCCGGCGCCGTGGCGATCCCGACGGATGGACCGGGCTGGCAGGCGATGCGGCTGTCGCGCAACCGGCGCTGGGGCCATCCCCAGATGATCGCGCTTCTTGAACGGTTCTCGCAGGACGCCCAGAAACTCGGCTGGCCGGGACTGCTGCTGGGCGACATCTCGCAGCCGCGCGGCGGGCCGATGTTGTCGGGCCATGCCTCGCATCAGATCGGCCTCGATGCCGACATCTGGTTCACGCCAATGCCCGATCGGCGGCTTTCGGCGCAGGAGCGCGACGAACTGCCCTTCACCTCCATGCTCGACAAGAGCAAGTTCCTGACAGTCGATTCGCGCCGCTGGACCTCCACGCACGCCCGGCTCGTCATGAAGGCGGCAAGCTATCCGCAGGTCGAGCGCGTCTTCGTCAATCCGGCAATCAAGAAGAAGCTGTGCGATACTTGGCAGGGAGACCGCTCGCTGCTCGGCAAGGTGCGACCGGTCTACGGCCATGACGAGCACTTCCACATTCGCATCAAGTGCCCTGCAGGTGCTGCCGGCTGCAAGCCACAGGCAGCGGTGCCGGCCGGCGACGGCTGCGACAAGTCGCTCGCCTGGTGGTTCACCGACGAACCCTGGGCCAAGCCGAAACCGAAAAAGGACGAGAAGCCGGTCAAGCCGCGCGTCACGACTTTGTCCGACCTCCCGAAGGCATGTGCCGTCGTTCTTGCCGGAGCGGCGCCCGCGTCGGAGCAGGAGGTTACCTATGGCGGCGGATCTGCACTGGCCTTCAGCGGGCAAGAAGCGCCCGACAACAGCATTGCCGCCGTGATCGCCGCCGACGCGGCGGCCGAGCCGGCCGGTCTCATCCCCGTGCCCCTGCCGCGGCCATCACTGCAGTAGCGGCAGGCCCGCGTGGCCTCGACGCGGCTTCTTACGAACCCAGCGGTCCCGTAGGGTTCAAATCGATTTAAACGTCGGAACCCGCCAGCGATGCGACTTGCAATCGTTTATGACATACCGATGGTATTGAAGCGTGCTACAGCCGAGTTGCTGGTTTCGACCGGCATCTGACAATGGCGGCGCAAGCTTGCTGATCGAAAACAATTGCGAGACGAACAACCGGCAGGGAGGCGCAAGACCCAATGGCAAAGGCGAACGATGGCGAGATCGCCCTCCCCTTTCCGATCCTGATCGGCGACATCGGCGGCACCAATGCGCGTTTCGCGCTGCTGATCGACGCCTTTGCCGCGCCGCGGGAGTTCCCGGTGATCCAGACCGCGCAGTTCGACACGATCGACGACGCCCTGCAGCGCTGCATCCTGGATACGACCTCGATTCAGCCGCGCTCGGCGATCCTTGCGCTTGCCGGGCCGATCCAGGGCGACGAGGTGCCGCTGACAAATTGCGACTGGGTCGTCCGCCCGCGCGACATGATCGCCAATCTGGGCTTCGAGGATGTGCTGCTTGTCAATGATTTCGAGGCACAGGCCCTGGCGGTCGCCTCGCTTTCGGACAGTGACCGAGAACAGATCGGCGGCGGACAGGAATACTACGCCGCCTCCCGCGCCGTCCTCGGACCCGGGACGGGCCTTGGCGTCGCCGGTCTCATCCACGCCCAGCGCTCGTGGATTCCCGTTCCCGGCGAGGGCGGGCACGTCGACATGGGGCCACGGACCGAGCGCGACTACCAGATCTGGCCCTTCCTCGAGCCGATCGAAGGTCGCGTTTCCGCCGAACAGCTTTTGTGCGGTCGCGGGATCATGAACATCTACCATGCGGTCAGCGCGGCCGATGGGCGCGAGACGCCGCTCGAGACACCAGCTGCCGTCACCTCGGCGGCCCTTGCGGGAAGCGACGAAGCGGCGGTCGAGACCGTTTCGCTCTTTTCCACCTATCTCGGACGTGTCGCGGGAGACATGGCGATGATCTTCATGGCCAGGGGCGGCGTCTATCTCGCCGGCGGCATCTCGCAAAAAATCCTGCCGGCGCTGCACCGTCCGGAATTTCGCGCCGCCTTCGAGGACAAGGCCCCCCACAACGAATTGCTCCGCTCGATTCCGACCTATGTCGTCACGCACCCGATGGCTGCGCTTGCCGGCCTTGCGGCGTTCGCCCGCATGCCCGATCGCTTCGGCGTCGCCACCGAAGGGCGGCGCTGGCAAAAATAGACCGGCCGCTTCCAACTCAGAGCAGACTCGCCAAACGGGCCGGGACACACTATAGAGCGCGCCAAGGCCCTTGTGTCGGAAGGCACCGGGTAGAGCTGCAGGAAAGTTGGTTTATTGAGCGACAAGAGCCGCACCGATCGTCACCTCAGTGCCGAAACGATCACGAGCGTCCTCAAGCGCGTTATCGCCGAAAACGGGCGAGACCATATTCGCGGCTATCTGCTCGCGATCTTTTGTCTCGCCGTCGTCGCCGGATCGACCGCATTCACGGCCTGGATCATGGAGGCGGTCGTCAACGAGGCGTTCGCCAACCGGCGCGCGGATCTCGTCGCCTGGATTTGCGGCGCCATCCTGCTTGCCTTCATCCTGCGTGGCTTCGCCACCTACGGGCAGGCCGTGGCGCTTTCCAAGATCGGCAACAGCATCGTCGCGCGCTACCAGCGCAGGCTCTATTCGCACCTGATGACGTTGAGCGTCGACTTCTTCAGCGAAGCCCGCTCCGCGCGCCTTGCCGCGCAGATCAACCAGAACATCAACGGCATTCGCGACGTTCTGAACATGACCGTGACGTCGATCGCCCGCGACTTCCTGACCCTCATCGCGCTGATCGGGGTGATGATTTCGAAGGACGCGCTTCTGACGGGGATCGTCTTCCTTGTCGCGCCGCCGCTTCTGTTGGGCCTGCGCTACATTTCCAAGCGGTTGAAGTTCGCGACGCGCGAATCGGTCCTGATCAACAGTCACGTCCTCGGCGCCATACAGGAAACGATTCAGGGCATCACCATCGTCAAGGCCTTCACGATGGAGGAGCAGCTGCGGGCAAAGGTCGAGAAGATCATCGACCAGGCGGAAAAGCGGTCCAACCGGATTGCCAGACTTTCCGAGCGCACGGCTCCGATGACGGAAACCTTTGCCGGCGTCGCCATTGCCAGCGTCCTCGGCTACTCCGCCTATCAGGCCATCTACGGCGGCGTCCTGCCTGGGGCCCTTTTCGCCTTCATCGCCGCGCTTCTGATGGCCTACGACCCCGCGCGCCGCCTTGCCCGCCTGCAGATTTCCCTGGAGCGTGCCGTCGTCAATGCGCGCATGATCTACGAAATTCTTGATATCGAGCCGCACCAGCGCGACCGCCCGGGCGCCGAACCGCTGCAGGTGGGCAAGGCGCAGATCGAGTTCAGGGAGGTGTCGTTCTCCTATGCCAGCAGCAAGCCTATCCTGAAGGAAGTCAGCTTTGTTGCGGAAGGCGGCAAGACTACCGCCCTCGTCGGGCCTTCCGGCGCCGGAAAGTCGACAGTGATCAACCTCATTCCGCGCTTCTACGATCCGGCGCAAGGACAGGTCCTGATCGACGGGCAGGATGTTGCCCAAATCGAGAAACAATCGCTGCGAAACAACGTCGCCTATGTCTCGCAGCAGCCGTACCTTTTTGAAGGCACGATAAGGGACAACATCCGTTACGGCCGCGCAGACGCGACCGATGCCGAAATCGAGGAGGCGGCGCGGCTCGCCTATGCCCACGATTTCATCCTCGAGCAGCCGCAAGGCTACGAGACCCCCGTGGGTGAAAATGGGGCCACCCTCTCGGGGGGGCAGCGTCAACGGCTTTCGATCGCCCGTGCACTGGTGCGCAACGCGCCCATCCTGCTTCTGGACGAGGCGACCTCGGCACTCGACACGGAGTCGGAAAAGGCCGTGCAGAAGGCGCTCGAGCATGCCATGAGCGGGCGCACCGTCGTCGTCATCGCTCATCGCCTGTCGACGATCGTCAACGCCGACAAGATCGTCGTCATGTCGGACGGGAGGGTCGTCGAGGAAGGCTCGCATGACGTGCTTGCCGCCCGTACCGACGGTCTCTACGCTCGGCTCCACAATCTGCAGGCACCGGGCGCCTCTCTCCAGGAAGTCGAAAGGAAAGCGGGCGAATGACGGCAAGGGACATGAAGCTGGTGGTGGTCGGGGCTGGCGGCCGCATGGGCCAGACGCTCATCCGGACCATCCACGCGATGGGCGGAGCGACACTCTTTGCAGCGGTCGAGCGCCCCGGCTCACCCTTCGTCGGCAAGGACGCGGGTGAACTGGCCGGCCTTGGCCCGATCGGCGTCACCGTGACGGACAAGCCGCTTGAGGCCTTCGTGGAGGCGGAGGGCGTGCTCGACTTCACTGCGCCCGCCGCGACCATCGAGTTTGCCGGTCTTGCGGCGCAGGCCCGGATCGTCCACGTGATCGGCACCACGGGGTGCTCGACGGAGGACGACGCGAAGATCACCGCTGCGGCGCGCCACGCCCGCATCGTCAAGTCCGGCAACATGAGCCTCGGCGTCAATCTGCTCGGCGTTCTCACCGAACAGGCCGCACGCGCCCTGGACGCTGGCGACTGGGACATCGAGATCGTCGAGATGCACCACCGCCACAAGGTCGATGCCCCTTCCGGGACCGCGCTTCTGCTTGGCGAAGCCGCCGCCCGCGGCCGCGGGATCGCGCTGGCCGAGAATGCGGTGCGCGTTCGGGACGGCCACACCGGCCCGCGCGTCGCCGGCACGATCGGCTTTGCCACCCTGCGCGGCGGTTCGGTCGTCGGCGATCATTCGGTGATGCTGGCCGGCGAGGGTGAACTGGTGACGCTGTCGCACAGCGCCGCCGATCGGTCCATCTTTGCTCGCGGTGCGGTGAAGGCCGCACTCTGGGCGCGCGACAAGAAGCCCGGCCATTATTCCATGCTCGACGTGCTCGGGCTTAACTGACATCCAAACGTCCTCGAGGAGCGAAGACCTTATGAGCGGAACCCTTGTCCTTGTTCGCCACGGCCAGAGCGAATGGAACCTGAAAAACCTCTTCACCGGCTGGCGCGATCCGGACCTGACCCCGCTCGGCGTCGAGGAGGCCAATGCCGGTGGCAAGGCGCTCGCCGACTACGGCATCAAGTTCGACATCGCCTTCACCTCCGACCTCATCCGGGCGCAGCGGACCTGCCAGATGGTTCTCGACAATGTCGGCCAGCCGGATCTTGAGACGATCCGCGACCAGGCCCTGAACGAGCGCGACTACGGCGATCTTTCCGGCCTGAACAAGGACGACGCGCGCGCCAAGTGGGGCGAGGAACAGGTGCATGTCTGGCGCCGCTCCTATGACGTTCCGCCGCCGGGCGGCGAAAGCCTGCGCGACACCGGCGCGCGTGTCTGGCCCTACTATCTGACGGATATCCTGCCGCGGGTGCTGCGGGGGAAGAAAGTGCTGGTCGCGGCCCACGGCAACTCGCTGCGCGCCCTCGTCATGGTTCTCGACCGGCTGACCAAGGAGCAGGTGCTGAACCTCAACCTCGCGACCGGCGTTCCGATGGTCTACAAGCTGAATGCGGACTCCACCGTCGCCTCCAAGGAAGTGCTGGGCGACATGTCCGGCGCGCATTGAGCGCCCCCAATCCTACCTGAAGCGGGCCGTTGCGTAGCCACTTGCACCGCTGAGAAACCCGTCGATTTTTCGGCGGGTTTTGGTTTGTGAGGCGGGCCGGACGGCGGCCGGGATTGTCTTGTGGGTACTTCACCTTCGCCTTGCAGCGCCTGCCGAGCCACGGGTCAGTGCTGTTGTGATCGATGCCTTCGCGTCAGCCGCCCCGCGACCGCAAGCGAGGCTGTTCGGACGGCGTCGTGAACGGCATGACGAAAGCGTACCGGAGACGTTGCTGCCGTCTCCAGGAGCTCGTTCAATTTTTGCCCGATCGTGTCGATGGAGTAGTGCCGTTCGACATACTGGCGGGCAAAATCGCCAAGCGACCGCCTTTCCTGCGATGAGTCCAGCAGACGCTTCAACGCGGCGATGAGATGATCGTTTTTGGGATTTCCATCGCCAAGGCCATACATGCCGTTGAAGGTGAAGAACCCTTCCGTTTCCGGCGCGAAGAGATCTGAAAAGCCGTGCTCGCCGACCACGATCACAGGCTTGGAGAAGGCCATGCCGCGCATCGCCGATCCGCCCATTCCAACGACAATATCCGCGGCCGCATAGCCGGGGCGAGGATCCAGCAAGGCCCCCGAGAAGAGAATGGCGTCGCGTCCAAGCTCTGCATTCACCGCCCTGGCGTACTCTTCCAAATCGTTCCTGGCGGTGCCGTCACCGACGATCGCAAATCGCAGGCGCGTGTCCGATCCAAGCTCCCGCACCGCGTCCATCGTTCTTCGGATGCTTTCCGACTTCATCCAGTCCGTCAGTCGGCTTACCGTGACCACCAGAACATCCTGCTCGGCGATGCCGAATTGCTTGCGGAACGCGGTCGGATCGATCACGTCGGGCGCGTTGAATTTCACATCGACCGGCGGAACGATCAGTTCCGCGCGTCGAAAGCCCGCAGCGCGCGCCTGACTGACGAGATCGGGGGTTCCGAAGGTGGTTAGCGCCCTCTTCGGCAACAGGCTTGGCACCACCATCGACATGCAGGTCACCACGACGGGGACCTTGCGGTACAGCTGTATCCCAAGGAAGGCGTCCAGCCATTGCGGCCAGTCCCAGACATGGACGACGTCCGGTCGCTCCAAGCGTATGATCTCGTCGATGACCCGCATGCGCGCCACCGACGGATGCGACCTCGTGTCGGGTATGGGGCGGAAGGTTATGCCGGCATTGTCGAGCAGATCCTGCATTGGGCCGGCGCTTGCGAAATAGGTGACCTGATGGCCGCAGGCGTCGCGCAGATATGCACTGAGCTCGATCGCATTGACCTGGGTGCCGCCGACCTCGAGACGATGTCCGAAAATCAGAACCTTCATGCCGTTCGTTCCTGTTGGAGCTGGTCGCGGGCGCTGGCGAAATGCCGGCCGCGTTGAGATCGCATAGGCTGACCGAGCGGCTCCCGCGCGTCCACTAGGACAAAG
This sequence comes from Mycoplana sp. 10N416, assembly GCF_056394765.1. Taxonomy (NCBI): domain Bacteria; kingdom Pseudomonadati; phylum Pseudomonadota; class Alphaproteobacteria; order Hyphomicrobiales; family Rhizobiaceae; genus Mycoplana; species Mycoplana sp. 10N416. The sequence continues at coordinate 75,707 of NZ_JBFTIM010000004.1, read as the reverse complement.
TGGTTAGACAAATCAGGCCGATGGCACGTGGCTATTTCGGCGATACCCCTTTCGGACACGGCCGTACGTCGTTTTTTTTCTTTACGGATTTGGCGAAAAGAACTCTCCTGAATCGTAAAGAAGATCGGGTGCGGAACCGGCAAACAAGACAGTTCGGACACGATCAATACCGCGAAATTTCTTTCGAGATCCGGGGCAATTGGGATAGTGGGGTCCTGCGCGACATGATTGCAACTAGCGTTACGCTGGGAGAGGGCGTCGTCATACATCACCCTGAGTTGGTGAACCTCTATGGCTGCACGATCGGCGCCGGTTCGCGCGTCGGGACATTCGTGGAAATCCAGAAGAATGTCGTGGTCGGCCGAAACTGCAAGATCTCCAGCCATTCCTTTATTTGCGAGGGGGTGACGCTTGAGGACGGGGTCTTCATCGGCCACGGCGTCATGTTTACCAACGACCTCTATCCGCGGGCGGTCAACCCCGATGGAAGCTTGCAGTCCGAGCAAGACTGGCAGGTGATCCCGACACTCATCAGATGCGGCGCCTCGATCGGCAGCAACGCCACGATCCGGGCGGGGGTAACGATCGGCGCGGGGGCGCAAGTCGGCGCCGGCGCCGTCGTGACCAAGGATGTGCCCGACTATGCGATTGTTGCGGGCGTCCCGGCAAGGGAGATCGGCCGCGCCAAGGACGCACCGCTCGAGCTCCCTTCCTCCAGGAGAACGGTATGATCGGAATTGCTGTGATCGGCTATGGGTACTGGGGGCCGAATCTGGTTCGCAACATTGCGGATATCCCCGATGCTCGCCTCGTCTATGTGTGCGACCTGCAAAAGGACCGGCTTGCCCCCGTACAGGCTCGCTATCCGACAGTGGCGGTCACCGACGATATCGACGAGGTTCTGCGCGACCCCCGCGTGGACGCGGTCGCGATCGCCACGCCGGTTTCGAGCCACTTCAAGCTTGCCATGAAGGCGCTGATGGCCGGCCGGCACGTTTTTGTCGAAAAGCCAATGGCCGCGACGTCCGAGGAGGCGCGTCGCCTCGTCGACGAGGCCCACCGCCGCGGCCTCAAGCTTGCCGTCGACCACACCTTTGTGCACACCGGTGCGGTCCGCAAGATGCGTGAGATCGTCGAGGACGGTCTCGGCGACATGTATTACTACGATTCCGTCCGGGTGAACCTCGGTTTGTTCCAGCACGACGTCAGCGTGGTCTGGGACCTGGCCGTGCACGATCTGTCCATCATGGACTATGTGCTGCGGGAAAAGCCGATCGCCGTTTCGGCGACCGGCATGAGCCATGTCATCGGCGAGCCGGAAAACATCGCCTATCTCAACCTGTTTTTTGAAAGCAAGCTGATCGCGCATGTCCACGTCAATTGGCTCGCACCGGTCAAGGTGCGCCGGACGCTGATCGGCGGCAGCAGCAAGATGATCGTCTATGACGACCTGGAGCCGAGCGAAAAGATCAAGGTCTACGACAAGGGCATCACGCTGAACGGCGGGTCCGGCAATGGCGATGTGTATCAGATGCTGGTCGGCTATCGCACCGGTGATATGTATGCGCCCCAACTGGACATGACCGAAGCGCTCGGCCGCGAGCTGCGCCAGTTCGTTTCGTGCATCGAGGGCGATGCCCAGCCGACCACGGACGGGCTTGCGGGCTTGCGCGTCGTTCGCATCCTGGAAGCCGCGACCCAATCCCTCGCGCAACGCGGGCGCGTCGTGGAACTCGAGCCGGCAAGGATGATCGCATGATCCCTTTCCTGGACCTGAAAGCGCAATATGCCTCGATCAAGCAGGAAATCGACCGTGCGGTCCTCGACGTACTCGCCTCGGGACAATACGTGCTGGGCGACGAGGTGGCGCGCTTTGAACGCGAATTCGCCGACTATTGCGAGACACGGCACGCGATCGCGGTGAACACTGGAACGAGTGCCCTGCACCTGGCGCTGCTTGCCGCCGGCATCGGACCCGGCGACGAGGTCATAACCGTGCCCCTCACGTTCGTCGCAACCGTGTCGGCGATCTGTTACACCGGCGCAAAGCCGGTGTTCGTGGACGTCGAACCTGTCACTTTGACGATGGATCCGTCCAGCGTCGAGGCCGCGATCACGCCGCAAACCAAGGCCATCATACCGGTTCATCTCTATGGCCAGATGGCCGAGATGGATCCGATCAATGCCATTGCCGAGCGCCACGGCTTGGCGGTGATCGAGGACGCGTGCCAGGCGCATGGAGCCGAGTACAAGGGGCGCCGCGCGGGCAGTCTCGGCGTATCGGGTTGCTTCAGCTTCTATCCGGGCAAGAACCTCGGTGCGTGTGGCGAGGGCGGCATGGTGGTCACCAGCAACGACGAACATGCCAAAACCATGCGCATGCTCCGCGACTGGGGCCAGGAGCAACGCTATCATCACCTGCTGAAGGGGTTCAACTACCGCATGGATGGCATCCAGGGCGCCATCCTGCGCGTCAAGTTGAGGCATCTGGAGGCCTGGACAGAGGCGCGCCGGGACCATGCCGCTCGCTATTCGTCGATGCTTGCCGGCTCGACCACCGTCCGCCCGCAAGTCGAGCGGGCCGACCGGCGTCATGTCTATCACATCTACGCCGTTAGGTGCCGGGATCGCGCGGCCGTGCAGCGTTCACTTCAGGCCGATGGCATCCAGTTCGGCCTGCACTATCCGATACCGGCACATCTGCAGAAGGCGCATGCGGACCTTGGTCATCGGGTCGGCGATTTCCCGGTATCCGAGGCGGCGGCGCACGAAATGCTGTCACTTCCCATGTTTCCCGAAATGTCGGCGAAGGAGATTGCGCGCGTCGTCTCCGCAGTGGAGCAGGATGCCTATGTCGGTTGATCTCAAATCCCTCCCGAGGCTCGTACAGGCAATGCACGGCAAGCGCGACTGGATCAACGATCCGCCCTACGAACATCAACTGGCCGAAGAGTTGAAGGGGATTTACGGACCGGCCGGCCTGATAGAACTCTACGGGCGATTTTCGGCAGGAACGGGCTTCGTCGACAGCCTGATGCGCAAGGTGATCTGGCGGGCGCTCGCCCGCCGGTGCGGCACCGACCTGCGCGTCGGCAGCGGCGCCGTTTTCAAACACCCCGAGACCTTTGAGATCGGTCACGGCGTCCATATCGACACCCAGACCTATCTGCAGGGGCGCCATGATGGAACCTGCATCATCGGCAACAAGGTCTGGATTGGCCCGCAGGCCTATCTCGATGCCAGGGATCTCATTCTCGAGGACTATGTCGGATGGGGCCCGGGCGCCAAGATTGTGGGTTCCACCCACACCGGCATTCCGCACGACCTGCCCATTATTGCGACCGATCTGGAAATCCGGCCGGTGCGCGTCTGCGAATGGGCGGATATCGGGGCGAATGCGACAATTCTTCCGGGTGTGCGGATCGGCAAGGGCGCAATCGTCGGGGCCGGAGCGGTGGTCGTTACCGACGTCGAGCCCTTCTCGGTCGTGGCGGGCGTGCCGGCGAGGTTCCTGCGCTGGAGGAAGGATTCGGACTCGACGGCAGCAACACCGTGAATCTTGGGAGCAGGCCATGAAAGACAAAAGGATTCTGATCACCGGCGGCGCCGGTCTGATCGGCTCTCACATCGCCGATCTCGTCGCCATGGAGCGGCCGCGGGAAATCCTGATCCTCGACAATTTTGTTCGCGGCCGCCGTGAAAACCTGGCGCAGGCGGCATCTATGCTCCCGCTGACGATCGTCGACGGCGACATTCGCGACCGCGCGCTGCTGGCGGAACTGTTCGCAGGCGTCGATGTCGTCTTTCATCAGGCCGCCATCCGGATTACCCAATGTGCGGAAGATCCGAGGCTCGCCTTCGACGTGCTGGCGGCCGGCACTTTCGATGTGCTCGAGGCGGCGGTCAAGGCCGGTGTATCGAAGGTGGTCGCGGCCTCGTCGGCGTCCGTCCTCGGCCTTGCCGAGAGCTTTCCGACGACGGAAGCCCACCACCCCTACAACAACCGCACCATCTACGGGGCGGCCAAGACCTTCAACGAGGGGCTGCTGCGCAGTTTCGCCGAGATGTACGGCTTGCGCTACGTCGCATTGCGCTACTTCAATGTCTACGGCCCGCGAATGGATGCCTATGGCGTCTATACGGAGGTGATGATTCGCTGGATGGAAAGGATCGCGGCCGGTCTGCCGCCGGTCATCCACGGCGATGGGCTGCAGACGATGGATTTCGTGCATGTCCGTGACATTGCCCGCGCCAACGTCCTGGCGGCAAAGTCCGATGTGACGGACGAAGTGTTCAATGTGGCCAGCGGCAGCGAGACCAGCCTGCGCGACCTGGCGCGGATGCTGTCCCGTGTCATGGGGGGAACTTGCGAACCGCAATTCCAGCCGGCGCGAAAGGTCAACGCGGTGACGCGAAGGCTCGCCGACACCAGCACAGCGGAACGTCGCCTGGGCTTCAGGACGCAGGTGCCGCTGGAAGAAGGTTTGCGCGAGCTGGTCGCTTGGTGGCGGCAGGAAAAGGCTCTGGCGGACGGAGGGGAAGCGGCATGATCCCGACAGGCGTGCAGATTCCGGTCGCCAGACCGCTTCTCGATGAGCAGGAGACGGAGGCGGTCCGACGGGTCGTGCTGTCTGGATGGTTGACACAAGGGCCGGAGGTCGAGGCGTTTGAATCAGAGTTCGCCGCTTTCGTTGGCGCCCAGCATGCCTGTGCCGTTTCCAATTGCACGACGGCGCTTCATCTGGCGTTGCGGGCCGCTGGCGTCGGTGCGGGCGACGAGGTCATCACCGTCAGCCACTCCTTCATCGCCACGGCCAACGCCATCCGCTACTGCGACGCGCTGCCGGTCTTCGTCGACATCGAAGCGGGCGGCTTCAATATCGACCCGACCCTGATCGAGGACGCCATCACGCCCCGCACCAAAGCGATCCTGTGCGTGCACCAGATGGGTATGCCCTGCGACCTCGCCAGCATCGTTGCCATCGGCAAGCGGTTCTCGATCCCGGTCGTGGAGGATGCAGCCTGTGCCTCGGGCAGCGAAATCCTGTGGGACGGCCAATGGGAGAGGATCGGCAAGCCGCGCGCCGATATCGCCTGTTTCTCGTTCCATCCGCGCAAGCTTCTCACCACCGGCGATGGCGGCATGCTGACCACCTGCGACGCGGAACTTGACGCAAAGTTTCGCCTCTGGCGGCAGCATGGAATGAGCGTCCCCGACACCGTCCGGCACGGCTCGAAACAAGTGATCTTCGAGAGCTATCCCGAGCTCGGCTACAATTATCGCATGACGGACCTTCAGGCCGCGATCGGACGCATACAGTTGCGCCGTCTGCCGGGCTTCATTTCGGAACGACGGCGGCTGGCCGACCTGTACCAGCAAGGAATCGGCCAGATTACCGGCTTGGAAGCGCCCGTGGAGCCATCGTGGGCGCGAACCAACTGGCAGAGCTATTGTGTGCGCTTGCCGCAATGGCTCGGCCAACGGGATGCGATGCAGTTTCTACTCGACCGCGGCATCTCCACCCGGCGCGGCGTGATGACAATCCACCGCGAGGGCGCCTATGCGGGCGATCATACCCATCGCGTCGCGGGATCCTTGGCGCGCAGCGTGGCAGCGCAGGAGAACTCGATCATCCTGCCGCTGTACGCGCAGATGACGGACGCCGACGTGATCATGGTTCTTGATGCGCTGCAGGACGCGATCGATACCCTTGGCCTACGGTCGCTGCAGGCCAGCCAGTCGCGTTAGAGCCACAATCCCACCTGTTGCCGGCAGCTATCACAGCGTCCCAGACTGGGCGGACTGAGTCCATCCCTGTCGCCCCCTGACGCACCTCCCTGTTGAAGCGGTTCCGCGGGCCTGATCACGGCGATCGTGAGAAGGCGCGGAGCGGCAAGGGCAGAGCGCTTGCCGGCAGAAGACTGAACAGGCACCTCAGCGAGTAGCAGCCGCTCAAGAGGGTTGCCAGGGCGCCGAGCGTCATCGCCTGCCACGAGGGCAGGATCTGCGTCGCCAGAAACACGAATCCTGCCGAGGCGAGGAAGATGACGCCTAGCCTGAAGTTGGCGGAGGACCAGCGAAAATCCGTCAGCCACCGGGCGACGACATAGACGAGGCCGGTGTGCCAGACATACAGGCCGAGGAATGCCATCCCGGCGCCCATCGGCCCGACATGCGCAACCAGCAGCCAGGCCAGCCCGACGTGAACCACCGTTGCGGCAATCTCGGCCCAGAAAAAGACGGCGCGCGTGCCCTTTGCCAGCATGATGAACCCCATGGGCCACGAAACGATCCGCAGCATCATGCCGAGGCAGATCCACCGCAGGATCGCGGCGGCGGGATGGAACTCGGGGGAATAGAACAGCCACATGGCCAGCGGCGCGAGCGTCAACGTGGCGATGACGCCAGGGCCGGCCAGCAGAAGGCTGATCTGTGTCTGTTCGTTGACCAGGCGGTTGCAGGCGACGTGGTCGGAAGCGATCGCTGTCAGGCGCGGATAGAAGTCCGCGCCCATCGCCTGCAGGATGAAGCCAGCATAGAGCCCGCCCAATGCCCAGGCCGCCTGATAGAGGCCCGCGGCAGCAACGCCGTCGTTGTGCAGCACGATCAGGCGAATGGTGTAAGAGGCGCCGAACATCAACAGGCTGCTCGTCATGAAAACGAAGCCGAGCTTCATGAGCGAGGCGATTTCCTCGCCAAGACTGCGTGTCGACATGGCCGGCCGGCCGACCTGCAGGCGTCTGCTGAACCACCACGATATGAAGAGCATCGCGAAGGCCGAGACGACGATCGAGGGCGCGATGCCATCGGACCCGAACAAATAGACGAGCGCTATCGTGGTGACCGTGGCGCAAAATCCCGACAGCACGTTGATCCACGCAAGGTTGGCAATGTCCCGCATTCCCTGCACCAGCGCGAGCTGTCCGCCGGCGATCAACTGGAAAAAGATGGCGAGCGAGAGCAACGTCACCCCGACCGTATGCTGGACATCGCCGAATGTCAGGTGTGCGACCGGGCGTGCGAAAGCGGCAAGCAGCAGGGCGCCGATCACCCCGAGCGCGATCGACGTTCGACGAAGGGCGGTGGCGGTGCGGGCGATCCGGCCGGCGTCGCCGGTGCCGGCTGCTTCGGCGATCTGGCGAACGCCGCTGGCCTGAACCCCGACCCCGGCAAGCGCCTGGGTCAGGTCGACGATCGACGTGTAGAGCCCCATCTGTCCGACCCCCGCCGGTCCGAGCAGGACGGCCATCGCCTTGTTGCGGACGATGGAAAAACCGACATTGACCGCCGACGAGCCGCCGATCATCGCCATCGATCGGAGGATCTGGAAGTAGGACTGCCCTTCCGCCGGGGTTTCCTGTGATGCCATGGTCGCTCGGGCGTCTCGATCAGACGCCCGTCCCTTGAGACTGGTTGCGGTAATCGACCTCCAGAAGGCGCCGCACCACTTCTTCGGTGCTCACCTGCCAGGGCGGTGCGCGCCAGCCAAATGTCCGCTCGAACTTGTCGCAGCAGAGGCGCGAATTCAGTGGCCGTCGGGCTTTGGTTCGGTACTCGGCCGTTGCAATGTCCTTGACTTCGGCGCTGGGGCCGCCGTGAGCGGCGCTGGCTTGAAAGACATGGCGGGCAAAACCGGCCCAATTTGTCTCGCCCTCCCCGGTTACATGATAGATGCCGTAGCGGTCTCGGGCGCGATGGGTGGCGACAAGCAGGATGGCGGCTGCGAGGTCGAGCGCGCTTGTTGGATTACCCCACTGGTCGGCAACAACCGCGATCGCGCGACGCTCGGCGGCAAGTCTCAGCATCGTCCTGACGAAGTTGCTGCCAAAGGGACTGTAGACCCAGCTGGTCCGCAGGATGATGTGCCGAGGGTTGGCACTTGCCACCGCATGCTCGCCCCTGAGCTTGGTATAGCCGTAGACCGTCTTTGGTTCGGCTTCGTCGCCCTCCAGGTAGGCGTGGGACGCTTCCCCGGAAAAGACGTAATCGGTGGAGACATGGATGACGGGCACCCGCAACGTCGCTGCGGCCTCGGCGACGCAAGCCGCCCCGACGACGTTGACCTGATAGGCCTGATCCCGTTCGTCCTCGGCCCGATCGACCGCCGTGTACGCAGCAGCCGAGACAACGATGTCGGGTTTCTCGGCGAAGATGGCACGGCGGATCGACGAGGGATCCGACAGATCGAAGCCGGGACGTCCAACGCGGACCAGGGTGATGTCGGGCAAGCCGGCGGCGACCTCGACCAGGCTCGTCGCCAATTGACCGTGCGTACCCGTCACAAGGATCTTCATTGACCGACAGCCAGTCTGCCCGAGCGATCGCCGTCGCAGGCGTTCTTGCGGATTCGCCGGTTCGACAGGCTGCAGCCGGCATCGATGCGCGCGAAGTTCATCGTCCGGCTTCCAATCGGCGCCTTCGTGGCCGACTCGTGCTCGATGAAGTCTGTGGCGGGCGGAAAGCTCATGCCTCCGGCTCCTGCGATTCGTCGAAAGGTTCCGCCCGCGCCAGCGGCGGGGCGCTGCGGTCCTTTTCGGAAAGCTGAACCTGGGCGGCGGGAAGCGGCCACTCGATGCCGATATCCTCATCGTCGAAGCGGATCGTCTGCTCGTGGGACGGCGAATACGGGTTCGTGACCTTGTAGATCACCTCGGTTTCCGGCTCGAGGGTGAGGTAGCCGTGCGCGAACCCCTTCGGCATGAGAAGCTGGTTCCAGTCGGCCGCAGAGATACGGATGCCGCACCACTTGCCGAAGGTCGCAGAGCCCTTGCGGACATCGACGGCGACGTCGAAGATTGCGCCGCGAACCACCCGGATCAGCTTGTCCTGGGCATAGGGCGCCAACTGATAGTGCAGACCACGCAAGATGCCGCGCGCGAGGGAATAGGAATGATTGTCCTGGATGAACTGCAGGCCGATGCCCTTCTCTGAGAATTCCCGCGCATTCCAGGTTTCGGAAAAGAAGCCGCGGTCGTCACCGAATTTTCGCGGCCGGATTTCCAGCAGACCATCCAGTGCCAGCGGCCTGACTTCGAGGCTCATCCGACGCGCTCCTCAACCAGGCGAAGCAGGTAGTTGGCATAGGCGGTCTTGCCCAGCAGCCCGGCGCGCTGTCGAACTTCTTCCGGCCCGAGCCAGCCATTATCGAGTGCGATTTCCTCCGGGCAGGCGATCTGGACGCCCTGACGCCGTTCGACGGTGCGCACGAAGGACGACGCGTCCTGCAGGCTGTCGTAGGTGCCCGTGTCCAGCCAGGCATAGCCGCGCCCGAGCATGCACACATTCAAGTCGCCGCGGGCAAGATAGATGTTGTTGACCGTGGTGATCTCCAGTTCGCCGCGCGAGGACGGCTCGACCGAGCGGGCGATGTCGACGACATCGTTGTCGTAGAAATACAGTCCCGTCACCGCCCAGTTCGACTTCGGAACCGCTGGCTTCTCCTCGATGGCGATCGCTCTGCCGGTCGCCTTGTCGAAGCTGACGACGCCATAGCGCTCCGGATCGTCGACATGATAGGCGAAGACCGAGGCACCGCTATTGCGTCCCGCCGCCTGCCGGCAAATGTCCGGCAAGCCATGGCCAAAAAAGATGTTGTCGCCGAGGATCATCGCGACATTGTCCCGCCCGATGAACTGACGCCCGATAATGAAGGCCTCGGCCAGCCCATTCGGGTGCGGTTGCTTGGCATAGGACACGTTCAGCCCGAAATCGGAGCCGTCGCCGAGCAGCGCCTGGAAGCAGGGAAGGTCGCGCGGGGTCGAGATGATCAGGATGTCCCGAATGCCGGTGAGCATCAGGACGCTCAGCGGGTAGTAGATCATCGGCTTGTCGTAGATGGGCAGGATCTGCTTCGACACGGCGATGGTAAGAGGATAGAGGCGCGTGCCGCTCCCCCCCGCCAGTATGATTCCCTTCATCGCTGCCATCCCTCTCGTGGGTTTCGTCCGGCGGGTATCCAAGCTCGATCCGACTTCAGCCGTGTCATTGGCTGGCCTGCTCGTCGTGTGTTCCGTCCGCCGTCGAGCTGGTCTCTTCGGCGGCTTTCGCGACCGGGCGGAACACGCGAACGACGTCACCCGGCTGCAGTTCGGTCGTCTCGGACGCAGTAAATTCATCGATCTTGCCGTCGACGCGCCGGGACACCGTGTAGGTGGGTTCCGCTGCGGCAGTGGAGGCAAGGTCGGGCGGGTCGGTGCCAAGCAGCAGTTTCTGCCTGGTGTCACGCCGCAGCTGCAATTGTTTCAGGATCCCCTTTTCCGTCTGCAGCTGGGCGGCAACATCGGCGTTGCGGTTATCGGCGAGACCTTCAAGATTGCGCGTCGCCTCGGCAATGCTCTGGCGCGCCCTCATGATGGCGGTGACCATGTCGAGCCTCGATCCCTGATAGCTTCGCAGCGTCCGTTCGAGATCCGTCTGCCGTGACGGCAGGAGAACGCCTTTTTCGACCATGGGCTTTATCGTCGTGAGTTCCTTCCGGACGGAATCGATGTCCTCGTCATTGCCGGTGATCTTCTTTTCCAGCGTATCGATCTCTTGGGCCATTAGTTCGCGCAATTCCGAGTAAGAACGGGACTGGCGTTCGACAACGGCAGCACGCGTCGCAAAGATCTGCTTCTCCTGATTGAGGGTGGCGGCGACCAATGCGGTGTTGTTGTCCGGCGGCAGGTCGAAATGAAAGTCCTTCGCGTTGGCCATCTCGGCCTCGAGCCGCGCCAGCTTGATCGTGCTGCGCAGGATCGAATCGTCGAGCTCCCGCAACTCACCGCCAAGCTCAGCCTTGCCGCGGGAGCCGATCAGCCCGTCCGTCGGCCGGTACTCGCCGCCGGCCATTGCCAGCGCCTGGAGAACGGACAACCCCGGACGAAACTTGTACTCCCCAGGTGCCGCCGCATTGCCCACCACATAGATGGGAGGATATTCGACGATCGTCACCGACGCTTCCGGCCTCTCGACCAAGCCGATTTTGGCCTGAAGCTTGGTGGCGATTTCGGCTGCGAGCCCGGCTTCATCGAAGTCGCCAATCTGCACGACGCCAAGGACGGGCAATGATATCGTGCCCTCCCCGGAGACCTGAAACTCGCCGCCGAGGGCATCCCAGCTCTCGTAGACACCTTTGGTTGGCATCCACTGAACGATGCTCAGCTTGATTTTCGTCTGCGGGACAATCTTGGCTGCGAGGGCTGCAGGTGGCGCGCCGATGCCGGCCAGGGCAAGGGCCGTCAGAACCACGAGCCCCGCCCGCAGCGGTTTACAGCAATGCCAGAACGTGGCGAGCATATAATCTCTCCAACCTGTAAAGTCGGGAAGGCATGACAGCGGCGACACCGCTCGCCGTGCCGCAAGCCTGCAAGGTTCAGTGTGCAAATTATTGAAATATTGAGAAGGGGAAGGATCCCGCTATCGCTTCATCAATTTTGGTGAAGGTGGTATGGCAGACCTAACCGGATCGGCATTCCGGCGCTTCCGACGGTTCCTGTCGGACCGATGGTCGGTGCCGGCGTAGCTGGAGCGGATGCAAAATCCGTTTCGGCTCCCTAGTTGGGGGGTAGATGCGGCCCGAGCCTAGTTCGTTTGGATGAGCGCACTTGACACGCCCTTTCCATAGATATTGCCCTTCGACCCAAGACTCCCCCTTTGGTGCCGTCGCGGTCATTTCCGACGTGCGGTAAGGTTTTCGCGGGGTGGTGCATGAGTGCGCACGCTCCGCCGGCAGCGACAATTGCCGGCCGTTCCAGTCGCGCGGGTGAAGGATATGGTGCTTTTGGACGGAAACGATTACGCCGAGGCAGGGGTTGGCGCGGCTGGCGTTAGGGGCGGGCCTGAGCCCCGGCGGGTCATGCTGATCCTGACAAACACGGGAAGTGTGTCGAAGCGTCTCATCGATGCCGTCGAACGGGAATTTCCGTGGGTGGTCGTCGAGCAGCTGGAGCATGTCGGCGCCGCGTGCCGGACTTTCCCCCACCCCGTTGCCCTGATCCTAGTCGACGCCGCGATGATGCGGGAGGCCGAAGCGGCATCGGCGATACTGATGCGGGTCCACCCACACGCGCTCACCGCGGTCATCGAGCCCTATGACAGGCCCCCGGCAACCTCGCTTGCCGCTGTCGTCGACTCCCCGCTCATCCGCAGTGTCTTGCCGATGGACCTGCGGCTCGATGTCTGGCTGTCGATCATACGGCTGATGTTGTATGGCGGCGAATACCTGCCGCCGGAGTCGATCTTTCAGACGCGCGCCGGCGACACCAGCTTGCCTCCCCTCGCCCACGACGGTTCGCAGCTGGCGCAACGGCGGACCGACAGGGCAGAACTGACCGCCCGGGAGCTGCAGATCCTGGAAATGGTCTCGCGCGGCCTGCAAAACAAGCTGATTGCCGCAGAATTCGGCCTCTCCGAGCACACGGTCAAAATTCATCTGCACAACATCATTCGCAAGCTGGGCGTCCACAACAGGACGGAGGCGGCCGCTCGATACCGCAGCACGCAGCATGGCGGCACGTGACTGACTTAGGTCTCCAGCCGTTCCAGATCGCAGCGACTGCGTCCTCTTTCCATCAGGCCCGAACACTGGCGCCATCTTTGCCGCGTGATGCCGGCTGGATCAGTTGCGTGTGGCAATTGACAGTCTCGGGATGCTCATGCGACCGATGGACCCTCAGCAATCAGCCCGACGGCCCGAAGATGTCCAAGACGACGCGCGCGACCCAGGCACTGGCCAAGGCCGGTGTATCGTTCACCGTCCACGCCTATGACTACGATCCATTGGCCGAGAAGGTGGGTCTGCAGGCTGCAGCGGCCCTTGGGGAGACGCCGGACCGCGTGCTGAAGACCTTGATGGCGGAAGTCGACGGCAGAGCTGTCTGCGTGATCGTACCCTCCAACTGCGAGGTCAGCATGAAGAAGCTGGCCGCGGCCTTCGGCGGCAAGTCGGCACGCATGATGAAGCCGGCCGACGCGGAGCGGCTGACCGGCTATCACGTCGGCGGGATCAGTCCCTTCGGGCAGCGCAAAACCGTCCCGACCGCGATCGAGAAGCAGGCATTGGCGCATGCGAGCGTCTACATCAACGGCGGCCAGCGTGGCCTGCAGGTGCGGCTCTCCCCTATGGATGCGCGCGCTGCGCTGAAGGCGATCGCAGCGGAAGTGGTGGTCTAAAGCGCGCCGCGATCTTCCAGATCCGCGTGCAACGCTTCAGGTCCTTGTTCTTTTGCATGTCTTTGTTTCGAAACCGGCTCCGCCTTCCGGCACAGGCTATAGGCGGACGCCGAAGTTCGGTTTTTTACAGCAGCCGAAAAAGGAGCGCTGCCAGTGTGGCCGCCTCAGCCTTGTCGAGCTTTTCACCGATGTGCGTTTGTATGGATCGGCCGTAGACGCTCCACATGTCGGCGCGGACAGCGCGACCCTTTTCGGTGATCACCACCCAGCGGCCACGGCCATCCTGATCGAAGGTCTCCCGCCTGACCAACCCCTCCTTTTCAAGCCGATCAATCAGCCGGGAGAGATTGTACTGCGCAAGCAGTGTGCGTTCCTCGATCTCGTAGGGGCGCAGCCGTCCGTCAGTGGCGCGATCCAGCTCCCAGAGAACGTCGTACCACCCCAGCGGCGGCTGGCCTGCGATGCGCAGGTCGCTCTCCATGGCCGCGACCAGGCTTCGCTGCGCGCGCATCAGTTCGATCCAGGCACGGGTGATTTCGGCGGAGGGTGTGGGGGGCAGGCTTGTTCTCTGGGACATAAATGCAATTACATCTATCTTGACGCCATGCGCAAGTGGAGTTATATGCACTTGCATCTATAAATGCGGAGATACGATATGCAACAGCACATACTGACAGGCTACGGCACGGCGCTGCTGCGCATGAGCCTCGGCGCCATGTACCTGGCCCACAGCATCTTGCTGAAACTGCTCACCTACGGTCTCGATGGCACGGCGGGCTATTTCTCCTCGATCGGCCTACCGGCGTGGCTGGCCTATCTCACGTTCGCGGCGGAAGCTGCCGGCGGCGTCATGCTGGTGCTCGGCATCCACACGCGAGCGGTAGCGCTCTCGCTGGTGCCGGCGCTGGCCGGGGCGATCATCTGGGCCCATGGCGCCAACGGCTGGGTTTTCACCGCGCCGGGCGGCGGTTGGGAGTATCCGCTCTTCCTGATCGCTGCGTCGATCGCCCAAGCCCTGCTCGGCGACGGCGCCTTCGCCCTGCGGCCCTCCCCCGCACCCCTGCACACTGACCGGCTTCAAGGGAGCATATGATGACTGACAGCACATTCACCCTCATCAGCCATCATTTGTGCCCGTATGTTCAGCGCGCCGCGATTGCGTTGATGGAAAAGGGCGCCAAGTTCGAGCGTGTCAGTATCGATCTGTCGGCCAAGCCCGACTGGTTTCTCGACCTGTCCCCACTCGGCAAGGTTCCGCTCTTGCGGATCGACGGCGCCAGCGGGAGCCGGGTGCTCTTTGAGAGCGCGGCGATCTGCGAATTTATCGATGAGGCGTTGCCAGGGCCGCGGCTGCATCCAGCCGATCCTTTCGTTCGGGCGCGTCACCGCGGTTGGATGGAATTCGGCTCGTCCATTCTTGCTGATATCTGGGTGCTGGAGACCACCACGGACGCACAGGCCTTTGCGACGAAGCGGCAAACCCTCGCCACGAAATTTGCCCAGATCGAAGCGGAGCTGCAGGACGGCCCCTTTTTCGCCGGGCAGCATTTCAGCATCGTCGACGCCGTTTTCGCGCCGATCTTCCGGTACTTTGATGTCTTCGATGCAATCATCGACCATGGCATTTTCGAAGGGCTGGCGCGCGTCGTTGCGTGGCGGGGCGGCCTCGCTGCGCGTGCAAGCGTCAAGACTGCGGTCGCCGCCGACTATCCTGAAAGGCTCATGGCCTTCTTGCGCAAACATGACGCGATCTTGCTTGCCGCGCCAGGCAACCGGCCGATGGCGCAATCGGTGCGGTGACATCCGCCCGTCGCGTCGCCTCACCGCCGTCCTGTAAATGGTGCGTCGGAGCATCTTCATCGCCGACCTTCTGTTTTGCACAATTCCGTCCTAAAAGAGGGCAACGAAACCGAAAACAGCAGGAAAACCGATGAACGCACCGCTTCGCAACGCAATCACCCCGGTCGACCCCATCAAGCTGGAAAAGCTCGCTGAGGTGGCTGTCAAGGTCGGCCTCCAGCTGCAAAAGGGGCAAGACCTGGTGATCACCGCGCCGATTGCGGCGCTGCCGCTCGTGCGTCTCATCGCCAAGCACGCCTACATGTCGGGCGCCGGCCTCGTCAGCACCTTCTACGCCGACGAGGAAGCGACGCTTGCCCGTTATCGCCACGCGCCGGATGAAAGCTTCGACCGGGCGACGGGCTGGCTCTACGAGGGCATGGCGAAGGCCTACGCCAATGGCGCCGCACGCCTTGCGATCGCCGGCGACAATCCGATGCTTTTGTCCGAACAAGATCCCGCCAAGGTGGCGCGCGCCAACAAGGCCAACTCTCTCGCCTACAAGCCAGCGCTTGAGAAGATCGCCAATTTCGATATCAACTGGAACATTGTCTCCTATCCGAGCCCGTCCTGGGCGATGCAGGTGTTTCCGGGCGTTCCGGAGGAGGTAGCGGTCGAAAAACTCGCCAATGCAATCTTCGCCGCGTCACGGGTCGATATCGAAGACCCCATCGGCGCCTGGGAGGCGCACAACGCCAACCTGCACAGCCGCTCGGCCTGGCTGAACGGCGAACGCTTTGCAGCCCTTCACTTCCGGGGGCCCGGCACCGACCTGACGGTGGGCCTTGCAGACGGTCACGAATGGCACGGCGGCGCATCGGTCGCCAAGAACGGCATCACCTGCAACCCGAACATTCCCACCGAGGAAGTGTTCACGACGCCACATGCGCTGCGGGTGGAGGGCCATGTCTCCAGCACCAAGCCGCTTTCGCACCAGGGCACGCTGATCGACGACATCCGCGTCCGCTTCGAGGGTGGCCGCATCGTCGAGGCACACGCCTCGAAGGGCGAGGCGGTCCTCACCAAGGTGCTCGACACCGACGAAGGGGCGCGCCGCCTCGGCGAAGTGGCGCTGGTACCGCATTCCTCACCGATCTCGGCGAGTGGGCTTCTGTTCTACAACACGCTTTTCGATGAAAACGCCGCCTGCCACATCGCGCTGGGGCAATGCTATTCCAAGTGCTTCGTCGGCGGGGCGGACCTGTCCCAGCAACAGATCCAGGCACAGGGCGGCAACTCGAGCCTGATCCACATCGATTGGATGATCGGCTCGGGACAGATCGACATCGACGGCATCAGGGCCGACGGCGGCCGCACGCCGGTGATGCGCGCCGGCGAATGGGCCTGAGCCGCCCATGGAGACGATCGGCGTCATTGGCGGCGGGGGCTGGCTGGCGGGGGCGCTGCTGCGGCCCGCGCTTGCCGACGGCATTATCCGTCCGGAGCGCCTGATCCTCTCCTCCCGCTCGGGTGACATGTTCGGCTTCGACGCCTGGCCGCGCATCCGCATGACGACCGACAATGTCGAGCTTGTGGCGGCCTCCGACGTCGTCATGCTTTGCGTTCGGCCGAACGATCTTGCCGAGCTTTCGCTCGACCTTTCCGGCAAGCTCCTCATTTCCGTCGTCGCCGGCGTCACCGCGGAGGCGCTGGCGCGCAGCTTCGGTGCTAGGCGGATCGTACGCGCGATGCCGAATGCCTGCGCCGAGCAGCGGCTTTCCTTCACGCCCTGGTTTGCTACCGACAGCGTGTCAGACGACGAGGCGTATTTCGTGTTCCGCTTCTTTTCTGCGTCCGGACGGGCGCAGGGGATCACCGAGGAGGCGCAACTCGATTATTTCACCGCGTTGACCGGTTCGGGCCCCGCCTTCCCAGCGCTTTTTGCCGATGCGATGATCCGCCATGCGATCGGCGCCGGCATCGAGCCGGACACGGCGGTTGCCGCCGTGCGCCAGCTCTTTATGGGCGCCGGCGTCCTGATGGCCCAATCGGAGACAACGCCCGCCGAGCTTGTGGACGTGTTTCTGGAGTACCAGGGAACGACAGCCGCCGGCCTTGCCGCGATGATCGAGGCCGACGTGGGCTCGACGATCTTCAAAGGGCTTTCGGCGGCGCGGCGGCGTGCCGCGAAGGGTATGGCGTAGTCCAAAAAAAGCGGCAACGCCGGGTTGACCGACCTAGTTCCGAGTCCTAAATTTAGAATTATTCTAAAGAATAGGCCTCGCAATGATCTCTCGGCTTTTCCGCCCGACCAAACGGACCCTCGAATCCCTCAGCGAACAGGAAATCCTGGCCCTGGCCATATCGGCGGAGGAGGATGACGGTCGCATCTACCTTGCTTATGCGAATGGGCTACGGGACACCTTTCCGCACACAGCCAGCATGCTGGACGCCATGGCCAAGGAGGAGAGCGAGCACCGGCGCCGGCTGATCGACATGCACGTGAAGCGTTTCGGCGACAATATCCCCCTGGTCCGGCGCGAGTACATCAGAGACTTCCCAAAGCGCAAACCCGACTGGCTGGTCGCGCGAATGCCGGTGGAGACGGTTCGCGCCAACGTCAGGGCGATGGAAGAGGCGGCGCACCGCTTCTATCTCGAAGCGGCAGCGCGCGCGACGGATGCGTCGACCCGCAAGCTGCTGGGGGATCTCGCGCTGGCGGAGAAGGGGCACGAAGGCAAGGCGCGCCTTTTTGAGGAGAGCGAGGAAGGCAAGGCCGCATTCTCCGAGGAGGCGCATGCCGAGCGCCGTCAGTTCATCCTGACCTACGTGCAGCCGGGGCTGGCCGGCCTGATGGATGGTTCGGTCTCGACGCTCGCGCCGATCTTCGCGGCCGCCTTCGCCACGCAGGACACCTGGCAGACCTTTTTGGTGGGGCTCTCGGCCTCCGTTGGCGCCGGCATCTCGATGGGGTTCACCGAAGCGGCCCATGACGACGGCAAGATCTCCGGGCGGGGCTCGCCGGTCAAGCGCGGGTTTGCCTCCGGCATCATGACGGCGATCGGTGGCCTCGGCCACGCATTGCCCTACCTGATTCCGCATTTCGGCCTCGCGACGGGCATCGCCATCGCGATCGTTTTCGTTGAACTCTGGACGATCGCCTTCATCCAGAACCGCTATATGGACACGCCCTTCTGGCGGGCCGCAACCCAGGTCGTCCTCGGCGGCAGCCTTGTCTTTGCCTGCGGCGTTCTGATCGGCAATGCGTAGGGAGGAGCGAAAGCCAGTCCTCCTTGCGGACCGGCACGAGGCTTACTTGCCGACCGACGACACCATGACCGCGTCGCCGTTCTCGATCGAGACCCAGCGGCCCGGATGGAACGAGGCCTGACGCTTCAGATAGCGGTAAGGCGTCTCGGTCCAGTGCCTGACGTCATTCTCAAGATTGTCGAGAATGAAATCGCCCTCCGTCGTGCGTACGGTCAAGACCGCGTGTCCTTCGCCGTCCGGCTTGCGAACAACGGTGATGAGGAGGTCGGCGGCCGCGAAGCCCTTCTCGATCAGCTTGCGGCGTTTCAGCAGCACGAAATCCTCGCAGTCGCCTGCCACGTCGGGGTAGGCCCAGTGCTCGTCGGTGCCGAACAGCTCCTTGTCGGTCATCGGGGTAATGTCACGGTTGACCGCTGCGTTGATCTCTCGAACGATCGTCCAGCCGAAGGCAGTTACTTTCGCCGCACCCGGATCACGTTGGCCGGCGGTGCACTCCGAACGGTTCGACTGGCAGAACTCGTAATGGCCGATCGGCTGGGAGGTGACGGCGCCGGTGCGCATCGACAGGGCGGAATTCGCGGTGGCGGCGGGGGCAGTCAGCGCGGCAGAAGACGATACGAACAAGGCCGTAAACGCCACAAAAATTGCCTTAGCACCAATCATACGCGCCATGGGTGTCCCCTCGATAGTTAACGAAACGTTAAATTTTCGAGGGGAGGGAAGTCAATCACGATAATTGGCAATGCGACAACATGGTTAAAATGCGCGCACCGGCGCCGGTTATGACGGCTCCAGGATATGGGATACCGCCTCCCGCAGCTTTTCGATGTCCTCGGGGCGCGACAATCGATGATCGCCGTCGCGGATCAGGGTCAACACGGCGTCATCGCAGGAAAGGTGCTCCATCAACCGGACCGCATGCGTGTAGGGAACGTCGGGATCCTCCATGCCCTGCAGCACGTGGATCGGACATCCCGCATCGATGACGCCATCGAGCACCCTGTTGCGGCGACCGTCCTCGATTAGCTTGAGGGTGTAGATGTTCGGATCCGGCCCATAGGGCGTCGGCTCCTCGAAGAAGCCGCGCTCCGCCAATGAGGCGCGTTCGGCCTCCGTCAGGTTCGGCTCGATCAGTTCGGAGGTGAAATCCGGCGCGGGGGCGACCAGGACCATGCCAGCGACGTCGTCTTCCCGACCGCGCTGTCGCAACTCCTGCGCCACGCGAAGCGCCAGCCATCCCCCCATCGACGAGCCGACAATGACAAGGCGCTGGCTGCCAAGCCTGGTGCGCGCGTGATCGACAACGGCGAGCGCCTCCTCCAGCCAGCGCGATATCGTGCCGTCCACGAATGCGCCGCCGGACGCGCCGTGGCCGGAATAGTCGAGGCGGATGCAGGCCGTGCCGCGTTCCTCGGCGAAGCGCGCCAGTTCCACGGCCTTGGTGCCGGTCATGTCCGAGCGATACCCGCCGAGCCAGAGAAGATGGGGCAACGTGTTCCCGTCTCTTTGCGGCAAAAGGACCATGGCGATGTCACGACTTTCCGTGCCGTCGCCGACCGTCAGCCTCTCGATCGCCCCAAACGACCCGTTGCTCTCATTCTGTTGCATGCGATGCTCCCGACTTGCGCGGCCGGCGCACGGCGGCCGCCTCGACACTCTGAACGGCCCGATCTACACGATTTTTTGCAAAGCGGGACAGGGGTGATTTTTTCCGCACGGCGTGCTATTGACATCGCCTCGGTGATCTACACATTGCCGCGATCGCTGGTGCGCGACGCGTCGGTGAAGATCGCCTTCCGGAAAATGCAATCTCTATCCGAAACTATTCGAGGAGAATACGACCATTCGCAGACCCTTCAAAACGGACGCACCGGTCAAGGACGGCCCGCGTTCCAACCGAGAAATCCGGATCCCCCGGGTTCAGCTCATTGATGCCGAAGGCACGAACCACGGCATCGTTCCCACCGATCAGGCCCTTCGCATGGCGGAAGACGCCGGCCTCGATCTCGTGGAGATTTCCCCCAACAACGACCCGCCGGTGTGCAAGATCCTTGATCTCGGCAGGCTGAAGTACGCCAACCAGAAGAAGGCGGCGGAAGCGCGCAAGAAGCAGAAGGTCGTCGAGGTCAAGGAAATCAAGATGCGCCCGAACATCGACACGCATGACTATGACGTGAAGATGAAGGCGATGAACCGCTTCTTCGAAGAAGGCGACAAGGTCAAGGTGACGCTGAAGTTCCGTGGCCGTGAAATGGCGCACCAGGAACTCGGCATGAAGCTCCTGCAGCAGGTCAAGGAAGACACCCTGGCTATTGCCAAGGTCGAGGCCGAGCCCAAGCTGGAAGGCCGCCAGATGATGATGGTGCTCGCTCCGAAGTGAGCACTGCCTCCCGCATGTCAGCGACGAAGCCGCCTAAAAGGCGGCTTTCTTCGTTGCGGCCAAAAACTCCCCTTCGATCCTGACAGAATGCTGACAGACGTTCTCAGCGGCCTCTCAGCTTGCTTGTGGCAGGCTCCTGTCATCAATCAGTGATGGAGAGGGCTCATGCATTCAACGCTTCGCAAGGCTTTGTTGGTATCCACGGTCGCGACATGCGGCATCATCGGCGGGCCGGTCGGCGCGTCAATCTTCGCACTCGCTCCGCACCATCCGCTTTCCGCGGCCGCGCTTGCCGATGATGATAATGATGGCGGAGATCGTGGGGATGACAACCACGGCGGTCGCGATGATGGTGACCGCAATGGCGGTGACCGCGATGACGGTGATCGCGATGACGGTGACCGTGATGATGGTGACCGCGATGACGACCACGGCGGCGGGCACGATCGCAGCGGGCACGACCGAAACGATGACAATGATGATCGCGGCGGCGACCGGCAGGATGACGACGACGATGACAACAAGGACCACAACGCGGGCAAGGTCGACAAAGATCATGGTCGGGGTCGCAACCACGCTGAAGACGGCCGCAACAGCGGCAAGCACAACGGCAACGACGATCGCCACCGGTATGAGACCCAACTCAAGGTATCGAACCACAGCCTGAAGGGTCTCCTCAACGGCTCCCTGATCGCCGTCGACAACCTCGGCCGCACCCTGGAGGTGGAGGTCGAGTTCGAGCACGGCAAGCGGATCGTCAAGGTCGAGCCGCATGGTTCCGACATTCGCCGTACACCCGGACCGATCGAAAGCGTGTCCATACGCCCCGCGAACTGATGGACGCCGATACCGGCGCGGACAACGCCCCGCTCCACGCCGGTCAGCGAGGAGGCCAGTCTCACGGTCAAGAAGGATGTCCCCTCGCACTCGCCTCCTGCATCCGTTGATGCAGGGGGCGATCCGCTGTCAAAAAGACTGCCTGACGAACCGTTCGCAAGGGCGCGACCTTGACGTGGCGCCACAATTGCGGGGTATTGGCATGCCGCTGCGGATGTGGCGGGCAAGTGGGTGATCTATGTCTACGACGCGCCGCGAACTCATGGCTCTATTATGCTGGTCACTGGCGCTGTCGCTTGCGTCGGGACGCAATATCGGCGCGTTGGCCCGCGACGGCGGAGATCGCTCGGGTGGCGGCGGCGATCGTGGGGGCGACGATAAGGGCAGCGATGACAAGGGCAGCGATGACAAGGGCGGCGACGACCAGGGTGACGACGACGACAGGGGCGGCGATGACCATAGTGGTCATGGCCGGGGTGGCGATGACCGGGATGATCGCAAAAAGGACGACCGCAACAACGACAAGCAGGGACACGATGATGGATCGCGGGGCAATTCGTCACTCAAGGGCTCGGGTAAGCGCACCGATCAGGAGCGTGCCCGTGCCGCGGTCCAGGCGGGGCGTGTGCTCCCCTTGAAAGATATCCTTCGGCTTGTCGACGAGAGGCGTTACGGCACCGTGATCGCGGTTGACCTGAAACAATATGGCGGGCGCGATGTATACCGCCTGAAAACACGGGACGGCTCGGGAATAATCCGCAACTACCGGATCGATGCCCGCACTGGCAAGCTCATCAACTTTTTCGGATTCTGAGGCCGGACATGCGCATTCTGGTAGCCGAGGACGACCGAAACATCGCCGCGCACGTCGCGGCGAAGCTCGAAGCGGAGGGATACGGCGTCGACACGCTTGCGCATGGCCCCGAGATCTGGGAACGCGGAGAGAGCGGAGCGTATTCGGCGATCATACTCGACCTCGGCTTGCCCGGCATGGACGGCCTGTCCATCTTGAAGCGCTGGCGCCAGGCGGGTGTCGCGACACCGGTCCTGGTGCTGACCGCCCGCGGCTCGTGGATGGAACGCGTCGACGGCTTCGACGCCGGCGCCGACGACTACCTGCCGAAGCCGTTCCGCACCGAGGAACTTCTCGCGCGGCTGAGGGCGCTTCTGCGCCGTGCCGCACCCAGCCTGCACCCGGTCAAGGCCGCTGGTCGCTTCACTCTCGACGAGGCGAGCCGGCGTGTCAGTTTTGATGGCCTGCCGTTGGACCTCAGCCCGCTGGAATACCGCATGATTGCCTATCTCATCGAACGCCGCGGTCAGGTGATCTCGCAGCTCGAGTTGGCGAGCCACGTCCAGGGACGTGATGATGATTCGGCCAAGAATGCCGTCGAGGCGATGATCGCGCGATTGCGGCGCAAAACCGAGAGCGGCGCGATCGAGACACGGCGCGGCTTCGGCTATTGCTTGCCGGACGACCATCGATGAGGTCGCTGCGACTGACTCTGGCAACGGGAGCGGTCGTCGCGATCGGCCTGGTCTTGCTGGTGCTGTGGCTGCTGCTCAGCCAGCTGTTCACCGACTACGTCGTGGGGCGCTACCGCAGCGAGATGACGGCGATCGTCGATACGGTCGCAGCTCAGCTTACGCTGGAAAACGGCAGGATCGCGCTCGTAAGCGAGCCACCCGACCCGCGCTTTGCCCTGCCAGCAGGCGGGCGCTACTGGCAGGTCTCTCCCGTCAGGGGCGATGCCATACGCTCGCGCTCACTCTGGGACACGATCATCCCGATAGACGCGGCGCAAGTCGATCGCTACGCGAATTTCGAGATCGCCGAAGGACCCGACGGGGCGCCGATGCTGGTGCATAGCCAGATCCTCACCCTGGGCGACGGGCCTTCCGCGGTGCAGTTCATGGCCCAGGCCGCCTTTCCGAGAAAGGAACTGGACGACGCCGTAGCCGCCTTTCACGGGAGCCTGCGGCAAATGCTGTTGGCCACCGCCAGCGTGCTCGCCGCGGGCGCGCTGTTGCAGGGCGCGATCGGCCTGATGCCGCTGAGGCGGCTGCGGGAGCGGGCTGCGCTGGTGCGGTCGGGCCGGGAGCGCAATTTCGGCACGGAAGGCCCCAGCGAAGTGCAACCGCTCGTCGGCGAAATCAACTTGCTGCTAGCCGAGCGGGAAACGGCCATCGAGCGCGCCCGTGCCCGTGCCAGTGATCTTGCTCACGGGTTGAAGACGCCGCTGACGGTGCTCTCAAGCCTCGCCGAACATCTGCCCGGCGAGGATCGCGCGCTGGCCCTGCAACAGGTTGAACTGATCAGGCAGCGGGCTGACCGACAGCTGCAGGCGGCCCGCATGGGCGTCGAACAGATGGCAACCACATCGGTGATGAGCCTCGGAGGAAAGCTCGTCAACGTATTGCGGCCGGTGACCGGCGAGCGTGGCATTGCCTGGGACGTCGATATCGATCCGGACCTGGCAATCGACGTCGATGCGGCGGATCTCGCCGAATGCCTCGGCAACCTGCTCGACAATGCTGCAAAATGGGCTCGCTCGCGCATTCGGCTCTCAGCGCAGGCGGAAGGCAGGACCATCATGGTGGCGATCGAGGATGACGGCCCCGGCATTGCGGACAGCGACCGTCCCCTGCTCCTGAAACGTGGCACCCAGTTCCTGCCGCAGGTCGATGGACCGACTGTCGGGACCGGGCTCGGGCTGGCGATCAGCGCCGACATTGCCAAGGCCTATGGTGCCGACCTGAGACTGGATCGATCACCGCTTGGGGGACTGAGGGCGGCGATCGCCTTTCCCGCAGCCGGCACGCCGAAGCCGAGCCCTATCCCGGTCTGAAGCCGCCGCTTCCTGCCGCTCGCCCGATTCCCCGGTTGCACTTTTCGAGCAGTTCGGTTACAAGCCCCCGTCCGAACGGTCCGGCAGGGCATGCCGTGGCCGTTCTTTACGCTGGAGATGCGCCTCGTCAGCCGTCTCAAATTCAAAGAAGAATGGAGTAGCAAAATGCCCAAGATGAAGACGAAATCGTCTGCCAAGAAGCGGTTCAAGATCACCGCGACGGGCAAGGTCGTAGCGGCTGCCGCCGGCAAGCGCCATGGCATGATCAAGCGTACCAACAAGTTCATTCGCGACGCGCGCGGCACGATGGTGCTGGCCGAAGCCGATGGCAAGAAGGTCATCAAGAACTACCTGCCGAACGGTCTCTGAGACTTTCAGGCATATTGGATACGTTAAGGAGATCATGACATGCGCGTAAAAAGAGGCACTGTCGGCCACGCCAAGCACAAGAAGGTCCTGAAGGCCGCCAAGGGCTTTTACGGCCGCCGCAAGAACACCATCCGCGCCGCCAAGGCCGCGGTTGACCGCTCCAAGCAGTACGCCTACCGCGACCGCAAGGTGAACAAGCGCAACTTCCGCGCTCTCTGGATCCAGCGCATCAACGCTGCCGTCCGCGAATTCGGCCTGACCTACGGCCGCTTCATCGACGGCCTGAACAAGGCCGGCATCGAAGTCGACCGCAAGGTGCTGTCCGACATGGCGATCCATGAGCCGGCAGCCTTCGGCGCCCTCGTCGCAGCTTCGAAGAAGGCACTTGAGTACCTCAAGGACGCCGGCACGACGAACGAGTTTGAAAGCGCGGTTCGTTAAGACCAGCGCTTCCCAAGCCTTTGTACATAGAAGTTGGGAAACCCGCGCTGGCAGGGCTGGCGCGGGTTTTTCTTTGAGCCAATGGATTTGAACGATGTCCGATCTCGATTCCCTGAAACACACCCTGTTGGCGGATGTCGCGGCCGCCGGCGATGAAACGGCCATCGAAGCCGTGCGCGTGGCGGCCCTCGGCAAGAAGGGCTCCGTCTCCGAACTCCTGAAGACGCTCGGCACGATGACGCCGGAAGAGCGCCAGACGCGGGGTGCGGCGATCAACGCGCTGAAGAACGAGTTGACGGACGCGATCGTCGCCCGCAAGAGCGAACTGCGCGACGCGGCGATCACCGCAAGGCTCGCAGCCGAGACCGTCGACGTCAGCCTTCCGGTCCGCTCCTCGCCGGCCGAGCGCGGCCGCATCCATCCGATCAGCCAGATCATCGACGAGATCACCGCGATCTTCGCCGACATGGGCTTCTCCATCGCCGAAGGCCCGGACATCGAGACCGACTACTATAACTTCACCGCGCTGAACTTCCCTGAAGGCCACCCGGCGCGCGAGATGCACGACACCTTCTTCTTCCCGCCGGATGACAACGGCGAGCGCAAGGTGCTGCGCACGCACACCTCGCCCGTGCAGATCCGCACGATGGAGGCGCAAAGCCCGCCGATCCGCATCATCATTCCCGGCAAGACCTACCGGCAGGATTCGGACGCAACGCACTCGCCGATGTTCCACCAGGTCGAAGGCCTCGTCATAGACAGAAAAGCGAACGTCGCCAACATGCGCTGGGTGCTGGAAGAGTTCTGCAAGGCCTTCTTCGAGGTCGACGGCGTCACGATGCGGTTCCGCCCGTCCTTCTTCCCCTTCACCGAGCCCTCCTTCGAGGTCGACATCCAGTGCGACCGTTCCTCCGGCCCGATCGTCAAATTCGGCGAGGGCACCGACTGGATGGAAATCCTCGGCTGCGGCATGGTGCATCCGAACGTATTGCGCGCCGGCGGCCTCGACCCGGACGAGTATCAGGGCTTTGCCTGGGGCATGGGCCTCGACCGCATCGCCATGCTCAAATACGGCATGCCGGACCTGCGTGACTTCTTCAACGCCGATGTCCGCTGGATGAACCACTACGGCTTCCGCCCCCTCGACATGCCGACGCTGTTCGGCGGTTTGAGTGCGTAAGCGGTGCGCGTAAGGATCTAGAACGATGAAATTCACACTCTCCTGGCTGAAAGAGCATCTGGAAACGGACGCCACGCTCGAACAGATCTGCGAACGCCTGACGTCGATCGGGCTGGAAGTCGAAGAAGTCGACGACAAGGCTTCGTTCAAGCCCTTCGTCATCGCCAAGGTGGTTTCCGCCGAGCAGCACCCGAACGCCGACAAGCTGCGCGTGCTGATGGTCGATGCCGGCTCGGGTTCGCCCGTGCAGGTGGTCTGCGGCGCTCCGAATGCCCGCGCCGGCCTCGTCGGCGCCTTCGCCGCCCCCGGCACCTATGTGCCCGGCATCGACGTGACGCTCTCCGTCGGCAACATCCGTGGCGTCGAGAGCCGTGGCATGATGTGCTCGGAAAAAGAGCTCGAGATGTCGGACAATCACGACGGCATCATCGATCTTCCCGCGGATGCACCGATCGGCACGAGCTTTGCAGCTTACGCCGGCATCGACGATCCGGTCATCGAGATCAACCTGACGCCGAACCGCCCGGACTGCACCAGCGTCTTCGGCATCGCCCGCGACCTGGCAGCTTCCGGCCTCGGCACCCTGAAAACACGCGCCGCCCCCTCCTTCCGGACGGAAGGCGAGACGCCGGTGAAGGTGGCGCTCGAGCTTGGCGAGGACACGCATCTCTGCCCCGGCTTCGCGCTGCGCCTCGTGCGCGGGGTGAAGAACGGCCCGAGCCCGCGCTGGATGCAGCAGCGGCTGCTGGCGATCGGCCTGCGTCCGATCAACGCGCTCGTCGACATCACCAACTACATGACCTTCGACCAGGGCCGGCCGATGCACGTCTTCGACGCCGCCAAGGTCAAGGGCAACCTGACGGTCCGTCGCGCCAAGGAAGGCGAGACGGTGCTGGCGCTCGACCAGCGCGAATACACGCTGTCTCCCGCTAACGTGGTGATTGCCGATGCCGAGGGCGTCGAGTCGATCGGCGGCGTGATGGGCGGCGAGCACTCGGGCTGCGACGAGAACACGACGGACGTGCTGATCGAATCGGCACTCTGGGATCCGATGAACATCGCCAAGACCGGCCGCACGCTCGGCATCATCACCGACGCACGCTACCGCTTCGAGCGTGGCGTCGACCCCGAATACATGGTTCCGGGCCTGGAGCGCACCACTGAGCTGGTCATCGAGCTGTGCGGCGGCATCGCGGCCAAGGCAGACGTGGTCGGCTACAAGGGCTACGAGCCGAAGGTCGTCGATTTCCCGGTCTCCGAGGTCAAGCGGCTGACGGGTCTGGAAATCTCTTCGGAGGAGAGCCGCGATATCCTGGGCAAGCTCGGCTTCGGCGTCTCCGGCACCGGCGAACGGCTGTCGGTCTCCGTTCCCTCCTGGCGGCCCGATGTTGACGGCAAGGCGGACCTCGTCGAAGAGGTCATGCGCATCCACGGCGTTGACAACATCCATGCCGCGCCGCTTGAAAGCCACAACAGCGTCAACGCCAAGATCCTCACCACGCTGCAGATCCGCTCGCGCCTGGCGAAGCGCGCGCTTGCCTCGCGCGGCATGATGGAGGCCGTCACCTGGTCGTTCATCCCCAAGGCGCAGGCCGAGCTCTTTGGCGGCGGCGCGCCGGAACTGGCACTGTCGAACCCGATCGCCTCCGACATGTCGGACATGCGGCCGTCGCTGCTGCCGGGTCTCTTGACGGCCGCGCAGCGCAATGCCGACAAGGGCTATGGCGACGTGGCGATCTTCGAGGTCTCCGGCACCTATGAGAACGACCGGCCGGAAGGCCAGCGCCGCGTTGCCGGCGGCGTTCGCCGCGGCACCGCCTCGCTGGCCGGTGCCGGCCGGCTTTGGTCGAACGCGGCAAAGGGCGGCGGCAAGCCGGTCGACGTATTCGACGCCAAGGCCGATGCGCTTGCGGTGATCGAGGCCTGTGGGCTGCCGATGGGCAATGTCCAGATCGAACCGGGCGGCCCCGCCTGGTATCACCCCGGCCGCTCCGGCACCATCAAGATGGGCCCGAAGATCGTGCTCGGCTATTTCGGCGAGTTCCATCCGAAGACACTGGCTGCCCTCGACGTCTCCGGCGCGCTTTGCGGCTTCGAGATCTTCGTCGATGCGATGCCGGAGCCGAAGAAAAAGGCGACCCGCACCAAGCCGGCGCTCGAGCTGTCGCCCTTCCAGGCGGTCAAGCGCGACTTCGCCTTCGTGGTCGACAAGACGGTCGAGGCGGGCGCGGTGCAGCGCGCGGCGCTCGGCGCCGACCGGAAGCTGGTGACCGCCGTCAACGTCTTCGACGTGTTCGAGGGTGCTTCGCTTGGCGAGGGCAAGAAGTCGCTCGCGATCGAGGTCGTCATCCAGCCGACCGACAAGACCCTGACCGACGAGGATTTTGACGCACTGACGGCGAAGATCGTCGCCAACGTCGCCAAGGCGACCGGTGGTGTATTGCGCGCCTGAGAGGCGCGGATGCCACCTTGATGAAATCGAAACGGGGATTGGTGTGCCAATCCCCGTTTCCATTTGTAGGCCAGCCAGACGGGGCGCCTCGGTGAAATTTCAGGCCGCGCGGCCCGTCAGACGGCGCGGATCTTTAAAACGGCGATCAGGCGCCGGCGGCGTCGAGCGCGGCCATCTGGTCGGTGGAGAGCTGAAGGTTGGCCGACTTCACCAGACTGTCCAACTGGTCAAGGCTTGTCGCGCTGGCGATCGGCGCGGTCACGGCCGGCTTCGCCATCAGCCAGGCCAGTGCGATCTCGGCGGGCTTGGCGCCCGTTTCAGCGCCGACCTTGTCGAGCGCGGCGAGGAGGCGCAGGCCCTTGTCGTCCAGATAGCGGGCGACCCCTCCACCCCGTGCCTTGCCTTTCGTGTCGGCAAGCGAGCGGTACTTTCCACTCAGGAAACCGCTCGCGAGGCTATAATAGGTAATGACGCCGACGTGCTCACGCTGGCACAGATCGGCCAAGGGGCCTTCGAAGCCTGTCCGGTCATACAGGTTATATTCCGGCTGCAGCGCTGCGTAGCGGGGCAGCCCCGCCCGATCGGCGGCATCGAAGGAGGCCTGCAATTGTCCGGCGTCGAGGTTGGAGGCGCCGAAGGCCCGTACCTTGCCGGCCTTGACCAGCGCCGCATGCGCCTCGAGCGTCTCCTCGTACGGGGTGCGCTCATCCGGCCAGTGCGAGAGATAGAGATCGATATGGTCGGTCTGGAGCCGTTTCAGCGACGCCTCGACCTCCTGCAGGATCCATTTTTTCGACAGGTCGCGATGCCCCTGCCCCATGTCGGAACCGACCTTGGTGATCAGCACGACACTATCGCGGGCGCGCCCCGACCGCTTCAGCCAGTTGCCGATGATCGCCTCCGATTCGCCGCCCTTGTTGCCGGGTGCCCAGGCGGAATAGACATCGGCGGTGTCGATGGCGTTGAAGCCAGCACCCGTGAAGGCGTCGAGCAATGAAAATGACGTCTTCTCATCCGCTGTCCACCCGAAGACGTTGCCGCCAAAGACAAGAGGCGCGATATCGAGGCCCGTGCGGCCAAGGGGACGTTTCTGCATGAGAATTCTCCGAGATCGATGAGTAGAATGGCGGTGTGAACATAGGATGGCACCGGTTCGATTGCACGCGCGGATTGGCGAATTGTTGCCGCGACCGCACTTGCCGGGTCCGCGCCCCGGGATTAGCTTGCTCCCGGATTTTGAGGAGGATCTGCCATGCTGCGTTTCGGTATCCTGTCCACGGCCAAGATCGGCCGCGAACTCGTCGTGCCCGCGATCCAGGACGCGGAAAACTGCGTCGTGACCGCGATCGCCAGCCGCGACCTTTCCAAGGCCCGCGCGATGGCGGACCGTTTCTCGGTGCCGCACGCCTTCGGCTCCTACGATGAGATGCTCGCCTCCGACCTCATCGATGCGGTCTACATTCCGCTGCCCACCGCCCAACACGTCGAATGGACGATCAAGGCGGCCGATGCCGGCAAGCACGTTCTCTGCGAGAAGCCGATCGCGTTGAAGGCAGCGGAGATCGACACGCTGATCGACGCGCGCGATCGCAACAAGGTGCTGGTGTCGGAAGCCTACATGGTCACCTACAGCCCGGTCTGGCGCAAGGTGCGCGAGCTGTTGAAGGACGGCGCCATCGGGCGGCTGCGCCACGTTCAAGGGGCGTTCACCTATTTCAACCGCGACCCCGCCAATATGCGCAACATTCCCGAACTCGGCGGCGGTGGATTGCCGGATATCGGCGTCTATCCGACGATCACGACCCGCTTTGTCACGGGCAAGGAGCCGCTGCGCGTGCAGGCGACGACGGAGCGCGATCCCCAGTTCGACACCGACATCTACTCGAGCGTGCGGGCCGATTTCGGCGCCTTCGAGTTGAGCTTCTACATCTCCACCCAGCTCGCGGCACGCCAGGTGATGGTGTTTCACGGCGACCAGGGCTTCATCGAGGTCAAGTCGCCCTTCAACGCCGACCGCTATGGTGCCGAGGAGATCGAACTGACCAACCAGAACCATTCGCAGTCGCAAGTGATCCGCTATCAGGACGCCCGCCAGTACAGGCTCGAGGTCGAGGCGTTTTCACGGGCAGCGATGGGCGAGGCGGAAGAAGTCATCACGCTCGAGAGTTCGGTGGCGAACCAGAAGTTCATCGACGCGATCTACCGTGCCAGCGAGAAGAACGGCTGGGAAGACGTCTGAAGCCCTTTGGACTATCTGCGGTTGATCCTTATGTGTTGATGACAATCATCCCGCCGATGATCAGGAGCGCGCCGACAAAATAGCGAAGGCTCAGCGCCTCGCCCAGAAAGATGCTGGCAAGAAGCGGGACGAAGCAGAATGTCAGCGCCATGAACGAATAGCCGATCGTCAACGGCACCGACTTGAGGACGAAAATCCAGATGACCGTGCCGATGCCATAGATGGCAAGGGCGGTGATCATCAACGGATTGAACAGCAACTGAAAAAGGCCGCGCAAGCCGAATTCCCCGGCAGTCGCGCTCGTCAGCTTGAAGAGTACCTGGCCCGTCGCGATCAGAAGGGGCGTGCCGAGCAGGCCGATCCAAAGAGCGGAATTAGAGTTTTCCGGCATCACGCCGCTTGCTCCAGCTCGCCCTGCAGCCGTTCCTCGCAATAGAAAATGTCACGCCCGATGTCGACGCAGACGTAGTCCTGCGGCACCGGATGGACGGCGCGCAGGAAGGAATGCGTGTAGGGAAAGAAGTTGAAGTGCGGATTGAAGCTGTATCGGTACTCGCGTTCGCGGGGAACGACGATGATCAGGCGCCTGCGGGCGATGCGGCGCAGCTCGGCAATCGCCCTTCGATAATCGAGGACGTGCTCGATCACGTGGGTGCAGACGACCGTATCGAATTCGCCGTCGGCAAACGGTAGCGCCTCGATCATGGCAGCGACATATTCCACGCCGTCGAGCCTGGCGGCATCGTCGACGACAAAGTCGACGCCTGTCAGACGCGTGAGACCGGGATTAGCAGCGCGAATGTGGCTGAGAAGCGCGCCGGTGCCGCAACCGACATCACAGACGCTCGTTCCGTCGATCGATGCGACGATGCGCGCAATGCAAGCGGCGGAATTGTCGGTGCCGGCATGGACGCGCGGATGATGCCGATAGAGATCCTCGTATTCGCCGGCGGTCAGGAAGGGCGCGCGCTCGCGAAAGCGTGCAAGCTTTACGATATGCTCGCCCCAGACCAGCCTTGCAGCGGTACGAAACAAGGCGGAATCGCGCAGGATCGGCGGCAGCAGGTCTTCGATGACGAACCGAATCCGATTGGTCGTTTCCCTATTCATGCGTCTCCTTTCGCGGTCAGGCCGCGACGTCTGGCTGTTCCGGCTTGTCGCCGCTGACCAGTTGCCCGTGAGTGTGTTCGACAAGCATCCATGCGTTGGCGGGCAACGTCATGTAGTGCATGCGCAACTGCTCGCTGCGCGCCCGCGCGAGCGAATCGAGGATCAAGCCGGCCGCAAAGACCAGGAACGAGACCATCATCAGCGCCATGGAGAGGACCCATGTCGGCAGGCGCGTGACGAGACCGGTCTCGAAATATTCCGTCAGGACCGGTGTCATGAAGCAGAGACTTGCCAGCATGACCGCGCCGCTGATGGCGCCGAAGAAGGTGAACGGCCTGGTCTCCTTCATCAGCATGGCGAACATCCAGAGGATCTTGCTTCCGTCGCGAAAGGTGGAGAGCTTGGAATGCGACCCCTCGGGGCGGCGACCGTAATCAAGCTCGATCTCGCAGACCGGCAGCTTCAGGCGCGAGACGTGCACAGACATCTCCGTCTCGATTTCGAAGCCGCCGGAAAGCGCCGGGAAGCTCTTGGCGAAACGGCGGGAGAAGACGCGGTAGCCGGAGAAGATATCGGTGAAGTCCGTGCCGAAGAGCTTGCGATAGAGGATGTTGAAGATCCGGTTGCCGAACGCATGGCCCTGCCGGCCGGCATCGGCATGCACGCCGCGACGCGTGCCGACCACCATGTCGGCCCGCTCCGACAACAGCGTGTCGATCAGTTGCTGCGCGTCTTGCGGCGCGTAGGTTCCGTCGCCGTCGGCCATGACATAGATGTCGGCGTCGATATCCGAGAACATCCGCCGCACGACGTTGCCCTTGCCCTGGCGTCGTTCGCGCACGACCGTGGCGCCGGCAAGAAGGGCGCGCAACGCGGTGCCGTCGGTCGAATTGTTGTCGTAGACATAGATTCGCGCGCCGGGCAGCGACGCCTTGAACCCGGTCACGACGGCACCGATCGTCTGTGCTTCGTTGTAGCAGGGCAGGAGGACGGCCACGTCCAACGCCGCTGGCGTATCTTGCGTCATGTGGATACCGTGCCCCCGCCCGAGATGAGCCATGCGGGCGGCCTGCAGGCGCGCCAGACCCCGCGCGCTTTACTATTTCTTGAGAAGGTTAAGGCTAGGTTTCGCGGACGAAAAATGTCAGCGACGTGGGATGCCCGATGACGAACTTGCAGGCAGCTACAGTCGAGGGTGTTGCCGCCACCGAAGAGACCGCGAAGTTGCCGCTTCGGGCGATGGCGTTCTACGTGCTCGCGGCGATGATCCTTGTATTGGCCACAACGCTGCCCTTTGCGACCGACTATGTCGGGCCCGACAATGACGACGCCATGCGGCTGGTCCAGGTGCGCGATCTGCTTGCCGGCCAGGGCTGGTTCGACATGACGCAGTATCGCCTCGGTCTCGCCGGCGGCACGCTCATGCATTGGTCGCGTCTGATCGATTTGCCGATCGCCAACCTGATCGAAGGCTTCGGCCTGTTTCTGTCGCCGGAAAGGGCCGAAGCGGCGGCGCTGACGGTTTGGCCGCTGTTGATGATCGCACCGGTTCTGTTCGGAATCGGCTTGGCGGGTTTTCGCCTCGGCGGCCAGGCGACCATGCACGCCGCACTCGTTCTGGCGTCGATGTTTGTCCTGTCCGTCGGGCGTTTCCAGCCCGGTTCGATCGATCATCACAATGTCCAGCTTGCGCTGCTGGCAATGATAGCAGCGATGCTGGTAGACCCGCGGCACAGCGCACGAAGCTATGCAATCGCCGGCCTTCTCTGCGCACTGGCGATCGCCATTGGCGCCGAGACAACGCCGTTGGTCGCGGTTGTCTGCCTCATCGTCGCCCTGCGCTGGGCCTGGCATGGTGAAATCTATCGTCGGGCCGCAGCCGCGTTCGGCATGTCCTTTGCGGCGACGGCGACCATCACTTTCTTTGCCACGGTGCCGCCGGCGCTCTATCGGCAGGTCACTTGCGATAACCTGTCCTACGGCTATTACGCGCTGGCGACCTACGGGGGCGCCGCGCTCTTCCTGGTTGCCTCGGCCGCGAGCAGATGGAACGGCAGGGCGCGGCTGGCGGCCCTGGCGATGGCAGGAAGCGTACTGGCCGGGGCAGCGGTCCTGATCGCGCCAAACTGCCTGCGCAGTCCGCTCGCCGACCTCGATCCGATGCTGGTCACCTTCTGGCTCTCGTCGGTGACCGAGGCCCAATCCATTTTCGGCCAATGGCGATACGATCCCGCGCCATTGGCTGCGTTCTATCTGCCGGGGCTGATCGCCATTGTCGTTTGCCTGGGTCGGCTCCTGCGACGCGACAGGGTGGAGGCGCATCTGAGTTTCCTGGCGCTGCTGGTGGCGGCCTTTGCCATCTCGCTGGTCCAGGTCAGGGGCAACGTCTTTACCAATCTTTTCGCCATGCCGCCGCTCGCGCTGGCGATTGCCGACCTGCGGCGCCGGGCGAACGCCGACACGAAGAACCTGCGACTTGGTCTTGGCTTTGCGGCGCTCACTCTTGCCTCGCTGTCATCGGTTTGGGCGATCGCGGGCTTTTTGCTGACGATGGCCACAGGCCAAGGCGCCGCCGCAACCACGGCATCCGCGACTGCGCAACCGGATCTCGCCTGTGAAAGCCGCGCGTCGATGCGCGTGCTGGCCGCGGAGCCGACCAGCGTGGTCGCGGCGGCGTCCGATCTCGGTGCCGAGATTCTCCGCTTCACCCGGCATCGCGCTCTTTCGGCGCCCTACCATCGCAACCAGGGTGGTATGCTGACCGAATTGCACATCGGCCTGTCCGCGCCCAAGCAGGCCGAAGCCTTTCTGCGCGGGGCGGGCGTGACACTGCTGGCCTTCTGCCCTTCCAATGGACAGGTTCGCAGCCTTGCCCGGGCCGAGCCGAAGGGTCTCTATGCGCGCCTCAGCGCCGGCGATGTTCCTCCCTATCTCCAGCAGGTGCAAAACGGCGATTCGCAGTTGCAGATCTATCGCGTCATACCCGAGGCCGCCGAACCGAACTGACTGGAAACGGGGCGGGTGAAACCGCGTCTTTCCTCTGGCAACGAGGCGCCGGGGCGGTAAGATCGGGCCATGAGCATGTTTCCGGACCGTGATTCGCCCACCAATCTTGCCGAATACTCGGTTTCCGAGCTTTCCGGGTCGATCAAGCGTACGGTCGAACAGGCTTTCGACCAAGTCCGGGTGCGCGGCGAGATCTCCGGCTACCGCGGGCCGCATTCATCCGGGCATGCCTATTTCTCCCTGAAGGACGATCGGGCGCGGATCGACGCAGTCATCTGGAAGGGCAGCTTTTCAAAGCTGCGATTTCGCCCCGAAGAGGGGATGGAGGTGATCGCGACCGGCAAGGTCACCACCTTCCCGGGCTCGTCGAAATATCAGATCGTCATCGAGACGCTCGAACCAGCCGGTGCCGGGGCGCTCATGGCGCTGCTCGAAGAACGGCGGCGCAAGCTTGCGGCGGAGGGCCTGTTCGATGCGGGGCGCAAGCGGCCCCTGCCCTTCCTGCCGCATGTCATCGGCGTGGTCACCTCGCCGACAGGGGCCGTCATCCGCGATATTCTTCATCGCCTCGCCGACCGCTTTCCGGTTCACGTGCTCGTCTGGCCCGTCAAGGTGCAGGGTGACGGCTCGGGCGAGGAGGTTGCGGCGGCGATCCGCGGTTTCAATGCATTCGAGGCCGGTGGTGCGATCCCCCGCCCGGACGTGCTGATCGTGGCGCGCGGCGGCGGAAGCCTGGAGGATCTCTGGAGCTTCAATGACGAGGCCGTCGTCCGTGCGGCTGCAGCCTCGCGCATCCCGCTGATCTCGGCGGTCGGCCATGAAACGGACTGGACGCTGATCGACCACGCCGCCGATCGGCGCGCGCCGACCCCGACGGGTGCGGCCGAAATAGCCGTGCCGGTGAAAGCCGATCTCGAAGCCGCCGTTGCCGCTCTGGCTGCGCGCTTGAAGGGCGCAGCCACTCGCCAGATGGACGCGCGCCGCCAAGGCCTGCGCGCGCTGGCCCGGGCGCTGCCGTCGCTGGATCAACTGCTGGCTCTGCCGCGCCGCCGTTTCGATGAGGCAGCGGCGGGGCTCGGCCGGGGCCTGCATATGAACACGGTCAACAAGCGCCGCGCCTTCGAACGTGCGGGGGCCCATCTCAGGCCGGAATTGCTGTCCGGCCGTATTGCCGAACGGCGCCAGCGGCTGACCGATGCGCTGCGGCGGGCCGAACGCGTGGTCGAGCGTCGCGTCGATCAGAGCCGGGCCCGGCTTGCCGCGTTCGATGCGGCACTGCGGGCAACACCCGCCCGCATCCGCGTGCGCAGCGAGCACGCGCGCGATCGCCTGAGCGGCCTTGCGCTGCGTGCAGACGCGGCGCTGGCCGGCGACATTGCGCGCCGCAAGGCCCTGGTCTCGGCCCAGGATCGCGTCCTGCAGTCGCTGTCCTACAAGAACGTCCTTAGCCGCGGCTATGCGCTGGTGCGCGACGAGGCCGGGCATGCTGTCAAGCAGGCGGCCGAACTCGGCCCGGGTGCGGCAATCACCATCACCTTCGCCGACGGCACGGTGGATGCGGTCGCCGGCGCGCAGGAGCCGGCTGGCGGCCTGCCGCCCGTCGAGCCTGCCCCGTCGAAGCGGAAGACGGCAAAACCGCCCGCCGACCCCGCCGCACCCAAGCAGGGGTCGCTGTTTTGAGCCGAAGGCGGTTTCTCCTCGTTCTTGCCCATCCCCTGGAGGACAGCTATGCCGCCGGCGTCGCAACAGCGGTTCGCACGACACTCGAGACCCTTGGGCATGAGGTCGACCTGCTGGATCTCTATCGCGAGGACTTCGATCCGCGGCTGAGCGACAGCGAGCGATCGGGCTACTTCGCCGAGGGCTACGATCCGGGTTCCGCCGCCCCTTTCGTCGAACGGCTGATGGCTGCCGACGGTCTCGTGCTGGTCTTCCCGCAATGGTGGTTCAATTTCCCGGCGATCCTGAAGGGGTTCTTCGACCGCGTGTTCGTCCCCGGTGTCGCCTTCGACAACGATCCGAAGGGTGGGCGCATCATTCCGCGCCTCGCCAACATCAAGCTGTTCTGGGCCTTTACCACCACCGGCTCGCCGTGGTGGGTCGCGCGCCTCTACATGGGTGACCCAGTCCGCCGACTGCTGAAAAGAGGGATTGCCGCCTTCTGCGCGAAAGGGGTCGATTTCCGCATGGTCACGCTGCACGACATGGACCGCGCCGACGCCGCCAGAAGGGATGCACACATCGAACGGGTGAAGGCGCTCGTTACCCGGCTGTAGGTGTCGCACCTCTATTCGAATGTGGCGAGAAGCTTTCGAAGCAGAGCATCCAGTTCGCGCTGTTCTGCCGGGCTCAGTGCCGCGGCAAGGCGGTGCTGGTTTTCGACGTGGGCCGTCACGGCCTCGTCGACCAGCGCCAATCCTGTTGATGTCAGACTGATCAGCACGCTACGGCCGTCTTGCGGGTTTTGCACGCGCTCGACCAGGCCGGCCTTCTCCAACTGGTCGATGCGGTTTGTCATCGTGCCCGAGGTCACCATCGCCGTTGCAAGGAGGTCGCCGGGTGACAGCCGATAGGGTGCGCCGGAACGTCTCAACGTTGCCAGAACGTCGAAACTGGCACCGGAAAGACCATGCTCGGCAAGCACTCGCTCGATTTCACGCGACAGGTGCGCGCGAACGCGACCGAAGCGGCCAAGCACCCCCATCGGGCCGACGTCGAGGTCTGGCCGTTCGCGGTTCCATTGGGCGAGAATTCTGTCGACGTGATCCATGCCTTCCAGCTATCGCGGAAATTATCTTGACGTCAAGACAAAACGCATTATCTTGACGTCAAGATAAAGGAGTGACTCGATGGCCCGCATCCGCGATGTGATTCTGACGGCGATGGCACCGGCGATCTGGGGCAGCACCTATATCGTCACGACCGAGCTCCTTCCGGCCGGCTATCCGATGACGGTGTCGCTGCTGCGCGCCCTGCCGGCAGGCCTGCTTCTCCTGCTCATTGTCCGCCAGTTGCCGCAGGGTATCTGGTGGCTGCGCACGTTCCTGCTGGGTGCGCTCAATTTTTCCTTCTTCTGGGCCATGCTGTTCGTCTCCGCCTATCGCCTGCCGGGCGGGGTCGCGGCCACGGTCGGCGCCATACAGCCGTTGATCGTCATCGCACTGTCGCGGTTCGTCATGGGCACGCCCATTCGTGCCCTTTCGGTCGCAGCCGGCATTGCCGGCATTTGCGGCGTCGCCCTCCTCGTCCTCACCCCCAGCGCCAGCCTCGACCCGATCGGGGTCGTTGCCGGACTCGCCGGCGCCGTTTCAATGGCGTTCGGCACGGTGTTGTCGCGGCATTGGGAGCCGCCGGTCTCCCCGCTTGCCTTCACCGCGTGGCAGTTGACGGCCGGCGGCATCCTCCTGATCCCGGTCGCGCTCTTGCTCGAGCCGCCGCTTCCGCCGCTGACCGGCGAAAACCTCCTTGGCTTCATCTACCTCGGCGCCATCGGTGCGGCCTTCACCTATCTCCTCTGGTTCCGCGGCCTGTCACGGCTCGGGCCGTCCGCCATTGCGCCGCTTGGCTTTCTCAGCCCGCTCATGGCGGTCTTCCTTGGCTGGAGCGTTCTGAACCAGAGCCTGACCGCCTTGCAGATCGCCGGCATGGTCGTGGTGCTGGCAAGCGTCTGGCTGAGCCAACTGGCGCAGATGCCGCGGCGATCTGCGCCATTGCAGCGTCTGGGCGATCCTCCTATTTTGCGTGAATGGACCAAGCCCACAACGACCGCCGCTCCCACTTCGAAAAGATCCGGATCCGCGCCGCGGACGAGATGAACCGGATCGGCGTGACCGCCGCATTCATCCCAGTGCTCGTCGATACCTTCTATGGCCGAGTGCGCGCCCATCCGGACCTCGGGCCCGTGTTCGATGCGCGCCTTTCCGGCCGGTGGCCGGAGCACATGGAGCGAATGAAACGCTTCTGGTCTGCCGTTGCCTTCAAGGATGGCGGCTATGACGGCAAGCCGGTGATGGCGCACCAGGGAGTCGCCAACATCAATCCGCCGCTGTTTCAGGTCTGGCTCGGCCTCTTTTCCGCAACGCTGGACGACATCGCGCCGTCACAGGAGGCAAAAGCCTGGTTCATGACAACGGCGGAACGGATCGCGCGCAGCCTGGTGCTGTCCCTGTTCTACAATCCGGCCAATGACGACCCGACTCTAAACAGAGCGTGAGACTCGTCTAGGTCTCCGGTTTCACACTGATCGTGACACCGGCACTTGCCGCCACGACAAGCGCGGTCCCGAGCATCTGCAGCGGTGCCATCGGCTGGCCGAGGATGAGGAACCCGGAAATTGCGCCGAAGGCGGGTTCCAGACTCATGAGGATGCCGAACGCCGTGGTCGGCATGCGCCTGAGCGCGATCATTTCCAGTGCGTAGGGAAACAGCGGCACGAGGATCGCCAGGCCCAGCATCGTCGACAACACGGTCGGCGACATCATGTTCGGCACCTGCAGCATCCCGACGGGAGCGCAAACGATGGCAGCGACCAGCAAGGACACCGCCAGTCCCTCCAGCCCCTGGAAAAGCCTTCCGGACTTCTTCATCAGGACGATGTAGCAGCCCCAGCCAACGCCCGAACCGGAAGCGAGCAAAAGCCCCATGGTATCGATGGTCCAGCTCTCGCCGTTGTGGCAGAGAAGCACGACGCCACCGAGCGCTGCGACCGGCAAGGCCAGCCGCCAGCCAATGAGCCCAAAGCTTGCAACTGCCAGCGGTCCGAGAAATTCGATTGCGACCGTAAGACCAAGCGGAATGCGCGCGATCGCGGCGTAGAAGCAGACCGTCATCGCCGCCATGGTGATGCCGAGCAGGATCGCGCTTTTCCATTGCGCCCGACTGTAGGAACGGACCGGCGGGCGCAGCACCGCCATCAGGATCAGCGCGGCGAACAGAAGACGCAGGAAGCTCGTGGCGAACGGGCCGTAGGCGGCAATCATGTCGGCCGAAAGCGCCGAACCGATCTGTACGCTCGACATCGAAAGCACGCAGAACACAACACCACCTAACAAGGCGTCGCGATCTGACGACAAGCCGTGCGCGGCGTTGCCGATATCTCCCGGACTGTTCGTCGCTACCCTCTGATCCATCTCGGCTCCTCCGCGCCGGCACTTCTACCGGAGGGACCGCTGCGCTTCAAATTGATAGTAGTGAGCTCAATCCTCAATGAAACTGATGGATCGAACGCGCCTACGACCGACGCGTGAGGGAAAGGCACGCGTCGGTCAGGCGGCGGAGCGCGTTTCCGCAATTGGCTTGAGTCACGCGAGGGGCGCACGTGTCCATGCGCTCCTCGGGATTGGGGTCATCAACCCTGGCGCAGCGGCGAGATCGCGATTTCGACGCGGCGGTTCTGGGCGCGGCCGGATTCGGACGCGTTCGAGGCAACCGGCCGTTCCTTGCCATAGCCCATGGCCGAGATGCGGCGCTGGTCGACGCCACGCGAGCCGAGATAGTTTGCAACGGAATAGGCGCGCCGCTCCGAGAGCCCCTGATTGTACCCGGCCGAACCGGTCGAATCGGTGTGCCCGTCGACGTCGATCAGCGACTTGTCGAACTTGCGCAGAACGATCGCGACCGAATCGAGCGTCGGGTAGAAGCCCGGCACGATCTGGTCCTGGTCGGTGGCAAAGGTGATGTTCGACGGCATGTTGAGGATGATGCGGTCGCCGGCGCGGGTGACCGACACGCCGGTGCCCTGCAACTGCGCGCGAAGCTCGGCTTCCTGGTTGTCCATGTAATTGCCGATCGCACCGCCGGCCAGCGCGCCGACGCCGGCGCCGATCAGGGCGGCATTGCGCCGCTGCACCGGGTTGTTGCCGACCAGAAGACCGGTCGCAGCACCGAGGCCCGCGCCGATCAGCGCGCCACCGGCGGTGTTGGAAACCTTCTGTTCCCCGGTATAGGGATCGGTCGTGGTGCAGGCGGAGAGATAGATAGCGGCGAGTGAAACGATTGCAATCTTCTTGTACATGAAAACCTGATTCCCGAGCGTTTGACTTGATTCTGCTTCAAACTTGCGATTGCGGCAGGAACATGAAAAGGTCGCGGACTATCCCCATCTTCCGCCGCTCCCGGCCGGGAGCGGCTCGCGAAAAGATAAGTTAGGCGTCAGCCCGCCACACCCTTCAGCACGTTTGCGACGTTCAGCCCGATCTCCGGAACGCCGTAGCCGCCTTCCATCACCACGTGCAGCGGCACGCCGCTTGCGGCGATCGACCGGCCCATCGTGATGTAGTTCGGCGAAGTGAGCTTGAAGAAGGAGATGGGATCCTGCTCGAACGTATCGACGCCGAGCGAGACGACGATGGCTTCCGCCCCGAAGGCGGCGATGCGCTTCAGCGAATCTTCGAGCGCCGCCCCCCAGACGCTGTAGGGGGTGCCCCGGCCCATCGGATAGTTCTGCGTCGTGCCGGCGCCGTCGCCCTTGCCGGTTTCCTCCGCATAGCCGAGGAAGTGCGGGAAGGCTTCCGCCGGGTCGCCATGCAGCGAAGCAAAGAAGACGTCGCCGCGCTCATAGAAGATGTCCTGCGTGCCGTTGCCGTGATGGAAATCGACGTCGAGGATCGCAACTTTCTTCGCACCCTTGTCAAGGAGGCGCTGGGCGGCAACGGCGGCATTGTTGATGAAGCAGTAGCCACCGAACATGTCGATGCCGGCGTGGTGTCCCGGCGGGCGGCAGAGCGAAAAGGCAGCCTTGTGGCCGGCGGCTATGAGATCGGCGCCATCGATCGCCGAGGACATCGAGGAGAGTGCAGCTTCCCAGGTGCCGGGCGAGATCGCCGTTTCGGCTGCGTTGCAGTAGTAGCCGATCTGGCCCTCGATGTCGGTGGGGATGCGCGGCGAGGTGCGGCGCACCGGGAAGGAAGTGGCGATTGCCTCGCCCTTGTAGCCGGCCGCCTTCCAGCGATCCCAGGCGGTTTCGAGGAATTTCAGGTAGCCGGCGTCATGGACCTTGAGCACCGTCTCGAGCCCATGCCGGGCCGGAGCGACGACGTCGCTAAACCCGGCCTCCTTTACCGCTGCGAGGATCCATTCCGCGCGGAACGGTGCCTCGAACGGCGGCACGAGCTCGCCACCGTAGAGTTCCGTCTTGGCGTTCCTAAGTTTGTGATCCTCGGAAAAAATGACGCGCATTCCCAATATGCTCCCCTGCGTTGGTTGTGCGGACGTTAGCCTCGAAGCGACGCTTCTGGCAAGGCGCGTCATATCCTGTGCGCTCTGACGCGACACGCCGGCGGCCATGAGCGCCGCGTACTGTGGGCTATCCGCCCCTTTTGCACGGCTGCATTGGATCACCTGCAGTCGCAAGGCAAAACTACCACAGGTAGCACACGCAGGGTAGCACCGCCGGTGCGCCTATGCCGGCACCCAACGGAAGTTGCGCAGCAAATACCGCGGTCACCGCTGCTGTTAGTTTCACATATTACGTGAACGGCAACCGATCATTCCGAATCTTGCGCCACCGACCTCGGCGCCGAATGAGCCGTTGATCGGGCCTTTCGCGATGGCTTGAATCGGTGGGTGCGCGTGGTGCAATCATGACGTTCAACCCGGGCCGATCGAAGCAAAGAATCGGCGATATACGCCGCAAATCCCCTTGCTTTCCCCAAATAACTGGAATTCACTCCACTTTATCGATGCAAAACATCTGGGGAAGGAAATAAAACATGGCATCACGTCTCCTCAACCTACGCGCCGCACTTGTGCTTGGTGCTGTCCTGCTCGGTAGCAGCCCGGCACTCGCCGAGGCAGTCCTGCACCGCGGCAATGCCGGTGAGCCGCAGACGCTCGACCAGGCGCATACCTCGATCAATATCGAGGAATTCATCCTGAAGGATCTCTATGAGGGTCTGACGATCTATGATGCAGCCGGCAAGATCATCCCGGGTGCGGCCGAGACCTGGGACCTGTCCGACGATGGCCTGACCTACACGTTCAAGCTGCGGGCGGATGCCAAGTGGTCCGATGGTTCGCCGGTCACCGCCGAAGACTTCGTCTTCTCCTACCAGCGCGTCGAAGACCCGAAGACGGCCGCCGGCTATGCCAACATCCTCTACCCGATCAAGAATGCCGAAAAGGTCAACAAGGGCGAGATGAAGCCCGAAGAGCTCGGCATCAAGGCTATTGACGACAAGACCGTCGAAATCACGCTCGAGCGTCCGACGCCCTTCTTCCTGGAACTGTTGGCACACCAGACCGCGCTCCCGGTCTCGAAGGCCAGCGTCGAGAAGAACGGCACCGACTTCGTCAAACCGGGCGTGATGGTGTCGAACGGCGCGTTCAAGCTGGTCAGCCATGTCCCGAACGACAATCTCGTCGTCGAGAAGAACCCGAGCTACTGGGATGCCGCCAACGTCAAGCTGGACAAGGTCGTGTTCTATCCGATCGACGATCAGGCCGCATCGGTTCGCCGTTTCGAGGCGAAGGAGATGGACCTCGTCTACAACTTCTCCGCCGACCAGATCGACCGCCTGCGCGGCGCCTATGGCGACCAGGTTCATGTCGCCCCGGCACTGGCGACCTACTACTACGTCTTCGATACCCGCCAGGAGCCCTACAGCGACGTGCGTGTCCGCCGCGCGCTGTCCATGGCCGTCGACCGTGATTTCCTGGCGAAGGAGATCTATTCGGGCGCCCAGATCCCGGCCTATTCGATGGTCCCCCCGGGCATCGACACCTATGGCGATCCGTCCAAGGCCGACTTTGCCGACATGTCCCAGCTTGATCGCGAGGACAAGGCGATCGAACTGATGAAGGAAGCGGGATATGGCGACGGCGGCAAGCCGCTGAAGATCGAGATCCGCTACAACACCAACCCGAACCACGAGCGCGTGGCGACCGCGGTCGCCGACATGTGGAAGAACACCTTCAAGGCCGACGTCTCGCTGGTGAACCTCGACGTGTCCTCGCACTACGCCTACCTGCAGGAGGGTGGCAAGTTCAACGTCGCGCGCGCCGGCTGGTCGGCCGACTATGCCGACGCCGAGAACTTCCTGGCGCTCAACCTGAGCGCCAACAAGACCTTCAACTACGGTCACTACGAGAACCCGGAATATGACGCGCTGATGAAGAAGTCCTATGACGAGCGCGATCCGGTTGCCCGTTCCAAGGACATGCACGAAGCCGAGGCCATGCTGATGAAGGACCAGCCGGTCGCCCCGTTCATGACGTCGGCGGATCTCTGGCTGGTCTCCGGCCGTGTCAAGGGCTGGAGCGACAATGCCGCCAACCAGCATCTGAGCCGGTTCCTGAGCATTTCCGAATAACGAGAAGAGACGGCGCGCGGGAGCCCTCCCAGCGCGCCGTCTCGCAGGAGCACGGGCATGATGTCCTTCGTATTGCGCCGCCTGGCGAGCGCGGTGCCGACGCTCTTTATCGTCGTCACCATTTCCTTCTTCCTGATGCGGTTTGCCCCCGGCGGACCCTTCAATCTCGAGCGTCCGCTACCTCCGACGACCATGGAGAACCTGATGCGGACCTACCAGCTCGACCAGCCGCTCTGGCGTCAGTACGCCACCTATCTCGGCAATGCGGTCAAGGGCGATTTCGGTCCCAGCTATGTCTACAAGGACAACACCGTTGCCGAGCTCATCGGCAAGGGCCTGCCCTATTCGATGGAACTCGGCTTCTATGCACTGCTGCTTGCGCTGATCGGCGGCGTCCTGATGGGCACGGTCGCAGCGTTGCGGCAAAACAGTGCGCTTGATTTCTCCATCATGTCACTCGCGACGGTTGGGACGACGGTGCCGAACTTCGTCGTCGGTCCGGTTCTGACGCTGATTTTCGCGATCGTGCTGTCGTGGCTTCCGGCCGGCGGCT
Source organism: Mycoplana sp. 10N416 (assembly GCF_056394765.1). Classification (NCBI taxonomy): domain Bacteria; kingdom Pseudomonadati; phylum Pseudomonadota; class Alphaproteobacteria; order Hyphomicrobiales; family Rhizobiaceae; genus Mycoplana; species Mycoplana sp. 10N416. The sequence continues at coordinate 30,781 of NZ_JBFTIM010000004.1, read as the reverse complement.
GGGGAGACGGCTCGTTGCGCTTCCTGGTCCTGCCGATGATTGCGCTGGCACTGCCGCAGCTTGCGGTGTTCGCGCGCCTGACCCGCGGCTCGATGATCGAGGCGCTGCATGCAGACCACATCCGCACGGCCAAGGCCTATGGCCTGCCATCGCGCGTCGTCGTCGTGACACACGCCATGCGCGGGGCGCTGCTGCCGGTCGTGTCCTACCTTGCGCCCTGTGCCGCAGCGCTGCTCACCGGCTCGGCGGTGGTCGAGACGATCTTCACCATTCCCGGAGTCGGCCGCTACTTCGTGCTCGGCGCAATCAACCGCGACTATACGCTGGTGATGGGCACGGTGATCCTCGTCGCCATCTTCGTCATCGTCTTCAACCTGCTGGTCGACATCCTCTACGGCCTTCTCGATCCGAGGGTTCGCCATGACTGACATTGCCGCAAGCCCGACGCACGCGACGTCGAAAACCGTCAGCCGGAGCCTGTTCCAGCTCGCCCTCATCCGCTTCCGCCGCAACAAGGCGGCAATGGCCGGCTGCTTGACGCTGCTGCTGATCGCCCTGTTCTCCTTCCTGGGGCCACTTTTCGTGCCCCACGCCTACGACCAGGTGTTCCCCTCCTATGTCTCGGTTCCCCCGAGCCTGCAGCCCCGCCCCGACACCTCGACATTGCAGGAAGCGATCGAAGGCGTCGCCTCACGCGCCCGCGTAAAGCTCGACAGCTTTGCCGTGGAGGGACAGACGTTCACGGCGACCATCAGCGCCGACGACCCGATCGATCCCCGCGCGACCCGCTATTTCGACCGGGCGAACGAGTTCCGCGACACGAAGGTCGAGACGACGGAAAATGAAGGGCGCACGCTGAAACTGACCGGGCAGGTCAACCGGGACTATTTCCCGTTCGGCACCGACCCGAATGGTCGCGACCAGCTCGTCCGCGTCATGCTCGGCGGCCAGATATCCATCGCCGTCGGGCTGCTGGCGAGCCTCGTCTCGCTCGGCATCGGCGTGACCTACGGAGCCACGTCGGGCTATATCGGCGGGCGCGTCGACAACATCATGATGCGCCTGGTCGAGATACTCTACTCGCTGCCCTTCGTCTTCCTCGTCGTGGTGCTGGTGGTCTTCTTCGGCCGCAGCTTCATCTTGATCTTCCTGGTGATCGGCGCGGTCGAGTGGCTGGACATGGCCCGCATTGTGCGCGGCCAGACGCTGGCGCTGAAGCGACGTGAGTTCGTCGGCGCGGCGCAAGCGCTGGGTCTGACCGACTGGCAGATCATCCGCCGCCACATCATTCCGAACACGATCGGTCCGGTGATCGTGTTCGTCACCGTGGTGGTGCCGAAGGTGATCTTGCTGGAGAGCTTCCTCTCCTTCCTCGGCCTCGGCGTCCAGGCGCCGCTGACGAGCTGGGGTGCCCTGATCTCGGAAGGCGCCAACAACATCCAGTCGGCGCCCTGGCTGCTGGTCTTCCCATCGATCTTCTTCGTCGCGACGCTGTTCTCGCTGAACTTCGTCGGTGACGGCCTGCGCGACGCGCTCGACCCGAAGGACCGCTGAGATGGCAGACACAAACGAAACGATCCTCGCGATCCGCGGCCTGAAGGTCGACTTCACCACGCCCGATGGCACGGTCAACGCGGTCAAGGGCATCGACCTGGATGTCCGCGCCGGCCAGACGCTCGCCGTCGTCGGCGAATCCGGTTCGGGCAAGAGCCAGACCATGATGGGCATCATGGGCCTGCTCGCCAACAACGGTTCTGTCGATGGCTCGGCCAAGTATCGCGGCCGGGAACTGATCGGCCTGCCGCCGGCGGAGCTGAACAAGGTCCGCGGCGCCAAGGTCACCATGATCTTCCAGGAGCCGATGACGTCGCTCGATCCGCTCTACACGATCGGGCGGCAGATCGCCGAACCCATGGTCCACCATCGCGGCGTCAGCTACAGGGATGCCCGCAAGCGGGTGCTGGAGCTTCTCGAACTGGTCGGCATCCCCGAGGCGGGCCGGCGGATCAACAGCTATCCGCACGAACTCTCCGGCGGCCAGCGCCAGCGCGTCATGATCGCCATGGCGCTCGCGAACGAGCCCGACATCCTGATTGCCGACGAGCCGACGACGGCGCTCGACGTCACCATCCAGGCACAGATCCTTTCGCTGTTGCGCATGCTGCAGGAGCGCTTCGGCATGGCGATCGTGCTGATCACCCATGATCTCGGCATCGTCCGGCATTTCGCCGAGCGGGTCGCGGTGATGCGGCGCGGCGAGGTCGTGGAACAGGGCGAGACGGCGACGATCTTCGAGCGGCCAACGTCCGACTACACGAAGATGCTGCTGGCCGCCGAGCCGCACGGCCGCAAGCCGCCGCCCGCAGACACGGCGCCAATCGTCCTGGAGGGACGCGACGTCACCGTGGACTACAAGATCGGCGGCGGCCTCTTCTCCGGCCGCTCCTCCCTGTTCCGAGCCGTTGATCGCGTTACGGTGAGACTGCGGGAAGGACAGACGATCGGCATCGTCGGTGAATCGGGTTCCGGCAAGTCGACGCTCGGGCGTGCGCTGCTGCGGCTCATTCCGGGCGCAGGTTACTATCGTTTCGGTTCGACGGATATCTCCGGCTTCGACCGCGCACGGATGCGGCCGTTGCGGCGGGAAATGCAGCTCGTCTTCCAGGACCCTTACGGCTCCCTTTCCCCGCGCCAGACGGTGGGCGAGATCATCACCGAGGGGCTGTTCGTCCATGAACCAAGCCTCAGCAAGGCGGAGCGTGACCGGCGGGCGGTCGCAGCCCTCACCGAGGTGGGCCTCGATCCGGACGCGCGCAACCGCTACCCGCACGAATTCTCCGGAGGCCAGCGCCAGCGCATCGCGATCGCCCGGGCGATGATCCTCAAGCCTCATCTCGTCATCCTCGACGAGCCCACCTCCGCGCTCGATCGCTCGGTCCAGGGCCAGGTAATCGACCTGCTGCGGTCATTGCAGGACAACCACAAACTCTCCTACATCTTCATCAGCCACGATCTTTCGGTGGTGAAGGCGATGTCGGACTATGTGATCGTCATGAAGGACGGCCGCATCGTCGAGGAAGGCGATACGGGCGCGATCTTCGAGGCGCCGCGCGACACCTACACCAAGTCGTTGATCGGGGCAGCCTTCAACATCTAAGACTGGGTCATAGCGACGGTGCGGGCAGAGCCTAGCCGGTCGCTACGGTCCGAGCCCGTTTGTCGCTATCGATGATTGAGGCTAGGCTCGGGATAGGAATACGGCTGCGGCTTTTCCGGTTCGTCGACCTGAAACAACTTGAAGCTGAAGGTGGAGCCCGACTGCATTGCCTTGGTCATGCTCGTTTTTCCGTGGACGATCGTCGGCAGCTCGTAGGTCTGGTCTTTGTCGTCGTCGGCAGAATCGGCATGAGCGACGCCTGCCATCAGAAGGCTTGTCAGCATGAAGGTCGCCAATGCGTATTTCATGTCATCCCCCGCCCGTTCGGAAGAGTGCCGCGCCTCATCAGCAAAGATAGTGTGCCAGCTTCACCAGCGCCATAGCCCGCACGTTGACGGACTGTCGTTCGCTGCAATGTCACGTTTGGAGGTCGGTATGGTTGCCAGCGACCCGATGGGGAGCTAAGCGAAGCAGGCGAGCGCCGCCCCCGGCGCCATATTTCGAGATCGAGAACGTGGACACGCTTTTTTCTCCAGTCTTCGGCAAGACCTTTTCTGCCTTCCTGTTCGACATGGATGGCACCCTCCTCGACTCGACGGCTTCGACGGAGCGCGTTTGGGGCAATTGGGCCCGCCGCCATGGGCTGGATGTCGAGGCCTTCCTGCCGACGATGCACGGCAAGCGCGGTGTCGATACGATCCGCGCGCTGGATCTGCCCGGCGTCGATCCGATCGCCGAGGCGCTCGAGATCGAGAAGGGCGAGATTGCCGATGTGGCCGGCGTCGTCGCCATTTCCGGCGCCGTGGCGTTCCTGTCCACTTTGCCCGCGGATCGATGGGCGATCGTGACCTCGGCTCCGATTGCCCTGGCGCACCGCCGCCTTGCGGCCGCCGGCATCCCGATCCCCAAGGTCATGGTCACGGCCGACGACGTCAGGAACGGCAAGCCTTCGCCGGAGGGCTACCTGCTCGCTGCGGCCCGCCTAGGCGTCGAAGCGGGCCAATGTCTGGTGTTCGAGGACGTCGAGGCAGGCGTTCGGGCCGGCGAGAGCGCCGGCGCAATTGTGGTGGTCGTGAGAGCAACGCACGCTCATGGTCCGACCACGCCGCATGTCTCGATTGAGAGCTACGACGACCTTCGCGTGAGTTCGGATATTGATGGCATGCTGTCGCTGCGGCACATCGCTGCCGCCTGAGGAGTTGCCGACAATCGACCCCATTCTCAAACCCTTCGTGGAACGCTGGGCGTTGACGCCGGACGGTGAGCGGCTGGTCACGCCGAGCAGCCACCTGTTGCCGGTTCGGTGGCAGGGCCATCCGGCGATGCTGAAGGTGGCGACAGAGACAGAGGAGCGGTACGGTGGGCGGCTCATGGTCTGGTGGGATGGGGAAGGCGCTGCGCGGGTCCACGCACATGATGGCGGTGGCCTGCTGTTGGAGCGCGCCGAAGGCACGCGGTCACTTTCCGCCTACGCCCGCAACGGGCGCGACGACGAGGCAACGCGTATCCTCTGCTCTTCCGTCGCCAAGCTGCACGCGCCGCGCGACAAGCCGTTGCCGGAGTTGATCCCATTGTCGCGCTGGTTCGAGGCACTCGAGCCGGGTGCGGCGGCATATGGCGGCATCCTGCACCGCTCCGCCGAAGTCGCCAGGACACTCCTTGGCGACCAGCGCGACGTCGTGGTGCTGCACGGGGATGTCCATCATGACAATTTCCTGGATTTCGGGGATCGGGGCTGGCTCGCAATCGATCCAAAGCGGTTGAATGGCGAGCGTTCTTTCGACTACGCCAACATTTTCTGCAATCCGGACCTTGCGGATCCCGCGATCGCTGTGGCCACTCGTCCTGAGCGGTTCGAACGTCGCCTCGAAATCGTATGCGCTGAGGCGGGCCTCGAGCGACGCCGGCTGCTGCAATGGATCCTCGCTTGGTCCGGTCTTTCAGCGGTCTGGTATCTGGATGACGCTATGGCGGCCGATATCGACCTTCGCATCGCTGAACTCGCTGCCGCTCATCTCGATCGCTGACGTTTGCGCTTGACGGCAGTCAGCGCTTGTGATGGGTTCGGGACAGCGGTCGAGCCTGCTCCCGTCATTCTCCCTACATTTCAAATTCGCCGGCGGCGCAGACGCGGTCGGTCGCTGTAATCACCAGGATTGGTCATGCACGAAGAAAACGGTTGTCCCGGCGCCGAGCGCCTCATACTGCTATCCGGATGCTCGGGCGGCGGGAAGTCGACGCTGCTCGGCGCCCTGAAACGGCGCGGCTTTACCGTCTTCGAGGAGCCGGGGCGGCAGATCGTCAGGGAACAGCATCGCATCGATGGCCCGGGACTTCCTTGGCGCGACACCTCGCTCTTTGCCGAACTCTGCGTCTCTCGCGCCATGCATCAGATCGGAGCGGCATCCCGTAGCGAAGGTACGGTGTTCTTCGATCGCGGCGTCGTCGATGCGGTCGCCTTCTTCGAATACCTGGGACAGGCTGTCCCAGCCCATATCGAACGGGCGGCCTGGCACTGCCGGTACCACTCATCCGTCTTCCTGACGCCGCCCTGGCAGGAAATCTTTGTGGGCGATTCAGAGCGCAAGCACTCGTTTGAGGAAGCTGTCTTGCAATACGAGGCTTCGCTTTCGACCTTCGCAAGGCTCGGATACACGACGATCGAATTGCCAAAAGCCGACGTGGAACGCCGTGTTTCGTTCATTCTGTCACGGCTCGCATAGCCGCCGCGCGTCTGGCTGGGCATGAAAATGCCCGGGTCGCCCCGGGCATCGATGATCTGTCTGATGCGCTGTTTTCAGCCCTCGAAGAATTCCTTCATCCGGGCGAAGAACCCGGTCGATTCCGGATTGTTCTCCTTCGAGGAGATCTCCTCGAACTCCTTGAGCAATTCGCGCTGCCGCTTCGTCAGCTTCTGCGGTGTCTCGATCTGGATCTGGATATAGAGGTCGCCGACCTGGGTCGAGCGCAGCACCGGCATGCCCTTGCCCTTGAGGCGGAACTGCCGGCCATTCTGCGTTCCCTCGGGCACACTGACGCGGGACTTCGTGCCGTCGAGCGTCGAAACGTCGAAGGTTCCGCCAAGCGCCGCCGCCGTCATCGAAATCGGCACGCTGCAGTGCAGGTCGGCGCCGTCGCGCTGAAAGATCTCATGGGGTTTGACCGACAGGAATATGTAGAGGTCGCCGGCAGGCCCGCCCCGCAGGCCAGCCTCTCCTTCACCCGCCAGGCGGATGCGCGTACCGTCCTCGATGCCGGACGGGATGTTGACGGAGAGCGAGCGCTCCTCGGTCACGCGACCATGGCCATGACACTTCGTGCAGGGATCGGGGATGATCGTGCCGCGCCCCTGGCAGGTCGGACAGGTCCGCTCGATCGAGAAGAAACCCTGGGCTGCGCGCACGCGACCGGCACCCTGGCAGGTGCCGCAGGTCTGAGGCTTCGAGCCCGGCTTGGCGCCGGAACCGGAGCAGACGTCGCAACTGATCGACGTCGGCACGCGGATCTGCGCGGTCTTGCCGGCAAATGCCTCTTCCAGCGAGATTTCCATGTTGTAGCGCAGGTCGGCACCGCGCTCGCGGCCGCCCGATGAACGCCGCTGCCGGCCGCCGCCCATCATCTCGCCGAAGATGTCCTCGAAGATATCGGAGAACCCGCCTGCGCCAAAACCACCGGCACCGAAGCCACCGCCCCCCATGCCGCCCATGCCGCCGTGCTCGAAGGCGGCGTGGCCGTAGCGGTCGTAAGCGGCCCGCTTCTGCGGGTCCTTCAGGATCTCGTAGGCTTCGTTGACTTCCTTGAACTTCACCTCGGCTGCGGCGTCGCCGGGATTCTTGTCGGGATGATATCTCATCGCCATCTTGCGGAAGGCGCTCTTCAGCTCCTTCTCGTCGGCGCCCTTGGACACACCCAGCGTTTCGTAGAAGTCAATCTTAGCCATATCACTGCCGCGCCCGTCTCATGGACGGTGTCTCGTTCGTTGAAAGGGGAATGCCAGCCGTGCCCTGGTGTATCCGGCATCATGGTGCCAATGCAAGGCGGCGAAAGAAATGCAAGCAGAAGACACCATGACATCGTCACCGCAGTGAACGCGAAGCATCATGGCCCTGTCCTTCGTTTGTCTTCCGCCTCTGTTCTACCGGAAAGACCGGCCGCGCAGTGCGCGGCCGGGAGCTTGTGCTGTTAGGAGGCCGACCGCTTGCGATCGTCGTCGTCCTTGACTTCCTCGTAGTCGGCGTCGACGACGTTGTCGCCTGCCTCGCCCGAGGACGCGCCGGCTTCTGCCTGCTGGGACTCATAGATCGCCTGACCGAGCTTCATGGAGACTTCCATCAGCGTGTTGGTCTTGGCCTTGATGTCCTCGGCGTCCGGCTCGGAAGCCTCGATCGCGGTCTTCAGAGCCGCGATTGCATCCTCGATCGCCTTGCGGTCATCGGCAGAGACCTTGTCGCCATACTCCGAGACCGACTTCTCGGTGGAGTGGACGAGGCTTTCGGCCTGGTTCCTGGCTTCGACCGTCTCGCGCCGCTTCTTGTCCGTCTCGGCGTTGGCTTCGGCGTCCTTGACCATTTTCTCGATGTCGGCATCGGACAGACCGCCGGACGCCTGGATGCGGATCTGGTGCTCCTTGCCGGTGCCCTTGTCCTTGGCCGAAACCTGCACGATGCCGTTGGCGTCGATGTCGAAAGTGACTTCGATCTGCGGCATGCCGCGCGGTGCCGGCGGAATGCCGACGAGGTCGAACTGGCCGAGCAGCTTGTTGTCCGCAGCCATTTCGCGCTCGCCCTGGCTGACGCGGATCGTCACCGCCGACTGGTTGTCTTCGGCGGTCGAGAAGGTCTGGCTCTTCTTCGTCGGGATCGTCGTGTTGCGCTCGATCAGACGGGTGAAGACGCCGCCAAGGGTCTCGATACCGAGCGACAGCGGGGTCACGTCGAGAAGCAGTACGTCCTTGACGTCGCCCTGCAGGACGCCGGCCTGGATGGCAGCGCCCATGGCGACCACTTCATCCGGGTTGACGCCCTTGTGCGGCTCCTTGCCGAACAGCTGCTTGACGGTCTCCTGCACCTTCGGCATGCGGCTCATCCCGCCGACGAGAACGACTTCGTCGATCTCGGCCGCCGAGACGCCGGCATCCTTCAGCGCCGCCTTGCAGGGCGCGACCGTGCGCTGGATCAGGTCGTCGACCAGTGCCTCGAACTTGGCGCGGGTCAGCTTCATCGTCAGGTGCTTCGGACCGGAGGCGTCGGCCGTGATGAACGGCAGGTTGATCTCGGTCTGCTGCGACGAGGAGAGCTCGATCTTCGCCTTTTCCGCAGCTTCCTTGAGGCGCTGCAGGGCGAGCTTGTCGTTCTTCAGGTCGATGCCCTGGTCCTTCTTGAACTCGCCGGCCAGGTATTCGACCAGACGCATGTCGAAGTCTTCACCGCCGAGGAAGGTGTCGCCGTTGGTGGACTTCACCTCGAACACGCCGTCACCGATTTCAAGAACGGAGATATCGAAGGTGCCGCCGCCAAGGTCGTAGACGGCGATGGTCTTGCCGTCCTTCTTGTCGAGACCGTAGGCAAGGGCGGCCGCGGTCGGCTCGTTGATGATGCGCAGCACTTCAAGGCCGGCGATCTTGCCGGCGTCCTTGGTGGCCTGACGCTGGGCATCGTTGAAATAGGCGGGAACGGTGATGACGGCCTTCTCGACCTTTTCGCCGAGATAGGATTCAGCCGTTTCCTTCATCTTCTGCAGGATCATGGCGGAGATCTGCGACGGGGAATAATCCGTCCCGTGCGCTTCGACCCAGGCATCGCCATTGGAAGCCTTGACGATCTTGTAGGGCACCATGCCCTTGTCCTTCTGCGTCGTCGGATCGTCGAAGGTGCGGCCAATCAGGCGCTTGATCGCAAAGAGCGTATTTTCCGGGTTCGTCACGGCCTGGCGCTTGGCCGGCTGACCGACGAGGCGTTCGTCGTCCTCCGTAAAGGCAACCATGGAGGGCGTGGTGCGCGCGCCTTCGGCGTTTTCGATGACTTTCGCGTCCTTGCCGTCCATGACGGAGACGCAGGAGTTTGTCGTTCCGAGGTCGATACCGATTACTTTAGCCATGTCATTCTCTCCTTGAAGCGAACCGCCGGAACCCAATCAGGCATTCGTTTGGCAGTCCCTAGTGGGATGGTATTGCAGGAATTCGCGACGAAGGCCGCGCGTCTTCCGGCTATATAAGGATCAGCCTAGGTGACTGCAAGGCGTCAATCATGCCGAAAAAGACCGCAATCAGAAGGCTGGGGCGTCCGCAAATTGCCGCCAATCGACTGATTGTGGGAGAGCGGCGCACGTCCGTCAAGGCCGCCCGCTCCAACTGACCCAGTTGACCGTGCGGTCGGGACCGTCAGCCGCCGATCAGGACATCGAGAAGCGTGGAACGCCGCTTCACCGGTGGTGTCTGGCCGACCTCGGCCGGCGGAACCGGAAGGTCGCTGGTGCCGATCCCGTCCGGCGTCGGAGCCGGGCTATCAATGCCGGCATCCCGCGTACTCGTGCCCAGCGCACGCGCCACCATTTCCGCCAGCGTGTCCGGCTCGTCCTCGGTCGGCGCCGGCTGTACGACCGGAAGATCGCCGCCGGTCGTGCCGAACAGCGGCGAGGGTGACAGGCCCTCGTGCGCCGCTGTCATGAATCGGCTCCAGGCCTTGGCCGGCAGGCCGCCGCCCGTGACCTTCTTCATCGACTTGCCGTCGTCGTTGCCGAACCAGACGCCCGTCGTAAGATTGCTGGTGTAGCCGACGAAAAGCGCGTCGCGGAAGGATTGGGTGGTGCCAGACTTGCCGGCTGCCTGCCAACCCGGCAGCTTCGCATTCTTGCCGGTGCCTTCGGTGATCACCCGCATCATCATGCCGTTCATCATGGCGACGATCTCCGGCTCGAGGACGCGCGGTGGATTGTCGTAGGTGTTCTCGTAGAGCACCTTTCCATCCACGGTCGAAATGCGGCGGATGATGTGCGGCGTGGCCTTGTAGCCGCCGTTCATGAAGGGGGCATAGGCGGACGTGAGCTCGACGAGCGAGACCTCCGAGGTGCCCAGCGCGATCGAGGCATTCGCCTGCATTTCGGATTCGATGCCGAGCCGGTGCGCCAGCTTGACCACCTGGTCCGGCCCCACTTCCATTACTAGCTGCGCTGCAATCGTGTTCAGCGAATTTGTGAGTGCTGAGCTGAGGGTAACCTGTCCACGATACTTCTGGTCGTAGTTTTCCGGCGTCCATTTACCAATCTTGACCGGCGCGTCGTTGCGCACCGAAAGCGGTGAACGGCCTGCTTCGAGCGCCGCCGCATAGACGAATGGCTTGAAGGCCGACCCCGGCTGACGCTTCGCCTTGGACGCGCGGTCGAACTGGCTGGTGGCATAGTCTTTCCCCCCGACGAGCGCGCGGATTGCGCCGGTGCCGTCGATCGAGACGAGTGCCGCTTGCGAGGCATTGAGCTTTTCGCCCTCGGTCTCGATGAGGGCCGTGATCGCTTCGTCCGCCTTCTTCTCGAGGTCGAGATCGATCGTCGTGTCGACGACGAGATCCTCCGTGATGTCGCCGACCAGTTTCGGCACCTGATCCATGACGAGGTCGGCGGCATAATGTTCGGCCCCCGACCAGTAGCTCTTCGCCCGCGTCGGCGTCTGCGACATGGCGGTGGTAATTTCCCGCTCGGTGACGAAGCCGGCCTCGCGCATCGCGCCGAGCACGACCTGGGCCCGCTCCTCGGCGGCTTCGGGATCGCGCGCCGGCGAAAGGCGCGAGGGTGCCTTCAAGAGCCCGGCAAGCATGGCCGCCTCGCCGAGGTTCACGTCGCGCGCGGACTTGTTGAAGTAGCGCCGCGAGGCCGCCTCGACGCCATAGGCATTGGAGCCGAAGAAGACCCGATTGAGATACATCGCAAGGATCTCATCCTTCGAGTACTTGTGCTCGAGCCAGAAGGCGAGCAGCACTTCCTGCACCTTGCGCTCCATCGTGCGCTCGGGCGAAAGGAACAGGTTCTTCGCCAGCTGTTGCGTCAGCGTCGACCCGCCCTGCACCATGCGTCCGCTCACGACGTTCGTCACCATCGCGCGGGCCAGTCCGAGGGGGTCGATGCCGAAGTGGGAATAGAACCGCCGGTCTTCGATCGCGATCACCGCCTGCGGGATGTAAGGCGACATCTGCTCGAGCGACAGCGCCTCGCCGCCGGTGGTGCCGCGGTTGGCGATCGGGCTGCCGTCGCGCGCCACGATCTTGACGTTGGGCGGGCGCACCGGGATCGACCAGCTCTTCGCGCTGGGCATCTGGGCGCCGTAATAGAGGACCATTGCACCGATACCCATGCCGCCCCAGATGCCGAGAACGATGCACCAATAGGTTAGAAAGCGGACCGCCTCGAGGAGCCCTCCGCCGCGCGGCGCGCGTCTGGTGGACGGCTTCTTGCGGGCAGCGGGTTTGGATTTTCGCTTTGCCGGCTTCGCGCTGCGTCTTGCGGCGCGCGTCACGCGATCGTCCTCGTCGATGCGCAAATCATCGTCGTCATAGTCGTCCTCGTCCTCGAAGGAGGGCTCGATCCTTTTTGATTTGCGCTGGCCTGCCATGCCGGGAGAAGACACCTTTCGTGATCTTGGGTCCGATGGACTGTAATTGCGGCGATTTAAGGGGTGGTTAAGGACGGCTTAACGTGGAGGTTGCAGGCTTCCCGTGGGTCTTTCCAATAGCGCCGTCTGATCCAACGTGGATGCTGCCGGACGCGCAATCGTGATTTCCACTTTCACGGGGGGATGGTTATTCTGACCGCGCAGCAAACAGGGAGACGGCTATGAAGCACATCCTTCTATTTGCATTCGCCCTTGGCTTGTCGGCGCCGGTGGCACAGGCCGACTGCGCCTATCACCAGACCAGCGCCAAGGCTGAAGTCGTTGACCAAACAACGACAGCGAGCCTGTCGAAAGATCCTCAGATATCGTCTGAAAAGCTGGTGCTCTTGAAGAAGCAACAGCAAGCCACTGAAAAAGACAACAGTACGGCTGAATGACGATCACGAAAGCAAGCCCGCAAACGTCATCCGGACGGCTTGCGGGCGCTTGGCTGGCATCGGGGCTGTTGTGGCTGCGCCGCCGGACTTACCAAAACCTGGTGGCGACCGAGGGGGTGCTCACGCGGCAGGCGTCAATGCGTTACGCCGGCCATGAAGCGGGCGAACAGTTCGCGCTGCGAGGAAATGCCGAGCTTGGCGTAGATGTTGCGGCGGTGGATGCGCACGGTCCCGGTCGATACCTTCAGCACCTGGCCCGTCGCCTCGGCCGAATAGCCCTTGAGGATGAAGCCGACGATCTCGCGTTCGCGCGGGGTCAGGCGGTCGAGCCCCTCTCCGGTGAGTCCGGGGCGGCCGATCGTCTGCGCCGTGAACTCCTTTGCAAGATCGCTCCACTGCCGGCGCATCAGCGCCGTGACCACCGGCGCGACCGCAGCAAGACGCTGGAATTCGGCGCGGCTGAACACCTTCTCCTGGCGCATCAGCGACAGCACCACGTGGCATTCGCCGGGCATTTCCGCGAAATAGCCGATCTCCTCGGCAATTTCGGTGCGCTGGTAGTAGGTGCGGAAATACTCACCCTGATAGAAGCGGTCCGGCGCCAGCGTCTTCAGCCGGTAGAGGCCGGGCGGCACGGGGCGCACCGCGCTCTGGCAGAACGGATCGAGGAGATAGGGGCCCTCCTGATAGTCGGTGACGAACACCCGGCGCCGATGCTCCGGAAAAGTATCAAAGATATCAATCGGTTTGCTCTCGCCGGAATAGCCGAAGATCACTGTGAAGGAAAACGGCACGACCGCCTGGAGCCAGGCCGTGAGCGCCGGGCAGAAGCCCGGCTGGCCGATCAGATCGATGACGACGCCCAATTCTGCAGCGTGAAGCGGGCTCTGCCGTGAAACTGGTCTCATGACGCCGTCTATGCCTTTTGTGATATATACAGTGCTGAAAGAGTTTTCTACCTTTTCCTGCAATTTAAGCAATAGCAACCGAAGTCGAGCATGGTGAATCAGACAATTGCCGAGCTCCGGAACGTGACAAAGCGTTTCGGTGCGGTAACCGCTGCGGAAGGCCTGAACCTGGCGATCTTCCAGGGCGAGTTCCTCTCCTTCCTCGGCCCTTCCGGCTGCGGAAAGACCACGGCACTGCGCATGCTCGCGGGCTTCGAGCAGGCGAGCGAGGGCGATGTCCTGATCGACGGCAAGGTCGTCAACGGCGTCCCGCCCTATCAGCGCCCGGTCAACATGGTGTTCCAGCAATATGCGCTGTTCCCGCATATGGACGTGGCGCGCAACGTCGCCTACGGGCTGAACCAGCGCCGACCGCGCCTTGCCAAGGCTGATATCGCCGCCAAGGTGGGGCGGGCGCTGGACATGGTGCGCCTGTCGGGCTTCACCGACCGGCGCATTTGGGAAATGTCGGGCGGCCAGCAGCAGCGTGTGGCGCTGGCGCGGGCCATCGTCAACGAGCCGAAGATCCTGCTTCTCGACGAGCCGATGGCAGCGCTCGACAAGAAGCTGCGGCACGACATGCAGATCGAGCTGAAATCCCTGCAGCGCGAGCTGGGCATCACCTTCGTCCTCGTCACCCACGACCAGGAAGAGGCGCTGTCGATGTCGGATCGCGTCTGCATCATGCACCAGGGCCGGATCGCCCAGATCGGCACGCCGGAAGAGCTCTACGACCAGCCGCAGAACCGCTATGTCGCCGATTTCATTGGCCGGTCGAACTTCATTGCAGCGCATGCCGTCGGCCGTGACGGCGAGCGGCTGCTTGCCGAGGGCCCGGGCGGCCTGCGCTTCGTCGCCCGCACCAGCGCAGTGGCGGCGGGGAACGGCGAGCGGGCGGTGACACTGTCGCTGCGCCCGGAGGAGATCCGCGTCGCGCCGGACGGCGTCGCGGCCGAGGGGCACGAGATGCGGGTGATGCACCGCATCTTCCTCGGCGAGCACGTCGAATACCATTTGCGTTCTGCCGCACTCGATCACCTAGTCGCGGTCGTGCCGCGCTCGACCGACATCGCCGAGGGCACCCCCGGCGTCGGCGTGACGGTTCGCGTGTCGTGGCGCGATGGCGCCGCGCTCGCGCTGGCGGAAGACTGATTTCGTGCGGCCAGGCGCCTTCAGCGCCCGGCACCCGTTTGACTACGTCGACAACTGGGAGGATATCGATGACTGACAATAGCGGGCATATCTCGGCAAAGGAATTCCTCGAGCGGCTGGAAAGCTACCGCAAGGGTTCGATTTCGCGGCGCCATTTCCTCGGGGTCACCGGCCTCGGGCTTGCCACTTCGGTTTTGGCCGGCGCCATGCCCGGCTTGGCGTCCAGCGCCCGTGCGCAGGGCAATATCGGCGACCGCGTAGTGATCGCCACCTGGCCCAACTATCACGACCCCGCCGATTTCGAGGCCTTCAAGGCCGCCACCGGCTGCGCCGTGGATATGAACGTCTTCGGGTCGAACGAAGAGATGCTGGCCAAGCTCCAGGCGGGCGGCACCGGCTGGGACATTGTAGTAGCGACCAATTACACGATCTCCACCTATATGGGCGAGAAGATCATCGAGGAAATCGACCTGTCGCGGCTGCCGAACTACGACAAGACGGCCACCGACCCTCGCTTTGCCGGGCCGGGCATCATCGACGGCAAGACCTACGCCATCCCGCGCAATGTCGGCACCACCGGCTTCTGCCTCAACACCGCCGATTTTTCCGGAACCCGGCCCACCACCTGGAAGGAGTTCTGGGATCTGACGAAGGGCGAGCTCTCGGGCCGCTCCATCGTGCACGACTACCAGCTCACCGCTATCGGCAATGCGCTGAAATACTTCGGCTATTCCTTCAACTGGGTCGATCCGAAGGAGCTCGAGGAAGCCGAGAAGCTGCTGATTGAATCCAAGCCGCATCTCTTCGCGATCACCTCGGACTACCAGCCGCCGATGCGCTCGGGCGATGCCACCATGTCGATGTGCTGGACGGGGGATGCGACGCAGCTTCACCGCGACATGCCGGAGATCGTCTATGTCCTCGGCAAGGAAGGCGGCGAGATCTGGTCGGACTTCTTCACCATTCCCGCCTCGGCGCCGCACAAGGATGCCGCCTATGCGCTGATCGACTTCCTGCTCGAGCCGAACATGGCGGCAAAGGAAGCCCAGTTCCACGGCTATGCCACGGGCGACAGCCGCGTGGATGCGCTGCTGCCAGCCGAAATGCGGGAAAGCGAGATCCTTTATCCGGCGGCGGAGCTTCTCAATGCGCTGGAATTCGGTGCGGCGGTCACCATGACCAACCCGCAGCGTGCCGAAATCCTCGCCCGCTTCAAGTCGGCGTAAGGAGGCGACGTGCGACCATCCCTGCGCACCACCCTGTTCCTGGCTCCGGCCACGGCCTGGCTCCTGGCCATGCTGGTGTTGCCGCTTGTGGTGGTCGTCGTCTTCAGCTTCGGTGAAAGAGGGGCCGCGGGCGGTTACGTCCCGGCCTTCACCTTCGATAACTACGCCAATCTCGGCGCCCGCTGGGCGGCGTTCAGGAATACGCTGACGCTCGCCCCGCTGGGCACGGTACTGTGTCTGCTGATCGCCTATCCGCTCGCCTATTTCCTGGCGCAGAAGGCCCATCCGCGCTGGCGCACGGCGCTTCTGATCCTGGTGATCGTGCCGTTCTGGACCTCGATCCTGATCCGCTCCTATGCCTGGATCCAGATTCTCGGCGGCAATGGCCTGCCGCGGCTCATTGGCGAGCTCGGCTTCGACCGACCGCGCTTCATCAACACGCCTTTCGCGGTCATGGTCGGCATCGTCTACGGCTATCTGCCACTGATGGTGTTTCCGATCTATGTGGCGCTGGAAAAGCTCGACCGGCGCCTGCTGGAAGCCTCGAGCGACCTCGGCAGCCCACCCTGGCGCACCTTTCTCCAGGTCACGTTGCCCCTGTCGCTCGCCGGTGTGGCGACCGGCTCCATGCTGGTCTTCATCCTGCTGATGGGCGAATTCCTCATCCCGCAGCTTCTCGGCGGCGGCAAGGTCTTTTTCGTCGGCAATGCACTGGTCGACCTGTTCCTGCAGTCGCGCAACTGGCCCTTCGGGGCGGCGATGGCGGCAACACTGGTGCTGGTGATGCTGGTCACGGTGACGCTCTATCTGCGCAGCCTGCGCCGGCTTTCGGGCGGGCGTGACGACGTGGCATTGATGTAAGGAACGCCGATGCGCCTCTATGCTCTCGCGGTCTATCTGTTCCTCTACATCCCGATCGGGGTGATCGCGCTCTTCTCCTTCAATGCCGGGCGCCACGCCGCACAGTTCAGCGGCTTTTCGCTGCAGTGGTACGGCAAGACGCTCGCCAATCCCTTCGTCGTCAACGCCGTCAAGACGAGCTTCACCGTTGCCGTCACCTCGGCGCTGCTCGCCACCCTGTTCGGCACGCTGGCGGCCGTCGCCCTACAGGGCGTGCGCGGCCGGCTGCGCCTTCTCTACGATGCGCTGGTCTATGTGTCGGTGATGGTGCCGGGGATCGTCATCGGCATTGCGACGCTGATTGCGCTGGTGACGGTGTTCGACACACTCAATCCGATGCTTGCCACGCTGTTTGGCCCGGAAAATCCGATCCAGCTCGGCCTCGGCAAGGGCTCGCTGATCGCCGCACACGGTCTCTTCACAATGGCGCTGGTCATCATCATCGTCCGCGCCCGGCTGCAGGGCATGGATCGGTCGCTGCTCGAAGCCTCCGCCGATCTCGGCGCGCCGCCGATGCGCAGCTTCGTTCAGATCACCCTGCCGCAGATCGCGCCGGCTGTGCTGGCCGGCTTCCTTCTGGCCTTCACCTTCAGCTTCGATGATTTCATCATCGCCTTCTTCGTCGCGGGATCCGAAACAACCTTGCCGATCTACGTGTTTTCCTCGATCCGGCGCGGGGTGACGCCGGAAATCAATGTCATCGGCACACTCGTTCTGGCTGCCTCGTTGCTCAGCCTGATTACCGCGCAGGTGGTCATGCGTCGGCGCAGCCACTGAGACCCCAGGAGTTTTCAAGAATGGAATTGAAAGATCGTGTCGCGCTGGTGACGGCGGGAGGTTCGGGCATCGGCCGCGCCGGGGCGCTCGCGATGGCGCGCGAGGGCGCCCATGTGATCGTGACCGACCTCGCCGCCGATCGGGCCGCGGCGGTGGCCGCCGAGATCTCCGCGGCCGGCGGACGGGCCGAGGGCTTCGGCCTCGACGTCCTTGACGATGCCGCGCTGGAAGGGGCGATCCTTGCCGCTGCCAAGCGGCACGGCCGGCTCGACGTGCTGCATTCCCATGCCGGCGTCCAGGTGCCGGGCCGGCTGGACCAGGTCGATGCCGGCCAGATGGATCTTTCGTGGCGGCTCAACGTCCGGGCGCATTTCATCGCCGCCAAGGCCGCAATGCAGGTGATGGCACCGCGTCGGCAAGGTTCGATCATCGTCACCTCATCGAATTCCGGCGTGCAGTACGATCGGGAGATGATAGCCTATTGCACTACGAAGCATGCGGTCATCGCCATGGTGCGCCAGATCGCGGTCGATTTTGCCGGCCACAATGTACGCTGCAATGCGCTCTGCCCGGGCTTCGTCGACACGGTTTTCAATGCCGGCTTTGAAGTCCAGATGGGTGGACGCGCGGCGCTCGAAGACTATGTCCGCGATGCCATACCCATGGGACGGTTCGGTTCGGCCGAGGAGATCGGCGAGGCGATCCTCTACCTCGCCTCGGACAAATCCGCCTTCATGACCGGTCACGCGCTGGTGATCGACGGCGCGGAGAGCCTCTAGCTCCGGCCAGGATTGCGTCGCTCCTCTTCGAGTTTCCGCCCCTGCCCTTTCGGCCGGCGCTATGCTGTGCGACTGTCGAATCCGATCCAAGGCCGGGTTCGCGCCTCTTATACACGTCGCGCCACATGGCACCGCGCCGAGAAGGCTGAAAACTGGCAATCGGCGGATGTTCGCCATCGATCGCGCGCTCTTGGCATGCTGATGCTGGAAATCGTCTACCGGATGACCAGGACGGGAATCGTCGTATCCACCAGCACTTCGGATGTCTGACTTCCGAGCAAGATCTTCTGCACACCGCGCCGGCCGTGCGACGACATCACTATGAGATCACACCCTCTGAGCTTGGCGAACCTGACGATGGCTTCGGCGGGAGAAGTATCGATTTCATGCGTCAAGTCTACTGTGACGCCGTGCTCGGAGGCGCGATCTTCGATGAAGGCAAATCGCTCCTTCATGATAGCGTCGATCTGCCGGTCATAGCGGGTGACGGGATCTTCGATGCCGCCCAGGAGAGCTGCGCTTGCCATCTCCGGGCGCAGGGGTTCTGACACGGTCAGAACCGTGACCTTCGCGTTGAGCGCTTTGGCAAGCGAGAGACCATGTTCAAGGCCCTTGCGAGCAAGGTCGGAGCCATCGGTAGCGATCAGAATGTGTTTGTACATTTTCCCTCCCCCGGTAGAAATTCGCATGCCATTCTGCACGACACTCCTCCGAAGACAAGCGCGTTCAAGGCGTTGTGGCGTATCGACGGCCTAACTGTTCGAAGATGACTGGAGCGCATAGAACGCTCACCGCTCGCTAAAAAACCACCGCTATCCGCCGCAGGTCGTCGACCATGCGATCCGGTCCGGAATGTTGCGGCTCGCCAGATAACGAGCCGCCAGTCGCGGCTTAACTGCTCCAGCTTTTTGGCGAACCGCCACGATGCCCAGCACCAGCCTGTCGAGCGAGATGTTATCGGTGGGCAAGTGCCGACCCACCCGTCGACGGGCGTTGCGCTACGGTACGCTCCCGGTCAAAGAAGGGAGGCGACCTTCAGGCCCTCGTAAACCGCCTCCTCTGCCGTACGGGGGGCCAGGCTGTCGCCGATAACATGCACCTCGGCAACCAGATCCCGGAGCATGTCGCCCAGTTCGTCGACCGGTTCGTGGCCGAGACAAAGCACCAGCGTCTCCACGTCCTCGAAGAGGATCGGCTGCTCGCTCGCCGTATGTTGCATGTAGACCGTGCCGCCGTCGCAGCCATAGAGGCGGGCATAGGGCGTGACGCGGACACCGATGCGATGGAGCTCGGCCGCGATGTTGTCGCGAACATAGAGCGGCAGGAGTTCGGCGGCGTGCGTTCCGTTGACGGCGAGATCGACGCTGCAACCCTCATTGGTCAGCAACTCGGCGATGCCGGGGCCGATCCAGTCGCAACGCCAGTCGGCGACGACGACACGGCCGCCGGTCTTCACCTCCTTGCGCAGCACCTGCCAGGCATCGACCACCTGGATGCTGTCGTCGAGCGGAAGGTCGGTACGATAGGGTCGCGCGCCGGTGGCGATGATGACCGCATCAGGCCGTTCCGCCTCCACCAGCGCCCGGTCGACCCGCATCCCCCGGTGTATGCGGACATTGGCAAGCTCGACCTCGTGGGCGAGGTTGGTGACGATACCTCCGAACTCGGCGCGCCGCGGAAGCTGCTGCGCGAGAAGCGCTTGTCCGCCGAGCTGGCTGGCCGCCTCATAGAGCGTAACCTTGTGGCCGCGCGCCGCGGCGATTGCCGCCGCCTTCAAGCCCGCCGGTCCGCCGCCGACGACCATGACGGTTTTCGGCCTGGCCGCCGGTGTGATCGTGCCGAATTTCAGTTCGCGGCCCGTCTCCGGATGCTGAATGCAGGAGATCGGCACGCCGCGGTGGAAATGACCGATACAGGCCTGGTTGCAGGCGATGCAGGCGCGGATGTCGTCCGTCCGGCCTTCCAGCGCCTTGCCCGGCATGTCCGGGTCGCAGATCATTGCCCGCGTCATGCCGCAGACGTCGGCGGCGCCGCTGGCGATCACCGCTTCGGCCTCCTGCGGCTGGTTGATGCGCCCGGCGACGAAGACCGGGATGCGCAGCGTCTGGCGCAAGCGCGCCGCATCGCCGGAAAGATAGGCGGCGCGGTAGGCCATGGGCGGCACGATATGAACGGCGCCGCCGAGCGAGGCCGAAGTCCCGGCGGTGATGCTCACATAGTCCAGCAACGGCTCCAGCCGGCGACAGATTTCCTGCGCCTCGTCGTCGGCCAGGCCCTGTTCGTCGCGCTCGCTGCTGCTGATGCGCATACCGATGACGAAATCCTCAGAGGTCGCCGCGCGCATCGCCGCGAGCGCTTCCATGGCAAAGCGTAGCCGATTTTCCAGCGGGCCGCCGTAGTCATCGGTGCGGCGGTTGACGCGCGGATTGAAGAATTGCGCCGGCAGGTAGCCGTGGCTTGCCACAAACTCAACGCCATCGACACCGGCGGCATGCATTCGCCGCGTTGCTGCGGCATAGCCGGCGACAATCTCATCGATCATTGGCTTGTCGAGCTGGCGCGGCATCACGCGAAAGCGCTCGTTCGGCGACACGGATGGAGCATAGGCGACCGTCAGCAGGCCGTCGCCGCCCTCCATGATCTCGCGGCCGGGGTGAAAGAGCTGCGAGAACAGGACGCATCCCTCGGCGTGACAGACTTCAGCAAGACGGCGGTATCCGTCGATGCAGTCGTCCTCGGTCGCCATCAGCATGTGGGAGGTGTAGCGCGCCGTCTCATGCACGCCCGCCACCTGGCTGACGATCAGCCCGACGCCGCCCCTGGCCCGGGCGGCGTGGTAGGCAAGGAGCGCGTCGTTAACGAGCCCATCGGTCGGCAACGTCGTATCGTGGCCGGTGGACATGATCCGGTTCTTCAGTTCCACCCCGCGGATTTTCAGCGGCTGGAACAGGTGCGGAAAGGCAGACGACGCACGCGCCGTCGCATTGCCGGACGATACGTCGTCTGTCATTGGTGGACCTCCGGTTATGGTGCTTCGATGCCGGGCGTCGTCAGACGCCAGCGATCATCGTGTAGATCTTGCGAGTCTGCTCGTGGATCGTCCATTCGCCGCGCCAGCCGAGCGGCAGGACGAACATTTCGCCGGCGCCGATGTCGCGGCTGGTGCCGTCGCCATTGTGCAGCGTCACCCGGCCGGTGAGGATGTGGCAGATCTCGGATTGCTGGCTGCGATCGGCCGTGAAGCGGCCGGGCGTGCATTCCCAGACGCCGGTTTCCATCTTGCCGTCTGGGCTCGTCCACAAGGCGACGGCTGCCTCCCGCGGATCGCCGGCAATGGCGGTCGGCTTCGGCGCGGCGGCGCCGAGGTTCAAGCCGAGGAGGTCGCCGAAATTCTCAAAACTGATCATTGGAATATCCTGTCATTCAAGGTTTGGCTCAGTGGCCGGTAATGCTGTCGGCGAGTGCCGCGAGCTTCGAGGTCTGGGGCAGGCCGGCGAACTCGCGTTCGTCGGCGATGCGATAGAGCTGGTACATGGAGTGCACGCCGAGCCAGCGGAACGGTTCCGGCTCCCACTTGCGCACCGTGCGGTTGACCCAGGGCAGGCCGGCCAGCTCCGTGTTGCGGTTGAGGACTAGGTCGGCGAGCGTGCGGCCAGCCAGGTTGGAACTGGAGACGCCGAGGCCGACATAGCCGCCGGCCCAGCCGATGCCGGTGGCGCGGTCGAAGCCGGCGGTCGTGCACCAGTCGCGCGGCACGCCGAGCACGCCGCACCAGGCGTGATCGATCTTCAGCGTCTTCGTCTGCGGCAGGAGACGGGTCAGGATGGCATGCAGTGCGTCGATGGTCGCCTGCTGGGTCTGGCCATTGACGTCGGTCTTCGAGCCGAAGCGATAGGGGACGCCGCGCCCGCCCATGGTGATGCGGCCCTCGCGGGTGCGCTGGGCATAGCAATAGGCGTGCGCCGCATCGCCCAGCAATTCATGACCTTCCCAGCCGATCTCCTTCCATAGGGAATCCGGCACCGGCTCGGTGACGATCTGGGCGCTGTTGAGCGGCAGCCATGTCCGCTCATGGCCGGGCAGGCCGGCGGAAAAACCCTCCGTGGCGCGGATGATCACAGGCGCACGCACCGTGCCGCGATCGGTGACGACGCGGCCCTTTTCGAAGCTCGTGACCGACGTGCCCTCGAAGATAGAGACGCCGAGGCTCTCGACCACCTTGGCGAGGCCGCGCACCAGCTTGGCCGGCTGCACGCGCGCCATGTCGCGGATCACGAAGGCGCCCTGGACGTTGGCAA
The DNA here is from genome assembly GCF_056394765.1 of Mycoplana sp. 10N416. Taxonomy (NCBI): domain Bacteria; kingdom Pseudomonadati; phylum Pseudomonadota; class Alphaproteobacteria; order Hyphomicrobiales; family Rhizobiaceae; genus Mycoplana; species Mycoplana sp. 10N416. Next base: position 8,509 of record NZ_JBFTIM010000004.1, on the reverse strand, counting down.
TGCGGATGCGCTTCGCCGCCGCTTCGGCCGAGAGCAACTCGATCCGTTCATCCGGCATCTGCCACTCGCGATAGAACCTGTACTCCGCGCGAGTGCGTTCGAGCTGCGGCGCGTTGGTGGCAACGGTGATGTTGTCGGCGCGCAGGACATCGGCATCGATGCCTTCGGCCTCGGTGACGCGGATCACCTCGTCCACCGTGCCGGCCATGGCGCGCTGCATGTCGATGACCGCGCCGCGGCTGGAGGTTTTCAAGTATTTTTCCCGCGACCAGCCGAAGCCGCCGGACAGCCAGCCGCCATTGCGACCGGAGGCCCCGAAGCCGGCAAACTCGCGCTCAACTACGACGATGTTGAGGGAAGGATCGGCCTTTTTCAGGTAATAGGCCGTCCACAGGCCGGTGTATCCTGCGCCGATGATGCAGACATCGGCGTCGCGGTCGCCGGGCAGGGCTGGGCGCTTTTGCGGAATGCCGCCGATATCGGCATACCAGAAGGAAATATTGCCGTTGGTCTTGACGTCCATGGGAGTGCTTTCGGTTCAGGTCAGCGTCACGTCGGCGCTGGCGTCGTCGGGAAGTAGGATGAGATCGGCGGGGGTGAAGGCGACGTCCACGGCATCGCCGATGGCGAAATCGGCAGCACCGAGGGGGCTGCGCGCGACGGCGATCGTGCCGTCCTTCAGCCGCACCTCGTATTTCGAGCCGGAGCCGAGATAGATCGCCTCCGTGACCGTGCCGGAAAGGCGATTTTCGCCGGTGACAACATCGGCGCCGGGGCGTTTCAGCGCCACGCGCTCGGGCCGCAGCAGGATGACCGGCCGGGCATCGCCGGCAAGGCGGCCATGGGCGGTAACCTTCTGGTCGCCAATCGTCATCAGCGTCTCGTTGCCGGGAACCTCTGCCACCCCGCGCAGCACCGTGGACTCGCCGATGAAGCGGCCGACGAACAGCGTCGCCGGATTGTCGTAGAGTTCGCGGCCGGTGCCGATCTGTTCGATGCGGCCGCCGTTGAAGACGGCGATCCGGTCGGACAATACCAGCGCCTCTTCCTGGTCGTGAGTGACGTAGACGAAGGTGGTGCCGAGTTCGCGGTGGATGCGCTTGATTTCAAGCTGCAGCCATTCGCGCAGCTTCTTGTCGAGCGCTCCGAGCGGCTCGTCCATCAACAGCAGCGGCGGATCGAAGACGAGCGCGCGGGCGAGTGCGACGCGCTGCTGCTGGCCGCCCGACAGCTCATTCGGGTAGCGATGGGCGAAGTCGGCCATCTTCACCATGTCCAGCGCCCGCTTGACGCGGCGCTCGCGGTCCTCGCCGCTGATGCCGCGCAGCGTCAGCGGATAGGCGACGTTCTTGCCGACCGTCATGTGCGGGAACAGCGCGTAGTGCTGGAAGACGACGCCGATGTTGCGCTTGTGCGAGGGCAGGCCGGTAACGCTCTTGCCGCCGATTTCGAGCGCGCCGGAGCTGATGTCGGTGAACCCGGCGATCAGGTTCAGCGTCGTCGTCTTGCCGGAGCCGGAGGGGCCGAGCAGCGTCATGAACTCGCCGGGACGGATGTGCAGATCGATGTCCTTGAGGGCGGTGAAGGCGCCATAGCGCTTCGAGGCCTTGCGGATCTCGATCGCGGCACCGGCGGAACGGTGAGGTGCATTCATGGTCATGTCCTTCCGCGGCGCATGCCGAAGAGCAGGCCGGCAATGATGATGAGCGACGTCGCCAGGAACAGCAGCGTGCCGACAGCGGCAACCGTCGGGTCGGCGTCGCGGGTGATCGACGAGTAGATCTGCACCGGCAAGGTTTTCAGGTAGGGGCTGGTGATGAACAGCGCGACGATGATCTCGTCGAACGAGGTGATGAAGGCGAAGAGCGCGCCGGAGAGGACGCCCGGCAGGATGAGCGGCAGGGTCACGGTGCGGAACACCGTCAGCCGGCCGGCGCCGAGGCTGCCGGCGGCCGTTTCCAGCCGGCGGTCGAACACCTCGAGGCTCGCCTGCACCGCGATCAGCACGAAGGGGATCGCGAGCATCGTATGCGCCAGCACGAAGCCGGCAACCGTGCCGACCAGGTGCGTATCGAGATAGACCGCATAGATGCCGATCGCCAGCACCACGCCGGGCACGACCATCGGCGTGATCAACAGGGCACGGAGCAGGCCGCCGGTGCGGGCCGCGGCCCGGCTGACCCCGAAGGCGGCGAGCGTGCCGACCACGGTCGCCACCACCGCGACGATGAGGGCGATCATCAGCGAGTTGGTGAAACTTGTCGTCCAATCGGGATTTCTGAAGAAGTTGTCGTACCACTGCCAGGAGAAGCCGACCGGCGGGAAAGCCAGCGACTTGTTACCATTGAACGACATCGGGATCACCACCAGCGTCGGCGCCAGCAGCAGCACGGCGACGAGCAGGCAGAAGAGGCCGAGGAGAACGCGTTGGAAAGAGGGCATCGCTTCAGGCCTCCCTACGCGTGGCGGCGTGCTTCTGGCGCATCAGCGGGGCGGCGATGGCGAGAAGCACGAAGGTTGCGACGAGAAGGACCACGCCCATGGCGCCGCCGCGTCCCCAGTTCAGGAGGCTGAGCACCTGGTTCTGAACCAGCGTCGACAGCATGGTGCTGCGTGGGCCGCCGAGCAGAGCCGGCGTGATGTAGAAGCCGAGCGACAGGATGAAGACGATGATCGCGCCGGCATAGACGCCGGGCAGCGACAGCGGCACGTAGATCTGCAGGAAGGCGCGCCACGGCTTGGCGCCGAGGCTTCGGGCGGCCTGCAACAGGCGGGTGTCGATGCCCTTCATCACCGAATAGATCGGCAGGATCATGAAGGGCAGCAACACCTGCGTCATGCCGATGATGACGCCGGGCATCGTGCGGATCAGCTTGACCGGCGGCAGGCCGATGCCGCGCAGGAACGAGTTGATGACGCCGGAATCCTGCAACAGGATGACCCAGGCGAGCGTGCGGACGACGCCACTCAGCCAGAAGGGCACCAGCACGCAGAGGATGAGCACCAGCCGCAGGTTCTTGCCGACGATGGTCATGGCATAGGCGTAAGGGTAGGCGCAGATGAGGGAGACGAGCGTCACCCAGGCGGCGACCACGAAGGTGCGTTGCAGCACGGTCCGGTTCACGGCCGACTGGAAGAACCAGACGTAGTTGTCGATGCCGGGCGCCGGATCGGTGAAGCTGCGGAACACGACGATCGCCAGCGGATAGGCGAGGGCTGCGAGGAGCACCAGCACCGCCGGCGCCGCAAGCCACGCCGCGCCACGGGGGCGGAATCTCGAGAGGAAGTCGGGCCGATCGGAACCGGCGGCAGGGCCGGTCGGCAAGGCCTGGTCGGACGTGGCGGTCAAGGTCGTCTCCCGTGTTTCGGGCGGGCGGTCGCATCCGGGTTGCCCCCTCCCCAGCCCCCTCCCGCAAGGGGAGAGGATTAAGAGCGCTCCACCCGCCCTTGATGAGGCGGGTGGGGTTGCCGGATGCGGCTGTCCTGATGGGTCAGGCTCAGTTGCCGGAGAGAAGGGCGGACCACTTCTCGGCGGCGAGGTCGAAGTTCTTCACCCAGAACGGAATGTTCTGCTGATACCCCTGGGCAATGCGCTCGGGCGTGCTGGTGAGGAACGCCGTGGTGACCTCGTCAACCTTCGGCTTGGCGTCCATGTTGATCGGGGTATAGGAAGTCTTTTCGGTCAGGATCTCCTGCGAGCGTGCGCCGAGATAGGCATTGAGCAGCGCATAGGCGGCATCCGTATCCTTGACGCCGACCGGAATGGTCATCTGGTCCATGACGACCAGCCAGTCCTGCCAGACCGGGGTATAGTCGGCGCCGTTCTTCACGGCGGTCATGGCGCGGCCGGTCCACATCATGATCATGTCGGCTTCGCCGGATTCGGCAAGCTGCTGGGATTCCGCGCCGGTCTTCCAGTAGATCGTGTCGGGGCCGAGATCGCGCAGCTTCTGGATGCCTTTTTCGATGTCGTCGGCCGTCATCGCCTTCGGGTCACCGCCGGTCGTCTTGAAGGCCTGCTCGATCAGGCCGCCGGTCGGATCGCCGGCGCCGTCGATGGCGCGGATGCCCGGGAATTTTTCGGTGTCGAAGAAGTCCTGCCAGTTCTTCGGCGGATTGTCCTTGTAGGTCTCGTTCTTGTACATCAGGACGACGCCGTAGTTCATCGCCGGCACCGAGCATTCGCCGACCTGGCCGGGCGGAATCTTCGAGACGTCGAGCTTGGAGAAGTCAAGCTTCTGGAACAGCGTGCCGCAATGGACGTAGGGCGGCAGGTCGGCGGTATCGACGACGTCCCAGGTGACGTTGCCGGCATCGACCTGCGCCTTCAGCTTGGCGATTTCCGTCGGGCCGTCATTGAGCAGCGTCACGCCGGATTTCTCGACGAACTCCTGCAGCGCGGCCGCCTGGCCGTCCTGATAGATGCCGCCATAGGAGACGAAGGTCAGCGTCTTGCCCTTGAGCGAGCCTTCCTTCACCTCGCCGGCGACCGGCTTGTCCTGTGCGAACGCCGGCAACGCCAGGGCGCACGTCATCGTCAGGGCCAAAGCCCTCGCAAATGTTCTCATCTGTTTGATACTCCCAGTAGCGCTCGCTTGCGTTGTTCCTGCTGCGGCTACGAGCCGGGCCGTGGCAGGTATTGGTCGAGGTCGTCCGCGACGCTGGTGGGCGGCGCGATCATCCACAGGACTTCGGCCGGTTCCGTGCCGATATTCACGGTCTTGTGCGGAACCGAGCTTGGATATTCGATGCTGTCGCCCGCCGACAGCAGGTGGCGTTCGTCGCCGAGGGTCAGCTCGACCTCGCCCCGGATCACCAAGAACAGCTCGTGCGAATCCCCATGGCTGTAAGGCTTCTCGCCCGTCGAGCCACCGGGATCGAACTCGCCGATATAGACTTCGAGGTCGCGGATCGGGCGCCGCGTCAGCATCATCTTGCGATAGCCCTCGGCCGGCGGCAGTTCCGGACGCTCGTTCTTGCGCAGAACACGGCCGACGGGCGGGGCCGCGTCGTCGAAAAGGTCGGTGAGGCTTATGCCGAGCGAACCGGCGATACGCATCAGCGTGCTGATGTTGACGCCGCTCAGGCCGCGTTCGAGCTGGCTGAGAAAGCTCGCGGTCGTCCCCGTCACCTCGCCCAGCGTGCGCAGCGACATGCGGCGGGCCGTGCGGAAAGCCTTGACTTTCTCGCCGATTGCACCCTGCTTCGCCGTTGCAGCTACAATGTCGTCCATGCTCGCTCACTCCCACTTAACACCATATTAAGTGGCGCATAGATTAGCAACGGCAGATTCACGGATTCCGTATTTTTTGTTTTTGGGCTGAAAAATGGCCGCCGTCCGGAGCATGGAAGCCGCGCTTGAGCCGGACGGGTTCAAGGACGATCCGGCCGAGCGCCTGCGTCACCCGCCGTCGGTCGTCAGCAGGCAAGCCGGGGCCGGCGCGCAGGCGCCGGCTTTGCCGCTATCGCGACAAGTACCAGGGGTTTTCCCGCGCCCATTTGACTGTCAGGGCAATTCCGTCGCTGACGTTCGTCGTTGCCCGCCAACCGAGGCGATCGTGCGCCTTGCTCACGTCCGGGACGCGGCGCTCGATGTCCTCGTAGACGGCACCGTATTTCTGCTCGCTCCGGACGGCGATGGGCGTCACCCCCGTGGCGCTGTGCTCGACGCATAGCTTGACAACATCGCCGATTGCCACTTCCGTGGGATTGCCCAGGTTGAAGATTTCGCCGACCGCGCGGGGATTCGTGGCGGCGCGCACGACACCGTCGATCACGTCGCCGACATAGGTGAAGCAGCGGGTCTGCTGGCCGCCGTCGTAGAGTTCCGGCGCCTCATTCCGCAGCGCCCGATAGATGGATTGGGACACCACATAGATCGGATTTTGCCGCGGGCCGTAGACGTTGAAGAAGCGGACGATCGACATCGGCATGCCGCTCTTGCGGTAGACGCCAAACAGCATGTGCTCGATCAGCGCCTTGCTCGTCGAATAACTCCAGCGGTCGACGCTGGTCGCCCCCAGCACACGGTCGTCGGATTCCTTCCATGGAACGGCGGGATTGCGGCCATAGACTTCGCTGGTGCTGGTAAAGAGAATCCGGACGTTGTGCTTTTCACACAGGCCGATGAAGTTCCGGGTGCCGATGATGGCGATATCGATGAGGCTGAGCGGATCCTCCATATAGTGCCGCACGCCGACCACGGAGGCGAGATGGTAGAGGGTGCTCGCTTCGGGGCGGAAATAGCGCTCGATCGTCGCTTTGTCGCGAATATCCCCGTGCGTGTAGTAAAAATTCGGGTTGCCGCGCGCCTCGCGAAGATTGTTCGCCCGCTCCAACGGGACGATGTCGAGGCCGTGGACGATGTGACCGTCCCGCAGCAGGCGGTCAATCAGGTGGCTGCCAATCATGCCGGCAGCGCCGGTTACCATCACGCTGTTCAACGTCCAACTCCCTTGTAAGCAAGGCCAAGGTTCTGAAGCTCGGCGATTTCCGACCGATCGAAGTACCGGCGGCCATCGAAGACGAGTGCGCCCGGGGCGGCGAGCTTCGCAATGTGCGCAGGCGACAGGGACCTGAACTCGTCATGCGCGACCAGGAAGATAACGCCGTCGGCGTTGCGCAGCGTGTCGTCGATGGACGGATTGAGCTCCACGCCCCAGCCATCGGCATCCTCCTTGAGAACCATCGGATCGTGGACCCGGACGGTCCCGAATCCCTCGGAGCGCAAGGCATCCAGCAGTGGCTTCACCGGCGTCAGGCGAACATCGCCCGAGTTGGTCTTGAACGCGAGGCCGAGGACGGCCAGTTGCAGATTGGACAGCACGCGGTCGTGGCGGCGCGCCCATTGCGCAATCTGCAAGGCACAATAGGCCGGCATGCCCGCATTGATCGTGCGCGAGGTCTTCGGCGTCAGCAGGTCGGCGCCATGGCGCGCGCCAAGGCTGTGCACGAACCATGGATCCTTGGTCAGGCAGTAGCCACCGACGCCGTTCGATGGCGTCAGGATGTTGACGTAGTGCTGGCCCTTTTTCAGGCTGTTGGCGCCGGCAATCACTTCGAGCACGTCCAGGTCATAGGGCAGCGCGTCGCAGAGCTTGGCAAGGTCGTGCGCGAGCGCGATATTGAGGTCGATCCAGAGGTTGTCGGCCAATTTGACCATCTCGGCGGCTTCTGGCGAACTGACGACGATGACGTCGACGCCAAGCGTTTGCTGCCAGAAAGCCTCGGCCACGGCGCTGCTTTGGGGGTCGAGACCACCGACGACGATGGGAAGGCTTTTCAGTTCCCGTATTGCCGAGCCCTCGGCGAGCCGTTCCGGGCTGAAAGCGACGTGAACGTCGGCAAACCGTTTCAAGCGCTCGGCCACGACCGTCCGGGTTACTCCCGGTGGGACCGTGCTCTTGACCATCACCAGTTGCCCTTCGTGCACATATGGAGCAATGGCATCGGTTGCCGAACGGATGTGGCTGATGTCGGGGGAGAAGTCTTCAGTCAGCGGGGTTCCGACAGTGACCAGAATGACGTCGGCGTCGGCGACCCGTGAAAAATCGCTGCTGAACCGCAAACGCCCGGCCGCCTTCTGCTCGCGCAGCAGGTCGGCCAGGCCGGGTTCCTTGATGGGACAGTCACCGCGCTCGAAGGCTGCGATCAGCCGTTCGTTGACGTCGATGGCGTCCACGCGGCATCCTTTGGATGCGAGGACGAAGGCGATGGTCGAGCCGATGAAGCCAGTTCCGACGACAGCTACTTTCCACATGAGAACCCTGCAGGACACGGAAATCTCACCCATCCTCGCATCCGCCTCACCGCTCGATAATTCAGCATGTCGGATGTTAGTGTAGGCAATCTGGCGTAAGTCGCTCACAATGGCATTCAGCGCGACATCGCCAAGCCCACATACGGACGGCGTTGCTTCCTCCCAAAGTCTGGCACCAAGCGGTCGCCAAGGGGAAGATGACCGATCCCGAAGACATTAAACTAGGGGCTGGGCCGTTCTCAGGATCGGCCTGCTGCCGGCGAGGCGGCAAAGTGCGTGGATCAGACCGCGCAACCATCAATGCAAGCGCTGTTGCACAATGGAGCAAAAGATGAGCGCCGATCTGTTGCGGAGTGTGTTTGCGATCGTGTGGCTGTCAGCCGCGCCGGCCGCCGCTGCCGCTGCCGCCTCGACGGTCACCGGCTTCCCGGATGCGTCGAACGCCGGCATTGCCGCCGGCTCGAACATGACCAAGTTCACCGGCACCTACCGGGTCACCCAGGACAACGCGGTGATCAGCAACCTGGAAGTCTACGGCGCCATCATCATCGACGCCAAGAACGTGACCTTGAAGAACGTCAAGCTGACCTCCGACACGCCGTGGCACGCGCTGCGCGTCATGGACGGCGCCACCGGCTTCACCCTGCAGGACAGCGAGGTCGACGGCCAGGGCCGGACCGTCAACGCCATCTACGGCAACGGCACGTTCCTGCGCAACAACCTGCATGACGTCGACAACGGCATCAACGT